>NZ_CP081150.1:2263973-2587398 GCF_019665765.1 Deefgea tanakiae
TCCCTACAATACCGATGTATCTACCTGTAGCCATTATTAATCAATACTTAGATGGCAATACGTCGACCAATACTACTGACCATTAGTATCCATGCATACGCAAGTTGCAAAGCGACAACAGAACGAACGTTCCATTTCTAGCTTATGCCATGTGGATGTTTTAATTTGCTTTTGAAAGTACTTTTAACATTCTTTATTGCCACTCAGCATGGAGTACGAAATGGAAACTTATATCACCTTGGGTGCAAATGATTCAGCGCAATCGAACGCCTTCTACGATGCCGTATTAGCAACGATTAATTGGCAATCTCATATGGACTTTCCCGGCTGGCGCGCTTATTCCGAGCAAGGGAAAGGTGAAGGTCTGGTTCTGTGGATTGCCAAGCCTTTTGATCAGCAAGCTGCAACAGCAGGCAATGGCACAATGATTGGTTTTAGCGCTAAAAATCATTCGGAAGTGGATGCCTTTTATGCTGCCGCGATGGCTTGTGGTGGCCAAGACGAAGGCGCTCCCGGAATGCGTCCATATGGCCCGAACTGGTATGCGGCTTATATGCGCGACCCAACAGGAAATAAAATTGCCATTGTTTGCAATGAGGCGATGTAATTGTAAGCGCCGTACGGCATTAGCGCGACTCAGCAATCAAGAGTTCGAATTGACCCGCTACCGAAGCTGAACACAGCCACACCATCTTTCGATAGCCAAGCGAGGCGGCGGCAATGCACAATATCATCTCGACTTTTTTCGGGCTGATAATGAATTTTGCCAATGCCTGCCGTTTGACTTTACTCGCCGCAATTTGGGGCGCGTCCTTTTTGTTCTTACGATTAGCCGTGCCAAGCCTTGGGCCGATTTGGACAATTAGTGCGCGCATTGGCTTAGCAGCGTTATTTTTAGCCGTGGTGGCGCAAGTTCTCAAGCAAGGCTTTGCATGGCAACACTGGCGCGAATATCTGATTCTGGGCGTCTTTAATACCGCGTTGCCATTTTTAGCCTACGGCTTTGCTGCTCGTACGCTCAATGCCTCGATGATGTCGATCCTCAATGCTACGGCGCCGATTTGGGGTGCGATTATTATGGCGCTGATCATTCAAAAAATGCCGACATTCAAAGTGTGCTTAGGCCTATTGATTGGCGTATTAGGCGTAGCCGTCTTAGTTGGGTTTGATCGGATTGTCGGCCAAGCTGGCGCAGCACTGGGCATTGCGGCGTGTTTATCGGCAACCTTGTGCTACGGCATCGCCAGTGCGTATACCAAAATCAAAGCCAGCCACATTCCTTCATTTCAAGCTGCCCACGGCAGTATGTGGGGTGCGAGTCTGTTTTTATTGCCGCTGTTTGCCGCTAGCCAGCCCATTAGCACGCCCACACCTATAGTCTGGTTTGCCATCGCAGGGCTGGCGATTTTATGCACGGGTGCGGCGTATTTATTGTATTTCCGCCTTGTACGCGAAATCGGCGCGGCATCGACATTGACCGTCACCTTTTTAATTCCTGTCTTTGGCATCCTGTGGGGCTCGCTTTTTTTAGGCGAACACATCGGTGGCAACACGGTGATGGGTGCATTAGTCATTTTACTCGGCACCGCCTTAGTGACTGGATTTAACCCTCTGGCTAATCGCAAATAAGAACAGTGCAGCATCAGCGAGACCTTGGATTGAAAGCACAGTAAAATGCGCAATCAAACTGAATAAGGAAAATCGTTGTGAGCATGACCGATGATGAATTTTACGCCTTTATGGACAGCACTTTTGCCGAGCTAGAGCAAAAGCAAGTGGCATTGAGCGAAAGCTATGGCCTAGGCAATGGCGCTGGCCGTTGGTGGTTTGACCAAACCACAGGAAAACTGCAATTTTTCGACGCCGCCGACAACTTAGAAGCTGAAGCCGATGTGATCGACATCGGCAGCTACTCGGCCAAAGCCAATTCGTGGAAATGGGCTTGGTGCAATGAAACCGTGTTGCCTGCTCTGCGCGAACGCGCCGCTAAACTCAAAGAGCTTGAAGCACTGACCGGTATTGCGCTATTTGGCTTAGATCATGTGTTTGAAATTGGCGATGAAGCGATGGCGTGGGAGCTAACCGCAATGGCAGTGCATTTCCTCGGCGCATTGGGATGCTATAAAGCACCATCGTCGGTCGAAAATGGGCCGGTGACGTTTTTGGCGATCATGTCAATCACGCCAAGAAGCTAATAAGCACCGTACAAAATATGGCAATGTTCAGATTTGGTGTTGATGTTGAATTTGTGCTTTTATCCCCTCTCCCTTGACGGGAGAGGGCTAGGGTGAGGTTGAAATGTTGAATTTATCGTCAAAGCAGCCATTGCCACCCCCATCCCAACCTTCCCCCGTCAAGGGGGAAGGAGCTACTTCAACTCATTCCCAAGCATATCAACACCAAACCTGAACATCACCCAAAATATACAGGTATCAATTTGAATCCTTTAACTAAAAAGGCTTTCATACAGATACATCAAGATATTAGCTTGTTCGTTGAATTGTGGTTTTAAACCCCTTGATATCAAACCGACGAAGTCGGTGCAGATTTAGGGTTGCCTTTCTTTGGCCTACTTTTCTTTGGCAACGCAAAGAAAAGTAGGTGCCGCGCGGCATTAGCGCGACCTACGTCAAACGAAAATTTCACTTAAAAAGTAAACAACTCACTGATTGATTCAAGCATTTATTGCTGCTTAAACGGACTCAAACTTCGATACGGCGCAGCCAGTGGATCGCCAATAAACACGCCTTGCGCAGGCCAAGCGACACTTTTCCAGTAGGCCTCGACCGCCGTGGCACCGCTCAAATAATGCGCGAGCAACACTTGCGGGTGCGGGAATTTTTGTGGGTAGCTATATGGCTCGCTCACGGTGCCGTAGCTCGCCGTAGCGCCACTTTCCAGCCATTTCATACTGCTCATCTGGCCACTATCGGTGAGCATGCCACCAAACGACGTCAGATGATCGGCCAGAGCTCCGGGTACAAACCGCAACGTATCGAGGTCAGCTACGCTGGCCAAACCCGTTTGGTAAACGACGATATCGTTTTTATCTTTCAGCGTATTGGCATTGATATTTTCGATTTTAATCGCTGGTTTTTTGACGATTTGACTCGGTGGAAACAAGGGCGCGCGCGAGCTGCGGGCTTTGTCGGTCGTCGTCAAAAAATACGCAGTGGCTTTGGGCTGATTGCCCCATGCGGCGACGCCGCGATCAATCAATTTTTTAGCACTCGGTACATCTTTCGCCGCCAGCATCATGCTCGGACGAATACCAAGGTCGGTAAATGGTTGCGTGGTCGCGTTATTAAAATACGGCGACTCAGGCGTGGGTTTGCCCAGATTGCTGCAGACGCCTTCGACATAACCCACCGTAACGCCATAGGTAATGCCAAGGCAATTGACGCGATACGGCTTGCTCCAAGCCAAAGCCAAAGCTTGAATCTCGGGCGAAAAATGCGCGTCGATTTTCGCTTTGAGTTGCTCTAACTCGCCTTCGGCCAACCAGACTCGATCGGTCGGCAGGCTCACTTCCAAAATTTGCTCAGGCTTTAGATGATGCTGCTTGGCGTAATACGCGGCGATTTCGACAGACAATGGGTCGTTTTTATTAACCACCAAGCCAAGCTGCTCGGCGCCCAAGCTGTAACGTGGGGGGCTTGGCTCGGCGGCCAAAGACGCCGTAGATAGCCAGCAAGACATGAAAATAAGGAATAAATGTCGCATTGCACTCGCCACGGCCATAAAAAGCTCATCATAACGGCAAATGTCATTTATGCCAGCTAGAAATCACTGAGGAATAAAAAAAGCCACTCCATAGAGCGGCTTTAATTGATTAGGGTATAAAAACAAACCCATTTACAGACAATGGCTACGTAGCAATACCCTACTGCACCGATCCAGTTTCTGGGCTACCCGCATACAGCGCACCGATATCGACTGCATCGAACTCGTATTCTTTACCGCAGAAATCACAGACGATATGCACATTGCCTCGCTCAACCAAGACTTCGTCGACTTCATCGCGTTCCATCAATTTAATCATGCCGGCCACGCGGTGGCGCGAGCATGAACACGCAAAGCGCGGCGTGGTTGGATCGAATACACGTACGCTGTCTTCGTGGAACAAGCGATACAGCACTTCACGCGCTGATAAGTCGAGCAATTCTTCTGGCTTGACCGTTTCGGCCAGCGTAACCAAATGTTCGTACGATTGCGTTTCGTCGGGCTCGGCGGGCATTTTTTGCAGCATCATGCCAGCGGCCATTTTATTGGCGCTGTTGTGCTCGCTACACGCCAACCAAATGCGCGTTTCGAGTTGCTCAGACGTCGCCATGTAGTGTTCAATAATTTGCGCGACGGATTGTCCATGTGACATACCCACCACGCCTTGATAGGCTTCGCCCACGGTAGGGTCCAGCGTAATCATAAAGCGACCACGACCCAGTAATTCTGCCAATGACGAACCAGGGCCGAAAGTTTGGATTTTTTCGGCATCCCAACGCGCTGTCGCGCGCATGGTTCGCTCTGACGTGAATTCAATGACGATCAATTGCACCGCGCCCGTGCCGTGCATTTGCATAATCAGCGTGCCGTCAAATTTCAGCATGGCCGATAGCAAGGCGCTGGCCGCCATCAATTCGCCGATAATCCGTTGCAGCACCAACGGATATTGGTGGCGCGCGAGGACTTCTTTGTAGGTGGCATCAAGTTGCACCAACTCGCCGCGCACCGGGGCTTTATCAAACAGGAAACGCTCTAAAATATCTTTCATTTTTTACTCTTTGTGATTGCAACCGCCGCTGGCGCAGCGCCAACATAGGCCACACTGTAACTTGTCATCGGCAGGCTGGAGGCCACGTCAAACATACAGCCCGTTTCTACGCCGACTTTAGCGATTTCGTTGGCATTGGATTGATCATAAATCGCACTCATCGCACCAATCGCGTAATCGCGACCGCTGCCGATGGCCCAGAAACGCTCAAATTCATATACTTCACGCAGGCTGTACACGCCAAAAATGCCGTGCGCATTCGCGATCAATACCGTCATCTGGCTCGATTCGTAGGCGTCGTCTTCTTCCTCGTCGGTTTTGAGGAAAAAGTCGTCTTTCAGTTTGCCGTGTAATTTTCTGAATGATTCAAAAATGGCGGCGCGATTGGAAAAATCAAGCTTCTTGAGCTTTTTTAACGCCGATTGCAAAACCAAATCATGCGCGGCGCTACCGCAAATCGCGAAATAGCTGTCGCCATGTTGGAAAATTTTATTCCAGCGCGCATCGTCTAGTGCGGCAAGGCGCGTATCACCAAACGTAGACTGGCTATCCGCAGCAATACTAATCACGCCGTCTTTTTTAACGGCAACAATCGTTGTCATGCTTGTTCCTTCATTAACTCAACCATGCGCTCTAATGCACGGTATACCGTTGCAGCCCTTATCTCTGAACGACTACCAGCAAATACCTGCTTCTCTGTGGTAATGCCATAGGGCGTTGCCCAAGCCAGCCACACAGTACCGACCGGTTTTTCTGGCGTACCACCCGTTGGCCCCGCGACACCAGATACCGCCACCGCCCAACGCGCGCACGCGCCATCTGCAGCGCCTTGCGCCATCGCCGCCACCACAGGCTCGCTCACCGCGCCGAGACCGTCGATAAACGCCATCGGCACATCGAGCATCGCCGCTTTCGCTTGATTCGCATAAGTAATATAGCCGCGATCAAACCAAGCGCTTGAACCCGCTACTTCGGTAATCGCGCCAGCAATCAGGCCGCCCGTGCACGATTCAGCCGTTGTGACCGTCTCGCCCCGTGCCAACAGCAATTGGCCTAACTCGACAGCAAGCGCATTAATTTCTGGACTAAACATTAGGATGCTTCTTCCACCGCAGGCGCCTGGATAAAGTTGTCGCGGTAATATTTGAGTTCGTCGATCGATTCAACAATATCGGCCAATGCAGTGTGCGCACCGCGTTTTTTGAAACCTTTGGCAATCGCTGGTTGCCAGCGTTTGCACAACTCTTTGAGCGTCGACACATCCAGATTGCGGTAATGGAACCACGTTTCTAGTGTTGGCAAATATTTCACCAAGAAACGGCGATCTTGATGCACCGAGTTACCGCACAAAGGCGAAACACCTTTCGGTACGTATTCAGAAATAAACGCGATCAATTGCGCTTCAGCCTCGGCTTCAGTCGTTGTTGATGCTTTCACTTTGGCGGTCAGGCCTGAATTACCATGCGTTTTCACACACCATTCGTCCATGCTATCCATCAATTCATCGGGCTGATGAATCACGAACACGGGGCCTTCAGCGACGATATTGAGATCATTGTCGGTAATCACGACGGCAATTTCGATCACACGGTCTGTTTCAGGCTCTAAACCCGTCATTTCCATGTCGACCCAGATGAGTCGGTTCTGGTCTTGTGGCATACTCGCGTAATCCAATCTTGAAAAAACACCATTTTACTTCATGACCGACCTTTTTAGCGCACATCAATTTTCACTTCTTTTTCTGTTTGCGCTGGTTTCTAGCGTTTTATTACAACTTTGGTTGGCGCTACGTCATATCAACCATGTAAAACGCCATTCACGCACTGTGCCAACCGAGTTTGCCGAACAAATTACGCTCGAATCGCACCAGCGCGCAGCCGCCTACACGGTGACGAAAACGCGCTTTGGCATGGCAACCACCTTGTTTGATGCGATGGTGCTAGCGGCGTTTACGCTCGGCGGTGGGATTGAATGGTTGTCGCAATTGACTGCTCAATGGTTTACGCCCAATTCGACTGGGCATGGTGTGGCATTGATTGCCGCGCTTGGTGTGGTCAGCAGCCTGATTTCACTGCCGTTTTCACTGGTTTCAACCTTTGTCATCGAAGCGCGCTTTGGTTTTAACCAAATGACCGCCAAGCTATTTATCACCGACCTGATCAAATCAACGGCCATTGGTGCGGCGATTGGCTTGCCTTTGATTGCAGCGATTTTGTGGTTGATGGGCGCAATGGGTGAAAACTGGTGGCTGTATGTATGGGCAACTTGGTTGGTGTTCTCATTGACCTTGATGTGGGTGTTCCCGACTTTTATCGCACCGCTGTTTAATAAATTTGTACCAATGGAAGACGGCGAGATGAAAGATCGCATCGTCGGTTTGCTCAACCGTTGCGGCTTTCAATCGAATGGTTTGTTTGTGATGGACGGCAGCAAACGCTCAAGCCACGGCAATGCTTATTTCACGGGACTGGGCAAATCCAAACGTATCGTGTTTTTTGATACCTTACTCAAACACTTGTCACCGTCTGAAGTCGAAGCCGTGCTTGCGCATGAGCTTGGTCACTTTAAACACCGCCATATTGTGAAGCGCTTGGTGTGGACATTCGCCTTGATGCTGGGGATGTTGTGGGTCTTGGGCCAGCTCAAAACGCAGCTTTGGTTTTACAACGGATTGGGCGTGAGCACGCCATCAACCGCGACAGCGTTACTACTGTTTTTTATGGTGTTGCCAGTGTTTACGTTCTTGTTTGCGCCAATCAGCTCGATGATGTCACGCAAGCATGAATATGAAGCCGATGCATTTGCAGCCAGCCAATCATCGAGTACTGATTTGGTCAACGCGCTAGTTAAACTCTACCGTGATAATGCGGCGACCTTGACGCCTGATCCATGGCACAGCGTGTTTTACGATAGCCATCCACCGGCCAGTTTACGCATTGCCGCCTTGCAACGGCTGGGGACTTAATTGGCTTTGGCTTCTGAAGCTGCGTGGGCTACAACAATGGGAAACCTCACCGGAGAATCACCATGTCGCTAATCACCCAACACTGTGTAGATAAAACTGAAAAGCTCGATGCATTGGCCGCAGAGATGCTGTCGACTGAGCTGAATGATTGGATTATCGTCAACGATACGCTAGAAAAAACCTTTCGTTTTAAAAGCTTTCACGAAACAATGGCGTTTACCAATGCAGTGGCGTTTATCGCGCACCAGCAAGATCACCACCCTGATATCACACTGAGCTTTAGCCGCTGTAAATTGAGTTGGAATACCCATTCAGTGGGCGGCTTATCGCGCAATGACTTTATCTGCGCCGCGCGCGTCGATGCGATTTTTACTTAAATTGGTTTTACTTAATTTAATCTGCAACAGTTTTATGGCAAGGCGTGACACCGCAGACCGTACTCATTCGTACGACAAAGCGGAACAACGCGGCAAGAACACTTTTGCTAACCTCACTACAAAGGCCTCATGAGCGAAACCGCCCGCATTGTTACTAGCTACGGCAAAGTCTATATCGTTGAACTGGCCGATGGTCGTCGCCTCTCCGCCTCGACCCGCGGCAAAAAAACCGATTACGCCTGTGGTGATCAAGTCGATATCGACGTACTGAACGCCGAGCAAGCTGTGATCAATAAAGCCCTCAAACGCAAAACGTTGCTGTATCGCTCGGATGCATGGCGCAGCAAAATGATCGCCGCCAATGTCACGCAGATTGTAATTGTCGTTGCGACCGAGCCGAGTTTTTCCGATGAACTCATTAGTCGAGCGCTGATTGCGGCTGAGGCCGAAGGCATTCGCCCCGTGATTTGCTTAAACAAATGTGACCTCCCCGTCGCCGATGCCGCACGTTCGCGCTTGGCCTATTACACGGGTTTGGGCTATCCGGTGGTTGAAATCTCCGCAAAACAGGATTTAACACCACTAGAACCGTGGTTGGATGGTCAAGTTTCAGTTTTGGTTGGCCAATCAGGGATGGGAAAATCAACGATCACCAATGCGCTGATTCCCGACGCCAATGCGCGCGTCAAAGAAATCTCGACCGCGCTCGACTCAGGCAAGCATACGACAACCCACGCGCAGTTGTATAAATTAAACGCAACGTCTGAGTTGATCGATTCGCCGGGTTTGCAATCCTTTGGTTTAGCGCACATTAGCGTCGAAGAATTACCGCGTTTAATGCCCGATATGGCGCGGCATTTGGGCCAATGCCGTTTCCACAATTGCCGTCACCGCCAAGAGCCCGGCTGCGCCATTCATGAAGCAATCGCAGCGGGCAGCATTGCGAACGAACGACTGGTTTTTCTACAACGCTTACAAGATGAACTCAGCGCTGCCGCGAGCTGCAAATACTAAACCCCATCCCAAAGGGTATTCACTCCTAGGCATTTAGCAATATGACTCATAGGTGAATACCCCAACACCATCTGCAGTTGCAAAATTCCAACAGCCTCACTACGAACGAACATTACTCGCAATATCATACTAGAATGCCTTGTGCGTCAGTTTTCTAACCCTAAACTCGATCTAGGCATTCATGACTCCATCCTTTCCATACATCGCCGATCAAGTTGGTTTACCTATCTTGGGTCAACCCTACTTATTCAGCGACGCCAAGATGGCGACCTTTCTACTCGATAGCCAAGCTAGCGCACTTAATCAATTACTCGATACCTATATCAATCAGCCTTCAGAAGGCCAGTTTGAATACCGCTGCTTAGCCGTCAAGGGGCAAGCATTTAGTATTATGATTATGGCGCAGATGACCATCGACGCTAGCAATCCAACAGGCAAGGTCTATGGCAAAGAGCGTTATTCAGAATTGTCGTTTTGGATTCCTTGTTACGATCGCAAAGCCTTAGCACGCGGTGAATTTAAACCCGCACTATTCTTGCCATTTTTATTTCCTGATAGTTTCTCAGCGATCGCCACCGGCCGTGAAATGTTTGGTTTTCGCAAACAGCTCGCCGCGTTTAACTACCCTAACGGCGAGCTCAACGTTTGGCATCCGCAATTTACTGCCAGCACATGTGGTTTTAAAACGCTGGGCGCAGACAGTATCGCTCAGCAATATGACTTTATTTCACTCCTTGCAGCTGAAAAAGATGAAACCGTCGCCGATTCAGCATGGCGCAGCACCAGCGAAGCCGCCACTGGAATGATCGAGCACCTGTTTGGCCAGCAATGGACCTGCGCCGAAACCGGCGAGGTATTAGGTGACATCCATGCGGATTTCCTTGCCAATTGCCCTGCGCTATTTATCAAACAATTCCCAGCGATTGAAGGCGCGCAAAATGCCGAAGTACGTAGCATCGCCAGCGCACCCTTCCAATTGCAAGCATTTCATGGTGGTTTTCCATGGCTCAAAGGCCTAAGCCTTAAGCAATTCGATCTGCAATTAATGCGCCTAGCCAGCCACCCGATTGTGGCACAACTGGGTTTAACGCCAACGTCCAGCACGCCAGATGTGGATACCGTCAGCACCAAAGGATTTTGGGTTAACGTGGATTTCTCACTCGAAACAGGAAAAACACTACAGTCGATTAAGCCACCGAAACAAAAAATCGCCATACTTGGCGGTGGTATTGGCTCTCTAAGCACGGCCTATGGGATTACCCAAGATCCAGACTGGCAGACCAAATATGACATCACCATTTACCAAATGGGTTGGCGACTGGGTGGCAAAGGCGCCAGTGGGCGCAATCGCGACATTGCCGATCGCATCGAAGAACACGGCCTGCATATTTGGTTTGGCTATTACGACAATGCATTTGCACTCATTCAAAATTGCTATGCCGAACTAGCGCGTTCCAGCAATGCCCCGCTGGCAACTTGGGATCAGGCATTCAAACCGCAGAATACGATTGTTGTTGAAGAATATGTAAAAGAAGAATGGCGCACTTGGGCACTATCATTTAAGCCTGATAGTAAAGTTCCAGGTCAAGGCGACAGTAAAAGCGATCATCCGATTGGGTTTTTCGCCCACCTTCGCGAAGCACTGAGTGAACTGCATCAAGCGCTTCAGCAGCAAATCAGCCAATCAGACAGTGCACGGCAGGCAGCAGCACGCCACTTTACGCGTGGCGTGTCGCATACGGGGGAAAGCATTTTAGGTAAAGTGCTCGACGTGGTCGGTAAACCTGTTGAAATGGTAGTCGAACACGAAGTCGAGCGTGTATTTACGCAACTACAAAACCTCTATGAATCATTTCCTCTACGCAGTGAAATCGCCGCCCTATGCACCACACCAGCGCCAAGCCATTGGCTGGATGTGATTGCCGAAATCAAAGCGTTAGTTGAGCAAGTGCTGGCGCCTTTTGCCGAAATTTTCGATTCAATCCGCCGTATTTTCACGCTGGTCGATATCGCACTCGCCGTTGCCAAAGGCATTTTGGTCGACGGCGTCTTAATCAAAGGCTACACCGCAATCAATCAGTATGATTTTACCGAATGGTTGATCATTCACGGCGCCAGTGCTGATGCGGCTAATTCAGCCTTGGTGCGCGCGTTTTATGATTTGTATTTGGGTTTTCCAAATGGCGAGAATAAAATCGTTGGCGACGGCGTTGCTATTGGCGGCAATGTCTCGGCCGGGGAATTGTTACACAGCTATATTCTGGTGACGCTGTGCTACAAAGGCGCGGTAATGTGGAAGATGCAAGCCGGCATGGGCGACGTAGTAATGACGCCAATCTATCAAGTGTTGAAACAGCGCGGCGTCAAATTTGAGTTTTTCAACAAGGTGACGGATTTACATTTAAGCGCTGACCAACAGCAAATCTCCGCCATCGACATTGACGTACAAGCAACCTTAAAACCTAATATTGCCAGCTACAATCCGCTTTATGAGGTCAAAGGCTTGCCATGCTGGCCATCTACGCCACTGTACGAGCAACTCGAACAAGGTCAAGCGCTCAAAACGCAAGAAATTAATCTGGAATCAGCATGGAGCCCGTGGCCTGCTGTTGCGAAAAAAACGCTGCAATTAGGGCAAGATTTTGACCTTGTCGTACTTGGCATTTCAGTTGCCGCACTGCCGTTTATTACCGAAGAACTCAGCCAAGCCAACCCCGCTTGGCAAGCGATGCTCAATAATGCCGCCACCACGCAAACTCAGGCTATGCAGCTTTGGCTCAATATCAATCTAGAAGAAACCGGCTGGCCCTTAGCCAGCCCGATTCTGGATGCCTATGGCGAGCCGTTTAACACATGGGCGGCAATGGATCAAACGCTAGACAAAGAAAACTGGCCTCTGAATCAACAGCCCTTTGGTATTGCCTACTTCTGCAACAATATGAAGGATGCTGAGCCTATACCCCCATTTAGCGACCATAGTTTCCCAGCGCAGCAAGAGGAGCGCGTCAAGCAAAGTGCAAAACAATGGCTTATGCAGTACATCGGTCATTTATGGCCCTATGCCACCCAAGCGAATGACAAGAGTCTAGATTGGTCTAAATTGGTCGATTTGGAAAATCGGCAAGGTGAAGCCCGACTCGATGGACAATATTTCCGCGCGAACATTGATCCAACTGAACGCTATGTGTGCAACGCAGCCAACACCAATCAATATCGGCTCAAGGTCGATCAATCAGGCTTTCGTAATTTATATTTGGCCGGTGATTGGGTAAATAATGAAGCGCTAAACTTAGGCTGCGTAGAATCCACCGTGATCTCAGGTTTACAAGCAGCGAGAGCCTTAAGTGGGTATCCATTAACAATTCATCATGAAACATTTTAACTAGCGCATTCAAAACGCATGCGAGGCTCGCGCTGGTGCGCAGCCTCGTCAAGCTGGTTCACGTACCCCAAAAGTAAGGTTCCAAGATGCTGACATTTCCCGCTTACCGCTTGCGCGATCAACTGCACGACAGTGAACACTCCAGTGTGTATCGCGCTATTGATGAGCGGGATTCATCGCTGGTTGTACTGAAGTTTTTTGGAAAATCGAATCCATCGCATCACCATATCGCGCGCTTCAAGCGCGAATATGCCATCGCTCAGCGACTCATTCATCCGAATATTTCCCGACCATTGGCGCTAACACAACATGATTCGCGCTGGATCATGATTATGGAAGATCAGCAGGGGCTTTCACTAAATCAACATCCGCGCCTAAAGCAAGGTCAGCCGATTGATCTCAAATCGTTTTACGACATCGCACTCCAGCTTTGCGATGCACTGCAATTCATTCATCAAAACAAGATCATCCACAAAGACATTAATCCAGCCAATCTGTGCTGGAATGATGCGACGCGCCAGCTGCAAGTGATTGACTTTGGTGTGGCCAGCGAATTGGGCCAAGAAACGCCACTGATTCAAAATCCACAGACCATTGAAGGTACGCTGGCGTATATGTCGCCAGAGCAAACGGGGCGGATGAATCGCATCGTCGATTATCGGTCGGATTATTATTCGCTGGGCGTCACCCTCTATGAATTGCTGACGGGGAAAACACCGTTTACCAGCTTAGATGCAATGGAAATGGTTCACTGCCATTTGGCGCGCACACCGGATTGGTCTTTGGCGCAATTCAAAAACCTACCACCGCATTTGCTGACCATTTTGCAACGCTTGCTCGAAAAAAATGCCGAGGCTCGCTATCAAAGTTTGAATGCCTTAATCAACGATCTAAAACACTGCCAAGCTCAATCACTGCAACTCCCAATGGCAGGTCATCAAGATGCAGGTCTGAGCGACCATAGCGGCGTCTTTCATATTCCACAAAAACTCTATGGCCGCGAGCAAGACGCTCAAGTGTTAATGGATGCGTTTGATCGGGTCTGCCTTGGGCAAAGTGAAATGCTGCTCGTGGCGGGGTTTTCTGGGATTGGGAAGTCAGCCGTCGTCAATGAAATTCAGCGCGCCATCGTCGCGCGACGTGGCTACTTTATTGCGGGTAAATTTGATCAATACCAGCGCAACACGCCCTACTCGTCGCTCATTCAAGCTTTTCAAGATTTAATCCGCCAATTGCTCAGCGAACCCCGTGCACAACTGGATCAATGGGCTACGCGAATTCGCGCCGCATTAGGCAGCCATGCTGGCGTAATCACGCAACTCATTCCAGACCTTGCGCTAATCATCGGCGCTAGCGAGTCCGTTGCCGAGCTGCCGCCACTGGAATCGCAAAATCGGCTCAACCGTTTATTCGAGCGTTTTGTCCAAGTGTTCTCCAGCGAGGAACATCCGCTGGTGATCTTTCTCGATGACTTACAGTGGGTTGACCAACCTACATTAAAATTGATTGAGTGGAGTATGCGCGACGCTGATAAGCGCTACTTGCTTTTAATCGGAGCTTACCGTGATAACGAAGTCGACGCGGCGCATCCCCTGATTGCATTGCGGGACGATTTACTCAAACGCCAAGTCACACTCCACACACTCAACTTAGCCCCATTACAGCCAAACCATGTGAATGAGCTGGTTGCCGATACTTTGCATATGCCAATGGCTCACTGCCAAACGCTGGCACAGCTCTGTTTTGATAAAACACAGGGCAATCCATTTTTCCTCAATCAATTCTTAAGCACGATTCATGAGTTGGCGTATCTGAGTTTTGATTTTGAGCACAATCAGTGGGTTTGGGATGTGGCAAGCATTGAAAAAGCTGACTTCACCGATAATGTTGTTGAATTGATGATCAGTAAAATTCGTCGCCTACCTGAGCTCACTCAACAGCTTTTGCAATTAGCCGCCAGTATCGGCAATCGCTTTGATCTGTGCACGCTGGCAACGGTCTGCAAACTCACTCCTTACCAAACCCAAGTAGGTCTTTGGCCTGCTTTGCAAAGCGAACTGATACTACCTTTAGATCAACACTACAAATATTTACTCGAAGACGAAACGAAACCACAAATTAGTTACCGCTTTCTGCACGACCGTGTACAGCAAGCTGCCTACGCATTAGCCAGTGATGAACAAAAACAACTGCATCACCTCAGCATTGGCCGCTTACTATTATGCAATGCACCCAGCGGACAAGTTGAAGATCAATTATTCACGATCATCGAGCAATTTAATGCGGGGCGCGCACTCATCAGTGATCCTGATGAGCGTATTGCTATCGCTCACCTGAATTTACAAGCGGGGCTCAAAGCACGAACCTCCGCCGCCTACCAAGCCGCATTTCACCACTTACAAATTGGCTTAAGTCTGCTACCGGCGGACTGCTGGCAAGCATGCCCTCAACTCACGCTGGATTTACATATTGGTGCCGCAGAAAGTGCCTACCTCTCTGGCGATTTTGTGAGTGCAGAACGAATCTACCCAGTGGTTCTTCGTAATTGCACAGGGGTATTGAACCAAATCCGTTGCTATACAATACAAGCAAGCCAATACCAGCTAGAAGGTCGCTTCTTAGAAGCCATCGCCATTCAGCGTACTGGTCTACAGCTACTAGGCTCTATGATTCCGACTGAGGATGCGGACTTATTAAAAGAGGTAGGGCAAGGCTTTAGCGATATCGCCAATTTAAGTGCCCATCGCTCCATGGCCGAGCTGATGCAAGCCAAATCGATGAGCGACCCCGAGCAACTTGCCGCGATGCAATTGCTGTTTGGCATGTGGTACGCCAGCTATCTGGCAGGATTACCTAATTTAAATGCAGTGACGACGACGACGATGACTCGGCTTTCGCTGCAAGCGGGTCATTGCGATATTTCGCCTTTTGCCTATGTCAATTACGCTTTTATCGTGGCGTTTATATTGCAGCAATACGATGTCGCTGAACAATTTGGTGCAACCGCCATTGAGCTTGCCAATGCACAACGCAATTTGGCCATTCGCGGCAGCACGCATTTTCTGTTCGCAACCTTCACCAATTACTGGACTAAGCCACTAGCCACTTCCAATACCTACTACGACGATGCTTATACTTGGAGTCTAGAAAGCGGCGATTTTGCTACCGTGGGTTATATTGTGGCCGTTCGCTCGACCGACCGTGTTATCCAAGGACAAAACCTCACCGAGCTATTGGCGAGTTGTGAACGCGATATTTTGCTACTGACTAGCACTGGTCAGCAGGATATGGTCGATTGCACCAGCGTGGGTACCGTGCAATCAATCAAAAATCTACAGGGTCAAACACGGCATGCAGCAACGTATGACGATGCTGATTTTAGTGAAGAACAGTTCCTCCTCGAATATGCCAGCAAGCCCTTACATCTGGCCTATTTCTATCATGGAAAAATCCGTAATGCATATTTATTTGATACCGACTATGCAGATGAACTAGCAGAAAAACTCGCTCTCGTTGAACAATATGTACCTGGCCAATGCAAAATTCCAGAGGCTACTTTTTATACTGCACTCATTCGGCTGCGCACCCTGCTACGCCATCCGGCACACGATGAATACGGTACGATTCATGCACAAGTAGCGCAATTGAATGAGCGATTTATCGCTTGGGCACAGCAATGCCCTGCTAATTTTTCCACGCAATCACTGCTGATCCAGGCGCAACTGGCCCAATTAAATGGTGATACGGCCAGCGCAATTTCACTTTACCCTCTGGCCATCGCCGCAGCTAAAAGCAATCATTACGTCAATTTGGAAGCGCTCGCCAATGAATTGTACGGCCAATTCTGGCTCGCTCAACAACAAGAACGAATTGCCGAGGTCTTCTTACGTGATGCTTTGCACCTGTATCGCGCGTGGGGGGCGGAAGGCAAAGCCATTCAACTACAAAGTCGATACGCTGAACCTGCGCCAATCTCACGCACAAAAGGTCACAAAAGTACGTCAATGACGAGCCCCTCAGGGACCGCCAATACTGCCATAGGTAGCGTTAATTATCTTGATCTTACGTCCATTCTGAAGGCGAACCATGCACTATCAAGCGAAGTTGCATTAAGCCCTGTTTTGGCCAAGCTATTGGGCATCGTGAAGGAAAACTCTGGCGCACAAACCGTACGCTTATTTCTCAGCAACTCTAGCCGGAAAGAAGCAAGCGAAGAATGGTATTTAGAAGGTGAAGCGTCTGCCAATAAGGTGGACGTGTTGCAATCACAAGCGATTGCACTCAATGGGCTGAGTAGCCCGCTATTGCCGCTCTCTTTATTGCGCTATGTGGTTCGTAGTGGCAACGAAGTGATTGAAGAAAATATCAGTAGTTCAGAAAATTACGCCATGGATCCTTATGTCTTGGCGAAACACCCTAAATCTGTGATGTGCCTACCAATAATGCGGTTTTCACAAGTCATTGGCGTGTTGTACTTAGAAAACAATCTAGCAGCAGGCGCATTCACCCAAGAACGAGTAGAGTTTCTCAGAGTGCTAGCGGTGCAAGCACTGATTTCAATTGATAACGCACGACTCTACGACAACCTAGAACGCCAAGTGGCTGAACGCACAGCCAATCTCAATCAAACGTTGCTTGAGCAACAAGCCATTTTCGACAATACCGTCATCGGCATTGCCTTTGTCAAAGACCGTGTCGTACAACGCTGCAATGCGGGCTTGGCAAAGTTGTTTGGCTACGAGCGTGAAGAAGTCATCGGGCAAGCAACTCGGATGTTTTATGCCAGTGATGAAGAGTCTGAACAATCCGCCAAAGTCACTTATGCCCAAGTGATGCAAGGTGGCTACCACACCGATTTACAATTAGTTGATAAACAAGGCCGCCAGATTTACTGCGAAATCCACGCCCGTTTGCTCGATAACCTGCATCCAGAGCAAGGCATCATCATCACCATTCAAGATATTTCGGAGCGAAAACTTAGCGAGCATGCCTTAGCAGAAGCCAAAGTGCGTGCAGAGGAAGCAACGCAAGCCAAATCGATGTTCCTTGCGAATATGAGCCATGAAATTCGCACGCCGATGAATGCCGTCATGGGCATGAGCCGTTTGGCATTAAAAATCGCCAATGACGATAAACTGCGTAATTATCTACAAAAAATTGTTATTTCTGCCGAAAATCTACTCGGTATCATTAATGATATTTTGGATTTTTCTAAAATTGAGGCTGGTAAACTCGAAATTGAAACCATTCCTTTCCAATTAGACGACCTACTCAATCCACTCTCTGATTTAATGATGTTGCGCACCGAAACAAAAGGCGTTGAAGTTATTTTTCGTATTGCTCCCGATGTACCGCAACAACTCATCGGTGATCGATTACGTTTAAGTCAGGTGCTAAATAATCTTGCTAGCAATGCGAGTAAATTCACCGAACAGGGTGAAATTGTGCTCGACATCCGTGTTGAGGCGCAGCAACACGACCGTGTGACACTACGCTTCACCCTCAGCGACACCGGCATCGGCATGAGCCCAGCGCAAATGGCCTCCCTCTTCCAATCCTTCACCCAAGCAGACAGCTCAATTACCCGCAAATACGGTGGGACCGGCTTAGGCCTCAGCATTAGCAAGCAATTGGTTGAAATGATGGGCGGTGAACTCACTGTCGGCAGCACACTCGGCCAAGGCAGTACTTTCCGCTTCACCTTGGAATTGGGTATCGAAGCAAGCCAATTAGTCAATATGGCGCAGCACTACACACCTCAGCGGGTCTTAATCGTTGATGACCATGCGGTTGCACGCGAGGTATTGGCCGATATGGTTCGTTCATTCGGCGCCGAAGTTTTGCTTGCGGACTCAGGAAGAACGGCCTTAGATACCTTAATGATTGCCGCCAAGACTGAACAGCCGATTGATTTGGTCTTGATGGATTGGCAAATGCCTGATTGGGATGGTATTGAAACGATCGAACGTATACGCGCCGAGAGCATGCTTAACAACACACCCCCAGCAATACTCATGGTCAGCGCGTATTCACAAGACGAAATCATACGGCAAGCACAGCGAGTAAAATTAGATGGGTTCCTCGTAAAGCCAGTCAGTCGCGCCTTGCTGCAAGCCCATTTCATACTACTGACTGCCCCTGGCTCACCCAATTTTGCACAGTCAAAAACGATAGAATCCGAGCTGAAATCAATCATCAAACTTGATGGCGCTCGCATCTTATTGGCTGACGACACTGAATTTAATCGAGAGATTGTATTCGGGATACTAGGCGAAGCACGCATCAGCATCGATATAGCTGAAAATGGCCAAATCGCACTCGAAAAAGTACAATCCACTCACTATGATTTGATCTTGATGGACATCCAAATGCCTGTGATGGACGGCCTGAGCGCAAGTCGTGCCATTCGCCAGTTGGGCCTGAATTTGCCGATTATTGCGATGACGGCCCACGCGATGGTAGGAGATCGCGACGCCAGTTTAGCGGCAGGCATGAATGCACATATTACGAAGCCGATAAATGCAGACGAATTAATCCAAACTTTACAACATTGGATTCCCCAACAACAGCTCGTAAATCGAGTTATCCCTGCACAACTCGAGTATCAATACTCAAGCATGACTGCATCAGCCCCGCCCACCAGCAACTTAGGGATCGATTTAACTGTCGCGCTTAAACTGCTTGGAGGAAATCAAAATTTACTCCAGCGTTCGTTGATTATTTTTGCGCGGGATTATGGTGCAGCGGGTTTGATTGTTGGAGAGGCTTTGGAAGAAAACGACTTTAAGCGCATTGCCGACAATGCGCATGCCGTCAAATCTGCCGCGGCATATTTGGGAGCAACACAGCTCTCAAGCAGTGCGGCGGCACTAGAAACCGCCATTCGAGTGGAGAAAAATGCAGAAATCCCAGAGCGAGTCAGCCATTTTCAGCAGCAACTTGCAATTACACTGAATGCGATTACTCAAACGATAAGGGTTGCCCCAACGTCATCACCTCATGCAAACAGCTATAATATCTCCCAAGCTTTGCTCCAGCTCGAGGCTCTCGTTCCTCTTATCCGAACAGGCAATTTTGCCGCTAATCGTCAGCTTGACGAACTAAACAAATCATTAGCAACCCGCTGGCAAGCGCAAATGAGTGAAATTAGCCGCTTATTTGACTATATGGAAACGGACGCAGCGATTGCGGCGCTCTTTGAACTACAAAATGCACTGCGTTCCGAGCTAGACACACTATGAGCGAACAACAAAAAATTTTGGTTGTCGATGATTCAGCGAGTAATCGACAATTATTAGGTGAGCTATTGCAAGCGGACTATACCGTGCTATTGGCAAAAAATGGCGAGCAAGCCTTGCTCCGCGCGCGTGAGCAACTGCCCGATTTAATCTTGCTCGATGTCATGATGCCAGAGATGGACGGTTATGAAGTGCTGCAATTACTCAAAGCCGATCCAGATACAGCACCGATTGGCGTTATTTTCATTACCGGCTTAGACACACCCGATGACGAAGAACGCGGCCTCTTAATGGGGGCGTCTGATTATATTGCCAAGCCATTCCATCCTGCAGTTGTTAAAGCGCGTGTCTCGGTACATATGCAAGTGGCGCGCCAACGCCGAATGCTAGAAACGCTAGCCAACATTGATGCATTGACGGAACTGCCCAATCGACGTCAGCTCGATGCCGTATTAGCAGCTGAATGTTCTCGTGCGGGACGGACAGGCAATCCATTATCAGTTGCGATTTTAGATGTCGATTATTTTAAACTGTATAACGATTATTATGGCCATGCGATGGGGGATCGGGTTCTGCAAACCATTGCGAGCGTGCTAAATGGCAAAATGAAACGCCCTAGCGATTTAGCGGCGCGCTATGGCGGTGAAGAGTTCGTACTCATTATGCCCGACACCTTACTTGAGGGCGCACTTGAGGTTGCCAACAAGCTTTGCAGCGCCATCGCAGCACTACAAATCCCACATGAAAAATCAAGAGACTATGCGTGTGTCACCGTGAGTATTGGCGTCGCCAGTGGCACTGTAAACGTACCGCCAACAGCCGAGAGTCTATTGCAAGTCGCCGATGCGCGCCTTTATCGTGCGAAAGCGGCTGGTCGAAATCGGGCTCTAGCGACCTAATCGCAGCACACCATAAATATGATGGCACGTATCTGCTCACAGCCTACGTTTACGCTTAGCTATAGACCAATACACCCAAAGCCGCCAAACGACATGCACAGAAAAATACGCCATCACCGCCAGTAAGGCAGCCAATAAAGGTAAGCCAATCAGCAAAGGCGCGCCCAATGACTGCATCCAAGCCCACATCGCCCACATCCAGTCCCCCAGATTCAAGGCAGAAAACGAGGGCATCAAAACAGTCACTTTCGCTCCAGCGAGGCCCGACACCCAAGCACCAAGCTGATAAGCCAACCAGTAAATGGGGCCAATCGTTAATGGATTGGTGTAGAAAGTCCCCAAAATCGCCACTGGCAAATTGACGCGAAAAATCAGGCACAGAATGCATGAGGTAATCACTTGTAAAGGACCGGGGATCAAGCCGCCAATCATCCCCACCGCTAAACCACCTGCAACCGATTTACGATTTAAATGAAATAAATTCGGATGTTCAAACCAATGCGCAAAGCGGCTCAAAAAGCGGTTTTGCAGCATCGTTTGGTGATCTGGCAACCAGCGTCGTAAATATTTGCGGGGCATTCGGCACTTTTCTCGTTAATTTAGCTATGACAGACTGCATTATTGTCGCAAAATTCAATTATTCACTTCAGCAAATAGATAAATAAATAATCATGGTTGCCGTAACTCGCCCGCTTGCCCAATCCATCGCTGAAGCCGCTGATCCTGATCGCTGGCTGATTGCCCTTTCTGAGCGTTATCCGCCGCAGGACATCACTCGCCTGAGGGAGGCGCTTGATTGGGCTGCTGAGTTATATGGCAACTCACTCAATCCCGACACACAAACCTCACTATTTTTGCATTCGGTTGCCAGTGCATCCATCGTGGCGGATTTGCGCATGGACGCGAACGCCGTAATCGCAGCGCTACTATTTTGCGTTCCTGACAAACTCAGTAACGCGTCCGAACAAATCAATAAACGCTTTGGCACGACCGTTGCTGCATTGGTCGATGGCATTTTGAAAGTCCGGCAGCTGCGGCAGCTAGCTCAACCACAACAGGGCAAAGCCGAAGACTACGCACAGCAAGTCGAAGCGCAACGCAAAATGTTGCTCGCGATGGTTGAAGACATTCGTGCGGTGCTGATTAAACTTGCGTGGCGCACGCAAACGATGCATAGCTTGGCGAATGTGCCCGAAGAGCTGCGCCGTATTATTGCCCGCGAAACGTTGGATTTATTTGCGCCACTGGCCAATCGTTTGGGCGTCTGGCAAATTAAATGGGAGCTGGAAGACTTAGGTTTCCGTTACCTACATACCGAAACCTATAAGAAAATCGCTAAATTGCTTGATGAGCGCCGCGTGGACCGTGAGCAATTCATTGGCGATGTGATTGGTAAGCTACGCAGTGAACTCGCCCTTGCTGGCGTAAACCATGTCGACCTGATGGGGCGACCTAAACACATCTACAGCATCTGGAAAAAGATGCAGAAAAAGAAGCTCGACTTTTCTGAGCTCTACGATATTCGCGCGGTGCGTGTCTTAGTCGATGATGTGAAAGATTGCTATACCGTACTGGGAATTGTGCATAACTTGTGGCAGCCTATTCCAGGTGAATTTGACGATTACATTGCACAACCCAAAGGTAACTTTTATCGCAGTCTGCATACCGCAATCATAGGCCCGCAAGACAAAGCCGTCGAAGTACAAATCCGTACTTTTGATATGCATGAGCACGCCGAGTTCGGCGTCGCCGCGCACTGGCGCTACAAAGAAGGCGGCAAAGGCGACTCACGTTACGAAGAAAAAATCGCATGGCTACGACAATTACTAGATTGGCGCGAAGATGTCGCCTCTGAAGCTGATTTTTCAGATGCATTTAAGGCTGAGTTATTCGACGACACCATCTATGTGCTAACCCCTGCTGGGCGTGTGATTTCATTGCCCAAAGGCAGTACCGCAGTCGATTTTGCTTATCACCTACACACCGATCTGGGTCATCGTTGCCGTGGGGCGAAGGTCAATGGCGCAATTGTGCCGCTCGGAACACCGCTAGAAAATGGCCAGCGCATAGAGATTCTGGCCGCTAAAACGGGTGGTCCTAGTCTCGATTGGTTACATCAAGGCTATATTAAAAGCCATCGCGCGCAGCAAAAAGTAAGGCACTGGATTCGTCAGCAGCATCTTGATGTGGCTATAGAAGCCGGTCGTGCCCTGTTTGATAAAGAATCATCCCGCGCCGGTGCCAATAATATTAGCCATGAACTCATTGCACAAAAGCTAGGCTACAAAGAAATCGAGGACGTATTTGCTGCGCTGGGCCAAGGCGAATGCTCGTTACGTGCATTGTCGATTGCATTTAATGAGTCACTTGCTCCCGTTGAATTACCGGACGAACCCGAAGACTTCGTCAAAACCGCACGTGCCAATCAAAGTGGCGAAGGCATTTTAATTGAAGGCATCGACAAGCTGATGACGATGCTCGCCAAATGCTGCAAACCCGTACCCCCCGACCAAGTAATGGGTTTTGTTACCAAAGGGCGCGGTATTTCAATCCATCGCACCGATTGCCTCACCCTTAAACGATTAGCAATTGAAGCACCTGAGCGCTTAATTAAGGCAGACTGGGGAAAATCCAGCGGGCACGTATTCTCGGTCGATATTTTAGTTGAGACGCTAGAACGGCCAAGTATGTTGCGGGATTTATCCGACGTGATGGTGCGCGATAAAATCAATGTCACTGCGGTGCATACACAAAATAAAGATGCCCGATCACAAATGCGCTTTACGATCGAAATTAAAGATAGCGAGCAATTGCAAAAAGTTTTTGTCCGCCTCAAAGATGTTCAAGGCGTAATTAGAGTGTCACGACTTTAGATTGGAAATACATGACGTTTATTCAAAAAAGCTGATAAAAGATTTGTTTTTTTCTGCCGATAACATCTATTCTGATTGAACGTCTAAAGACAATATCGAGGCACGCCATGTTTAACTCCCTACGCAATAAATTGATTGCTTTTATTGCACTGTTACTACTTATTACCGTGGGTTTAATTTCCCTCGGTGGTTACTTCAAGATGCGCGGCGTCATGATTGACTCGTTGCAAAGTGAAGTTTCAGCTACCGCAACAGGTAACAATGTCACATTGCGAGACTGGGTTTCAAGTCACAAAATGATCGTTGGTGCTATGGCAACAGCCCTCGGTACAGCCAGTGATCCAATGCCCGCTTTAGTGCAAGGCGCAAAAAGTGCCAAGTTTGACTCGGCCTACTTTGGCAAAGCCGACAAACAAATGATCACGAATCGCGAACTCGGTCTTCCCGAGGGTTACGACCCAACAAGTCGACCATGGTATCAACAAGCTGTCGCAGAAAAACGCACCGTCCTAACCGCACCGTACATTGATGCGGGCAGTAAAAGACTTACGATGTCGTTTGCCTCTCCAGTCGAAGCCAACGGAGCCCTTTTGGGGGTCGTAGGTACCGACATTATGCTCGATGACATTGTAAAAGACGTCCTCAGTATTAAGCTGACTGGCGATGGCTACGCTATTTTATTGGGCAAAGACGGTAAAGTGCTCGTTCACAGCAACCAAGCGTACATCCAAAAACCAATTTCAGAAATCAGCCCAGATTTATCTTTAGATCTACTAACAAAATATGCGGCTGATAAAACGCTCAATCCAGTCAACATTGATGATAAAAATCGTCTTGTTTATGTCCAGCCCATCGAAGGCTCGGACATGTACTTGATGTTTGTTATTGATAAAGAGATTGCACTTGCTCCACTTAATCAGTTGCTTATTATCGCCCTAGTTGCATTGATTGGATTACTAGTTGTACTCATACCTATTGCAAGCATGCTGGTCAGCAGAATGCTAGTGAATTTGCGTGTAATGCGAGATCGGATGCAGCAGATTGCAAGCGGTGGCGGAGATTTAACTCGTACTCTGAATATCCATGGTAATGATGAAATCGCCCAAATGGCAATCGCGTTTAATCAATTTACAGGGCAGCTTCGTACCATGTTCATTGATATCCGCAAAGAAACAGAGAACCTCACTCATGGTGTGACAGATATTAATAGTGTACTGCATCAGCTTTCTAATGATTCCGCTCTATTGGCCGACCTTGCTGCATCCAATGCCGCAACGATTGAAGAGATCACAGTCAGCATCAGCCATATCGCCGATAACTCTAACGATGCAAATCAATTGGTAACCAGCACAGGAGCACTCTCTGGAGAGTCGGCGTCAACTGTTCGCGAAGTAGCCAAAGAAGTTAGTAAATCGGCTGCCGAAGTTGAAGGCTTGGCGAGTCTTTTGAATAGCCTCAATCAACGATCTCAAGACATAAGTGGCATTATCCGTGTGATTAAAGAGATTGCAGACCAAACTAACTTACTCGCACTTAATGCAGCCATTGAAGCGGCTCGCGCTGGTGAGCAAGGCCGAGGTTTTGCAGTGGTTGCCGATGAGGTGCGCAAACTAGCGGAACGAACTGGTCATGCCACGGTAGAAATTACCGGCATGATTGATGGCATTCGCAACGAGACGGATGCCGCCGTTGCCAATATGCAATCGACGATCACAACAGTACAAAGTGGTGTGACATTATCTGAATCAGCAGCAGAAAAAATCGCCCATATTCGCGAAAATATGCACACCGTGATGATCAAAATTGGTGAAATCGCACACTCTACCAAAGAGCAGCAAGACGCCACCACGGCCATGGCGCAAAGTGCAGAAAACATTACTAATCAGATGCAACAATCTGATGCCGCACTTCACCGGGCAACTGGTGCAGTGCATCAACTCAGTGACTTAGCAGTATTCTTAAGGCAGCTTTTTGGCAATTTTAAATTGTAATAACGCCAAGTTTTAAATCATCAAAGCCAGTGGAAACCCACTGGCTTTTTTAGTGCTTGAAATAATTGCTTGCATTTGTCGACGAATCTTCATGAACTACTATTTTCATCACAAACCTATACGCCATTTATCAAAGTCAGATCCAATTGAAGCAGCAATCAAAACATGCTTTGATATTTAGATAATTATTAATGCCAAACATTCTTCACAATCCAGATCCAGATCCAACAACATAAGTAAAAAAGCCCACCTAGGTAAAGTGGGCTTATCCGATTGTGGATAAAAAATTAGTTAACAAACTAATCTAAAGTTTACCGTATTTACTCAACAACTTATCAAGCCACTTCGAGGCGGTTAGTCGTTGAGGCATGGTCCCTTTGTAAAGCAAAATTTCAAGGTGATCGAAGGCTTCCCGCCGCTGACCATTGCTAATTAAATTAGCAATATTTTGCAGAACTTCATCATCAGAAATGAAATCACCATTTTCAGCGATTGATTTTGGGACTCCCTTAGTTTCCTCAATCGGTACATTAACCGGTTTGCGGAGCGCATCTACTGGTGCAGCCTCTTCATTAATTTCAAATTCCTCAGGTATTGAAGCAAAAAAAGCATCTTCGGACTCTTTGATACTCGATGCCTTATCTTCCAATGGTTTGAAATCAATTTCAAATGTGAAACCATCACTCACATCTAAACCATTACTCCCAGTCGCATCGTCGGGCAATTTAAATCCTGCATCATTATACAATTCCGCAGCCAAGTTCGAATTTGATATCTCAATCTTGTTATGATTTTCTTGCTTGCCAAAGTCAGGCATAACGTCCAGCGATTGGTACAAAGGATTCGTTGGGTCAATTTGCAAGCCAAGACCTTGCACTTGCTGCCAAAGAGCCTCACTAGAAAACTGTAACCGAAAAGCAACCGCACGCTCTTGGAATAGCTCCACCATATTGTTCTGTTGAAATACATCAAACAATTTCATCCAAAGTGCTAACGCAGTTGGGCGCTCAGCAACCTCATGCATTAATAAATTAATCGCCTGCTTGGTGAGCCCATGATCGATCAGCAGCTGCGCTTCTTCTGCTACCGAGTTCGGCGAGAATACATCAACGTCTTCATTGTGCCACTCTTGATCATCGATATTTCGTACAGGAATACCTATTTCATCGTCGTCAAAGCCACCAGTGCGGGGCATAAACTGACTATTAAAGTTAGTGGGGGTACGTGGAGCAGGAGTAGCCCCATAAGGATTAACATGCATCGTCGATATGCCAAGCATAGAATAAGGTTCTTCCTGGGCTTGCCGCTGAAACACATGCCGCCGCCACAATAGAATTGCAACGACAGCAATAATGAATGCAATCAAATATAGCAACGACATTGAAAAATAGCTGTTAGATTGTTCTTTGCTTTCCACGTTGGATGGCGATGAGTCAGCCGAATTGGTTTTGAAACTATTGAGCTGTTTTTCTAATTGTGTAATCTGATATTTAAGCTGCAGCATCTGCGAAGCTTGTTCATCGGTCTCTAACGACAATAATCGTTCGCGTAGACGAAGGGTTTCCTCTGGGCTAAGGGTATTTTTCTGGTTTAAATCTAGGCTTGGCAAAGATAAACGAAGACGAAAATCACCGCTTTTCTCCACCGAATTAGCAACAGGAACTTCAGCCGCCGAGGGTACGGAATCAAGGGTGAGTCTAGGCAGCACCTCTTGTTGAGTCATCGGCTCGACTCGAACAGGCTGGCTAACAATGGCTGGACTTGAAATCGGAGAAGGTAACTGCAGACGCCAATCTCCCCCTAGACGCACTGAAGTCCCTTGAGGCAAGTCAGGGTTTAAATCATAAATAGCATCAATAAATT
Source organism: Deefgea tanakiae (assembly GCF_019665765.1). Classification (GTDB taxonomy): domain Bacteria; phylum Pseudomonadota; class Gammaproteobacteria; order Burkholderiales; family Chitinibacteraceae; genus Deefgea; species Deefgea tanakiae. Next base: position 2,291,347 of record NZ_CP081150.1, read on the forward strand.
TGGCTCTTAACTTGTCATCATTCGGATAATATCGACGAGCAATACTAGCAACCGAATCACCATCTTCAGTTAACCAAGCAGTTCCAAGCCGAGGCAAACTTCGACGACTTTGCTTGCTACTTGCAACGACCTCGGTCTGCTTTCGTTGTGCAACCTTATATTCCCTTGGGTCAAGTAGCACTCTATAATCGCGCTGAAAAACCCGATCCTCTTCCCCTGGGCACTTCACTCGCACAGAAACATTCACCACCGGCTCTTGTAATGGATCAAGTCCATGCACCAACAAGCGGCCACCATCGCCGTCTTGCTGGAAGATCAGCTTGGCGCGTCTTAATGAATTGATCTCCGCATTGTCATGCGGGCTTACCAAACGAAAGCAATTGCTATTTATGTCCTCATCGTTGGTTGAAGCGACAGGAATACTGGCATCAAACTTTTCACCCAGCGCAGAATTAACGCGTATTTCACCCAGCATGGCAGCGTTAGAGTGTGCAATCAGCAAACTCATCACGGTGACTGCAAGCAAACGGGAGTTAAACATCAAATGAGGCCATTTTCTTATCATTATTTATTTTAAATTACTCGAATTATCCAAATTATTTTTTAGCAAAATGTGGCTTTAATATGATGTTAAACACCACAAAAATACTGACTCTAGACCTATATAATTAAACAATATCGAGATGATCTAGCCCAGACAATACATCTCTATTTTTGGACTCTGTTCCGTTAAGCTTAATTTGTAGACGCAAGTCATTGACTGAATCAGCATTACGCAGAGCATCTTCATAGCTAATTCGATTGGCCTCAAACAAATCAAATAAAGATTGATCAAACGTTTGCATGCCAAGCTCACGAGATTTTTTCATGATTTCTTTAATCTCGTGTACTTCTCCTTTGAAAATCAACTCTGAAATCAACGGTGAATTGAGCATCACTTCTACAGCGGCAACACGACCTTTTCCTGATAGGTGTGGTACCAATCGTTGAGAAACAAAGGCCTTCAAATTCAACGACAAATCCATCAAGAGCTGCGAACGTCGCTCTTCAGGGAAAAAGTTAATAATCCGATCTAGAGCCTGATTCGACGAGTTGGCATGCAAGGTGGCCATGCACAAATGCCCCGTTTCAGCAAAGGCAATGGCATAATCCATCGTTTCACGATCACGAATCTCACCAATCAAAATCACATCCGGCGCTTGGCGCAAGGTGTTTTTAAGTGCTGCCATCCAAGAATCAGTATCAACGCCAACCTCACGCTGAGTAATGATTGAGTTCTTGTGCTCATGCACATATTCAATGGGGTCTTCAATCGTAATGATGTGATCGTATGCATATTCATTACGATGACCGATCATGGCCGCTAAAGAGGTCGATTTACCTGATCCAGTCCCCCCCACAAAAATAACTAAGCCACGCTTAGTCATGGCGATATCACGTAGCACAGGCGGCAGGTTGAGTTCTTCAAGCTTAGGAATTTCGGAGTTAATCGTACGCAATACCATTCCGACGCGACCTTGCTGCATAAAAGCATTTACGCGAAAACGCCCCATCGTGCCTGGGCTAATTGCAAAGTTACATTCTTTGTTGGCTTCAAAGTCCTCAGCCTGGCGATCATTCATAATCGCACGCGCTAATTCTTTGGTGTGCTGCGCGGTCAATTGCTGATTTGAAACCGGCGTTACTCGACCGTCAATCTTCATGGCTGGTGGAAAATCGACCGTAATAAAAAGATCCGAAGCATTTTTGCCACGCATATGGCGCAACAAATCATGCATAAACTTAGCGGCTTGTTCTTTTTCCATTTTGCTAACTCTTAGCCTTTAAAATTATCAGGTATTGCTGCTTTACTGCGCGCATCCGCAATTGAAACAATGTTTCTTTGTACTAAGTTTTGTAAACATTGATCCAAAGTCTGCATCCCATATTGCGATCCAGTTTGAATGGACGAATACATTTGGGCAATCTTATTTTCACGAATCAAATTTCGAATCGCAGGAATACCAATCATAATTTCATGTGCCGCAACACGCCCTTGCCCGTCTTTTGTCTTCAACAAGGTTTGTGAAATAACCGCACGTAATGATTCAGACAACATCGAACGAACCATTTCTTTCTCAGCGGCAGGGAACACGTCAACCACGCGGTCAATCGTTTTCGCGGCAGAGGTCGTATGCAAGGTACCAAACACTAAATGCCCCGTTTCAGCAGCAGTGAGAGCTAAACGAATGGTTTCCAAATCACGCATTTCACCCACCAAGATCACATCAGGATCTTCACGCAAAGCACTACGCAGCGCATTGGAGAACGACATCGTATGGGGGCCAACTTCACGTTGATTCACTAAACATTTTTTTGATTGATGTACAAACTCAATCGGGTCTTCAACGGTCAAAATATGGCCGTAGTCATTATCATTAATAAAGTTGACCATCGCGGCCAATGTGGTCGACTTACCTGAGCCAGTTGGGCCAGTAACCAGAACTAAACCTCGTGGATTTTGCGCGATATCTTGAAATACTTTTGGGCAACCCAGCTCTTCCAGTGACAAGACCTTAGATGGAATGGTCCGAAATACTGCGCCTGCGCCACGATTTTGTACAAAGGCATTGACGCGGAAACGCGCCAGATTCGGAATTTCAAATGAAAAATCGCACTCTAATGTATCTTCGTAAATTTTACGCTGGCCATCATTCATAATGTCGTACACCATATCGTGCACGTCTTTATGCTCCATCGCAGGCAAATTAATACGGCGAACATCACCGTGTACGCGAATCATTGGCGGCAAGCCTGCGGAAAGATGTAAGTCGGATGCTTTATTCTTTACCGAAAAGGCTAAGAGTTCTGAGATTTCCATTTATAATTCTTCCTCTTATCCATCTAAAGGCCTCAAGCTAGCCCTATTTTATATAAAGGGCGAATGGCCCTTGAGTGATTGTGTCCATTATGGCAACGATATTTACTGCATTGCAAGACGTACAAGCGAGGATTCACGCTGCATGCACAGCTGCCGCGCGAAATGATCAGGAAGTAACCCTCTTAGCCGTCAGTAAAACCTTTCCAAGTCGTGATATTCGTATGCTTTACGAGCATGGCCATCGTGCATTTGGTGAAAACTACGCACAAGAATTAGCCACCAAGCATCATGAGTTGAGCGATTGTACAGGTTTAGAATGGCACTTTATTGGTCCAATACAAAGTAATAAAACAAAGTTAGTCGCTGAAAATGCAGCTTGGGTTCATACAATAGACCGTTTTAAAATAGCCGAGCGTCTTTCCAATCAAAGACCAAGTCACATGGCGGCGCTAAATATCTGCCTCCAAGTCAATGTGTCTGGCGAACAAAGCAAGTCAGGTATTACCCCCAGTGAGCTGCTTGGATTAGCACAACAAGTCAGTCAGTTGCCGCAGATAAATATTCGTGGCTTGATGTGCATCCCCGAAGCCACTGATAATGCCACACGCCTAGCGAAACAATTTTCCACCTTAGTGTCACTGAAAGCACAACTGAACCAACAAGGATTTAAGCTAGATACCCTCTCAATGGGCATGTCGGGCGATTTAGAATTAGCGATTGCATCAGGATCAACTTTAGTTCGAATTGGTAGCGCCATTTTTGGTGCCAGAACCTATACATCAGGAAATACAGCACAATGAAAATTACTTACATCGGCGGTGGCAATATGGCTGCGGCCATGATTGGCGGCATGTTAGCGCAAGGCTTTACCGGCAGTGAAATTCACGTCGTTGAGCCTGATGCAAAAAAACGCGATGAACTCACCACACAATACGGCATTAGCACCAGTGCGCCTGATGAAGCACTCCCAACAAGCCTTGCCATCATCTTTGCGATCAAGCCTCAACAATTTCGCAGCGTAGCCGCTCAAATTTTGCCGCAATTAAACAATGCATTAGTCATTTCGATTGCAGCGGGGATTCGCGCCGAAACAATTTCTAAATGGCTAGGTAATTACGGTCGAATTATCCGTGTCATGCCCAATACCCCTGCACTCGTTCAAGCCGGTATTTCTGGTGTCTATGCTTCAGCAGAAGTCACGAGCGACGACAAAGCACTCACTGAGCGTATTTTGGCATCGATTGGTGAGCAAGTTTGGGTTGACGATGAAAGCCAAATCGACGGCATTACAGCGATTTCCGGCAGTGGTCCAGCCTATGTATTTTACTTTATGGAAGCACTTCAAGCCGCAGCCAAGGCACAAGGCTTTAATGCTGAAATTGCGCAAAAACTCGCCTACCAAACATTTGCTGGTGCAGTGAAACTAGCGCTGAGTAGTGAAGATGATGCGGGAACCTTGCAAGTCAAAGTCACGTCCAAAGGTGGCACCACTGAACGCGCAATTAAAGCCCTTGAAACGAGTCAAGTTCGGTCAACCATTATTGCTGCAGCTTCTGCCGCTGCGGCACGTTCACGTGAGTTAGGCGAAGAACTCGGCCGTGATACCGAGTAATCAAGAGGACGCACTATGTTGACTAGCGTATTAGACTTTTTACTGCGGAATGTTTTAGATTTTTTCATTCTACTGCTATTAGCTCGCTTTTATTTTCAAGCTGCCAAAGTGTCATTTCGCCATCCGCTGGGCCAATTTGTACTGGCATTAACTAACTGGATTGTCTTGCCAGTACGTCGCCTTGTGCCGCCATTTAAGGGCTATGACAGTACCAGTCTGGCGCTAGCATGGTTCTGCGCGCTGACGATGCATGCGATGTTGCTGGCCATTAGTCCTTGGCCATTTAATTTTATGTCTGGGGAATCGATCCTAGCGCTGATCTTAATTGCGACGCTTGAGCTTTTCAAAATGTCGTTGTATCTCTTATTTGCAGCGGTGATTGGTCAGGCCTTAATGAGCTGGCTCTCGCCCTACAATCCTTTTATGCCGATCGTTTCTGGATTGACTTCGCCCTTTTTACGCCCCATTCAAAAAGTCATACATCCAATTGGTGGCGTCGACATCACCCCATTTATTTTGATTCTCATTATTCAGCTCTTGCTGAACGTGTTTGTCGCCCAAATGGAACCCTTTATTCTGCAACAAGTCGTGGTATCTGCTTAATGGCTCACAATCGTTGGTTTACTCAATCTGGCAATGCATTGACGTTGCGTATCCATGTCCAAGCCAGTGGAAAAAAAACTGAATGTCTAGGTTACTACGGCGACGCACTCAAAATTCGGGTTGCGACGCCGCCAGTGAGCAGCAAAATGAATTTATGCTTAGTGACTTGGCTGGCGGATCAATTTGGCGTTCGACCGCAGCAAGTGGGGCTGGTGAGCGGTGAAAACACACAAAACAAAGTTTTCACCATCACAGGAAGTAAGGTATCTCCAGAAAAGCTAAATCCTGCATAGCCTACAGAGCAATACCCATCAACGATCAATGCGAGGAGTTTCATCGATTGGGTCAACACGGCGGTATTCGGCATCGATGATGCCGTCATCCACCTTGGTTTGACCCAAATTCGATTTGCTTTTCCATGGCAATAACAACACTAGGGCAATCACATCGCTGATGAGGCCAGGAATAATCAACAAAATCGCCGCGATAAAGTAGCGGGCAATACCAAATAAACTATTCACGCCCACTTGGCCCGAACGCATATCGTTCATCAGTTTGAAGCCAACGGCAAGACGACTATGCCGCAACATCAGCACGCCGCATACAAATGAGACCACCATCCAGACCACAGTCCAAGCTGTACCGATCGTATCAGCCAGCCAAATTAGCGACATGACTTCGGCAAACGGATAGGCCAACAGTAATCCAAATAAAAGGTAAGGCATGACAACTCCAACTGAATTATTAATCGTGTGGTGCAACTGTCCTGATCAAACTACCGCCACTGCGCTAGCCTCAGGCTTAGTCAAAGAAAAACTCGCCGCGTGTGTGAACGTTTTACCCGCTGTGCAATCTATCTATCACTGGGAAGATAGGCTAGAAACTGCCACTGAAGTTCCATTAATGATCAAAACAACGGTTGCGGCTTATTCACATCTTGAAAGCTGGTTACAAAACCAGCACCCTTATACAATCCCAGAGATTATCGCATTTCCTGTCACACATGGCTTGCCCAGTTATTGCAATTGGGTACGCGCAGAAACGATCGAGACCCAAGCATGAACCGATTTTTAAGCTGGCTACTATTTTGCTTTATCGCAATCAGTGCGCAGGCTGAAACCCAATTTTTGCCACCTGAAAAAGCATTCATCCCTCAGCTAACTCAAGTCGATGAACAGACCTTTGTCGCCCATTTTAGCGTTGCACCCAATTACTACCTCTATCGCGACCGGATGAGCTTTGCTGCCGAGGGCAAAAAACTAGATGCCATTTTTCCAAAGGGGAAAATCAAAGATGACCCGAGTTTTGGAAGAGTCGAGGTGTACGGGCAAGACGTTCAAATCCAACTCAAATTTAGTTCGCCCGTTCCAAGCGATCAAATCATCACCTTCAAATATCAAGGTTGTGCCGATGCGGGGATTTGCTACCCACCACAAACGCAACAATTACAAGCTGGTAAAAATACCCCGAGTGAGCGCTTAAAAGATCTTTTTGGTGCCAACGCATCAACCAGCCCTCCAGTGAATAGCGAACTCGCTTACTTTGCAGGTGGATTCCTTGGCACGCTTGGCGTGTTTTTTTTGGCCGGTATCGGACTCGCACTCACTGCCTGCATGTATCCACTCATCCCTATCGTATCGGGCATCGTCATTGGACATAACGCCAAGCAAGTCAAACCCCGCCGCTGGCAAGCCTTTGGTCTTACTTTTGTTTATGTCCAAGGGATGGCATTAGCTTATACGGCGCTGGGCATCGCAGCAGCAGCAACCGGCACCTTATTAGTGGTCGTATTACAGCAGCCATGGGTCATCGCCGCTTTCGCGCTGTTCTTTGTCGTGATGGCGCTTGCGATGATGGGCGTGTTTCATTTGCAATTGCCACAAGGCCCGCATAATTTCATCAATAATCTCGCGAATCGCCTACCGGGTGGACGCTGGTTATCGGTATTTGTGATGGGTGTGTTATCGGCCTTACTGGTAGGCCCCTGCATTGCGCCCCCCTTGGCTGCTGCGCTCGCCTACTTAGGCAAAACAGGCGATTTAGTACTCGGAGGCAGCGCCTTATACGTAATGGCACTTGGACTTGGTATGCCCCTACTATTGATTGGTGCATTTGGTTCCACCATCTTGCCGCGTCTCTCTGGACGCGTAATGCATGGCATCAAACTCTTTTTTGGTGTCGTGTTATTGGCAATGGCAGTCTGGATTTCTCGCCCACTGTGGGCGCCCTACTTTGCACCAGCACAGCACGAACTCAGCTTCCAAAACGTCAGCTCACCCGCGCAACTGGATCAAGCGCTGCTGGCTGCCCGTGGTAAAACCGTGATGCTTGATTTTTATGCCGACTGGTGCGTGGCGTGCATTGAATTTGAGCGTGAAACACTCACCGACAAAACCGTGCAAAATGAATTAAATGATGTGGTACTGATTCGCTTGGATGTAACCAAAAACAGTAGCGACGATGCGACACTGCTAGCTCGCTATGGTCTCTACGGCCCACCAGCGCTGATTTTCTACAGCCCGAATGGGCAAGAATTAAAGCCACGCGTCATCGGCTTTCAAAATCCAAGCGCGTTTTTGAAGACACTTGAACAAATAAAGGCACAGCAATGAAACAGATTCTGCTCGCAATCAACCTCATCGCCGCCACGCAGCTCGCAAACGCGGCTGATTTTATGGCCGCCAGTTTTCCTGATCTAGCCGGTAAACCGCAAGCCATGAAGCAATGGCAAGGCAAACCGATGGTGGTGAACTACTGGGCGACATGGTGTGGCCCTTGCCGCCAAGAGATGCCAGAATTGGTCGAATTACAAAAAAAATACCAAGGCAAAGTTCAATTTGTTGGGATTGCCATCGACGAAGTCCAGCCAGTGAGCGTCTTTGTGAAACAATACAAAGTGAACTTCCCGACCCTAATCGGCAGCAATAGCGCGATGGAAATGATGCGTGCACAAGGCAATGTGCAAGGCGGCTTACCCTTTACCGTGATATACGATGCGCAGAGCAAACTCGTGTTTAAGGAACTCGGCAGAATGCACAAAGAAAAACTAGACGATCAGCTAAAAAAACTAATCAAGTGATGTATATCATCGCAGCCATTGCCAAACAATGGCTGCAGTCAAATACCTAGAAACCGCAGAACACATCCCGCATCATCGCAACGACTTCTAAGGTACGTTGATCACCAACTCGGTAATACACGCGATTGGCATCTTTGCGAGTCCGCAACACGCCTTTTTCACGCATCAGCGCCAAATGTTGTGAAATATTCGACTGCGTGGTACCAACACGTTCAACGATATCTTGCACACTCACTTCTTGATCCGCTAACACGCACAAAATTTTCAAGCGCAGCGGATGGGACATCGCTTTCATCGCGCGCGAAGCTTGATCGATGTGTTCATCGTCCATTAATGCAATAGAATCCATCATGTCTCTTATCTTTCTTCAAGTCTAATTATATTTTTTCTGCGCTCAATCAGCAAAAAGACTAACGCGAACACGGCATAATAGCAGTTTAGGTTAGAATACTACCCATTATTGAGAATGATTCCAACTGTACTCACCGATTAAATTGCAGAACGCGCAATGAACCTTTTTTACTTTAGCCCCAAGGATCAGGAAATGACGCAAAAAATTACGCCCGTATTGCTATTAATTTTAGATGGCTTTGGCTATCGCACTGGCGGCAATGACAACGCCATTTTACATGCTCGCAAACATCATTTCGACCGTTTATTTACTCAATACCCATTTACTACCATCAATGCCTCAGAGCAGTTTGTTGGTTTACCTGCAGGACAATTTGGCAACTCAGAAGTAGGCCACCTAAATATTGGCGCGGGCCGTATCGTACAGCAAGACATTAGCCGCATTGATTGCGATGTGGCGGACAACACACTCAAAGACAACCCAGTCCTCAAAGCGGCGATTGATACCGCAAAGAATAACAACAAAGCTCTACACATTATGGGCTTGATGTCTGACGGCGGCGTGCATTGCCATGAAAGCCACGTTTTTGGTCTGATTAAAGCAGCGCATGAAGCAGGCGTAACCGACATTCGCATTCACGCCTTCTTGGACGGCCGCGATACACCACCGCGCAGCGCAGAACGTTACATCGACAAACTACAAGCTGTTTGCGATGCAAACGGTGCAAAAATCGTCGGTATCGTCGGTCGCTACTGGGCGATGGATAGAGACACACGCTGGGAACGCGTAGAACCTGCTTACAAATTAATCGTTGACGGCATCGGCCTTTATACCGCCGCCACCGCGATTGAAGGCCTAGAAGATGCGTATAAACGCGATGAAAACGACGAATTCGTTTCAGCAACGGTCATTGGCGAACCAACACAAATGGCAGATGGCGATGTCGTCATCTTCATGAATTTCCGAGCCGACCGTGCACGTCAACTCACCACAGCCCTAACGGCTAGCGATTTTAAAGGCTTTGAACATCCGCAACGTCAGCCTGCATTTGGCTACTTCTGCACAGCCACCGATTACGGCTCGGCCTACAACCATCCGGTTGCCTACACCAAACCTAAAGTAAAAAATGGTTTTGGTGAACACGTTGCTAGCTTGGGATTGAAGCAACTACGCATCGCCGAAACTGAAAAATACCCACACGTGACCTACTTCCTCTCTGGCGGCGAAGAAAGCGAATACGCGGGTGAAGACCGCATTTTGGTACCATCACCAAAAGTCGCGACCTACGACTTGAAACCAGAAATGTCGGCACATGAAGTAACCGACAAACTGATCGCCGCCATCGAAAGCCAACAGTATGCTGCGATTATCTGTAACTACGCCAACGGCGATATGGTTGGCCATAGCGGTATTTTTGATGCTGCGGTGAAAGCGGTTGAAACACTCGATGAATGCGTCGGTAAAGTCGTCGCAGCACAATTGGCGATCGGTGGTGAAGTCATCATTACCGCTGACCATGGCAACTGCGAAATGATGTTCGATAAGGATTCTGGTCAAGCTCATACGCAACACACTACGGATTTAGTGCCATTCTGCTACATCGGTCGTGAAGCGCGCTTATCTGCTGGCGGTGCTCTACAAGATATCGCACCATCACTATTGGCAATGATGGGTGTATCGCAACCAGTCGAAATGACCGGCAAATCATTGATTAAATTTTTGTAAAAAAGTACCAAATGCAGACTGATTCAACCGGATTCAGTCTGCAAATGAAGCTAAGGGTTTAGTCGCAGCAATGAATCAAGTACAGTAGCGTTTTTGATCATTCCTAATTCGAGTCGATTAGTGTTGCGACGACTACTCTTTCTTTTTGCAACCAGTGTGTTTAGCACTGCGTTTGCTGCACCTAAAGCAGTTTCTGGTAGTGCACCAGAAGCGAAGCAAGCCGAGCTGCAAGAGCTACGTGGGCAAATCAAGCAATTACAAAAAGACCTCTCGGCCAACGAATCCAATCGCTCTGAAGCTGCTGATGCATTGAAAAATGCCGAATCATCAATTTCTGAAGCCAATCGAGTACTCAATGAACTGGCCAACGAGCGTCAACTGACGACAGCAGAACTAGCTCGACTCAAGCAAGATATCAGTAACACGCGAAAAAACATTCAAATCAGCCAAAAGCAACTCAGTGAATTACTCAAAAGTCGCTACAAAACCGGTAATACCGAAGCTTGGCGCTTACTTCTGAATCAAAAAGACCCCGGTCAAGCCAATCGCGACCTCAGCTACTACCGCTACATTGCCCAATCGCAACAAGCGTTGGCAAAACAGCTAGAAAGCCAACTAAGCGAACTCAATTTGCTCGCGGATGCGATTCAAGAAAAGAACGAAGAACTACAAGAAATCGCTCGCAATAAACAGCAGCAACGCCAAGAATTGGTTTCACAACAGCAAGAGAAAAAAGAGCTAGTTAGCCAACTTTCGCAAACCATCAGCAGCCAGCGCAATCAGATTCAAAAACTCGCCGCAGATGAAAAACGAATCACGCAACTGATTACTCGCCTCAACGCTATCATCAAACAGCAAGAAGCGGCGCGAGCGCGAGCTGCTGCCAAGCAAAAACAAGAAGCTGAAAAACGTGCAGCCGCCCAAGCTAAAACCAAAGCAGAACGAGCAGCACGCCAAGCCAAAATAGAACAAGCCGCCAAATCGGCAGGCAAACCAGTTCCTTCTACACCACCTGAACCCAAAGAAGAAACAGTCGCCTCCCCAAGCCAAGGCGAAGTAAATAATGCCGTACCGGATGCAAGCCAAGCCGGTGTCAATTTTGCCGCACTGAAAGGTAAAATGCGCCTACCGGCTAAAGGTGAAATCATCGGACGCTTTGGTGCGCCGCGTGGCGAAGGCGGCACTTGGAAAGGGCTATTCATCCGCACCAACACAGGCGAACCTGTACACGCAGTAGCGTCTGGTCGTATCGTTTTTGCCGACTGGCTTCGCGGTTTTGGTAATCTGATGATTATTGACCACGGTAATGGCTATATGAGCCTGTATGGCGCGAATGAAAGCCTCTTAAAACGTGTAGGTGATTCAGTCAAAGCGGGTGACACAATAGCCAACGCGGGGAATAGCGGCGGAATGGCAGATTCCGGCGTATACTTTGAAATACGCCAAAACAGCCGCCCGCTTGATCCGGCCGCTTGGGTAAGATAACTAAATGGGTTCAAAATGAGCCTTAACGATTGCCAATAGGAATATACGAATGTCGAATAAACCCTACAGCCGCTGGAAAAAAGTCAGCCTTATGGCTGCCGGCGCTGGGCTTGGTGTCGCCATTAGCCTGTCTTTTAATGCGACAGCCAATAAAGAAGTTGTCAGCAACCCACTACCGATCGATGAGCTACGCGCGTTCTCGACGGTGTTTGGCGTGATTAAGCAAAGTTATGTAGAGCCCGTTGATGATAAAAAACTCATTAACGAAGCCATCAAAGGCATGGTATCCGGCCTTGACCCACACTCGACCTATTTGGACGAAGAAGCTTTTAAAGAACTCAAAGTGAACACCCAAGGTGAGTTCGGTGGCCTTGGCATTGAAGTCAATATGGAAGACGGCCTTGTACGCGTGGTGTCACCCATTGAAGACTCTCCTGCATTTCGCGCAGGCATCAAAGCGGGCGACTTCATCGTCAAAATTGGCGATGTCCAAGTCCAAGGAATGTCGCTGAATGAAGCGGTCTCCAAAATGCGCGGCAAAGTGGGTGAGCCGGTTACGTTGACCCTGCTACGCAAAGGCGAAGGCAAGCCGATTGTGGTGACACTCAAACGCGCCATTATTAAAGTTCAGTCGGTGAAGTACAAACTCGCCGAGCCTGGCTATGGCTATATTCGCGTTACGCAATTCCAAGAGCATACCTCTGAAAAACTAGGCGAAGCCATCGAAGCGCTGTACAAAGAAAACAAGGCGCCACTAAAAGGCATCGTCCTCGATTTACGTAACGATCCGGGTGGTTTGCTTGATGGAGCAGTGGGTGTTTCTGCCGCCTTCTTACCCAAAGATGCGCTAGTGGTTTACACCGAGGGCCGTGTTGCCGATTCGAAAGTCAAGCTCACTGCGAGCCCACAGTTCTATCAACGCGATAGCAAAAAAGACTTTTTCAAAAACTTGCCGCCCGAAGTGAAAACCGTGCCTTTAGTGGTACTGGTCAATAGTGGCTCAGCATCGGCCTCTGAAATTGTGGCTGGCGCATTGCAAGACCATAAACGTGCCTTAGTGGTGGGAACGCAAACATTTGGCAAAGGTTCAGTACAAACGATCCTGCCAATTGACGAGAAGAGCGCTCTTAAACTTACCACTGCTAGGTATTTCACTCCAGCCGGTAGATCCATTCAGGCCAAAGGCATTACCCCTGATATTATCGTAGAGGATGCAACCCTCAGCGGCAAAGAAGAAAGCCCTTTCCGTATGCGTGAAGCTGATCTAGGCAAACATTTGGATAATCCGACTGACAAAAATGCCGGCAAAGTGACTGCAACCCCTGCACCAGTTAAGGTTGATACCAAAAAACCTACGAAGACCAATGCAAGTGAAGCGGAAGCGGATGAAAACCCTCGCGAATTAGTATCTAAATCTGATTATCAATTGCAGCAGGCACTGAGCGTACTCAAAGTTCAACAACTGATGTTGAACAAAGAAAAGCCCAAACTGAAATAATGGCTCTGAATCAAATCAATGCCGCCCAGAACCGGGCGGCATTTTTTTCGGCTAATCAAATTGATTTATACATTCAATAGACGTAAAAATGCCCCATTGTTCAGGATGGGGCATCGGGTGGTTCTCTCGTCTGGTAGCGTGTTCAAGTCGCGTTCCATGTGAGTCATATTACGCGCCTAGCACAAAAAAAACGTTGTACTTTTACAACCCAAAAACAATAAATCTTTACACCGAGAAAATATCAAAAATAAATATAAACATTCCTAACTTCGCAACCCACTACTACCTAGCAGAACAGGGGCCATTCAAAAGTTTATCCGAACTCCCGCTCGCTGATGAAGACCCACTTTTTTTAGAACTTTTAACGCGGCATCAATCAGAGCCAAGCTATCGCCGTCGATATGGGCGAGACTACATCCAAAAGCGCAAAGTCATCGAGCAGCGTTTGCGCGAATTGTTTATCGCGCGCGGCGGTCAACCCCAAGTTGAACACCCAAGCTACTTAGTTCTTGGCGCCTCAGAATGGTTTAAAGATCTCAATGCACACCATCAATCGCTCACAATCAAGCTTGCCGAGCTAAATCCCTTAACCACCTCAATCACTTTCCCTGATAGTTTTATAGCGCTCAGCCGCGCCGACAAACCTTATTTTGAAAAAATCTATTTGTTGAGTGAATTGGACGAATTGATCAACACGTTTGGTTTACCAAGTAACGATCACCTAGTGCCCTATGAACGATATTGGGAATATGACTTCGAACTCTATATCGAAATACAAATTTGGGAAAAACTTAGCGCAACAGCATTAGCAAACGCGAACAGCAATAGCAACCTAATTGATATGAACCCGTCCATCTTGAATAACAAACTTGCTAATACCACTTCCTGACATGCCATCCTCAATAATCAACCAAGCTTCTCCATTAGATTACAAACAAAAAATTACAAGAAATAAATAATAAAGAAAGCAAAATGAAATTTAAGCAAAAATAGCCTTTGTGATTTTTGTCACATCAATACAAAAAACACAGATTTTGATTGTAGTTTTAATCATCAATACTACATGCACTATCAAAAATAGCTACATCAAAAAATGCTAATATTGCAGCGCAGCACGCAAAAAACCCCATATAAACTCAAATTTATAACCAAGCTCAATAATAATGCTGCAAAGCACAATTCAAGAAAAAACGTCATTTGTAGTTTTCGAGGCGATATCAAAACGCCCTCTTTCGCTATCAAGAATTTCTAAAAAAAAAGTATTGACACGAATTTAATTTTGGAAATTAATGATGACAACGACAGCTCAGCTATGACTGAGATGCATATATAGCAGTGAAGAGAAACCCAATACTTTCAATTTATTGACAGTACCCAAGACAAAATTTAGTACCAATTAATTTGTGCAAGCAATACCAAAACTAACAAAAGGATGGAGACCCGAATGTCACACTTTAATCGTTTTGCTGTAGCCGCAATCCCTGCTGCAATGATGGCGGTAGCTAGCTTTTCCTACGCTGCAGATGCATGGAAAGAAGGCACAACTTACAATGCAGGTGCAGTAGTTTCTTACTCTGGCCAAAACTATCAAGCTTTGGTAACTCACACGGCTCACGTTGGTGCTAACTGGAATCCAGCCTCAACGCCAACATTGTGGAAAGTCGCTTCAGGCTCAGTAGCAACGCCAGTACCTACACTTGCGCCAACAGCAACACCAGTTGCAACACCTAGCCCAACATCTGGCCCAGTAGTAACGCCAACCACAACACCAATTGCACCACCACAGTCATGTGGCACGACTGCGGCGTGGAATTCTGCTACTGCTTACAACGGTGGCGCGACAGTTGCTTATAACGGCAAGAAATTCACTGCGAACTGGTGGACTCAAGGCAATACGCCTTCGACCACAGATCAATGGGGCCCATGGAAATACGTAGGTGAGTGCGGTACATCAACTGCAACACCAACCCCAACAGCTACACCGATTGGCGCTACGCCAACGCCAACGCCAACACCAACAGCGACACCAATCGGCGCAACCCCAACACCAACAGTTGCTCCAACCCCAACTCCAACTGCGATTCCAACTTTAGCACCAGGCCAAGAAATCCCTGCACCAACGACAGCTCAAGTCGGTTCATACTTCACTCAGTGGGGCGTGTATGGCCGTGACTACCAAGTAGCAGACATCATTACCTCTGGCGCAGCTCAACAACTGACCTTCATCAACTACGCATTCGGTAATATCTATCCGAAAAATGGCGGCTACGAGTGCGGTATCATCAACAAGCTTGAGGGTGGTGCAGGTGATGGTGGCGATGCTTGGGCTGACATGGGTTTAACAGCTAAACGTCGCGTAGATGCTGCGGACACGATCAAGTGGGATGACAAACTCGCTGGTAACTTCCGTGAACTCCAAGCGTACAAGAAAAAATTCCCAGACACGAAATTGTTCATCTCTTTAGGTGGCTGGACTTGGTCGAAATGGTTCTCTGAAGCAGCGAAAACTGATGCGTTGCGTAAACAGTTAGTTAAATCTTGTATCGATATCTACATCAAAGGCAACTTGCCAGTTGTAGATGGCCGCGGCGGTCCAGGCTCAGCACCAAACATCTTTGATGGTATTGATATCGACTGGGAATTCCCAGGTGTACAAGGTGTTGGCTACAACACGGTATCGCCAGATGACAAGCGCAACAACACATTGTTGTTGGCTGAGTTCCGCAAACAATTGGATGAATTGGCTGCGGCAAATCAGAAGAAATACTTGTTGACCGTTGCAATCGGTGTAGGTCGCGATAAGATCGAAATGACTGAGCCACGTGAGTACGCTCGTTACCTCGATTGGATCAACTTGATGACTTACGACTACAACGGTGGTTGGAATGCGCAAGGCCCAACTGACTTCCAGTCTCACTTGTATGCTGATCCAGCTAGCCCAAGCTACAAGTGCTCAGGCAAACCAGAAGACAAGTGCTACGGCGATCGCAGTCTAGTGTCTTACTACAATACCGCTGATGCAGTGGATCTATTGTTGCAAGCTGGTGTGAATCCGAAGAAACTGGTTGTTGGTATTCCTAAGTACGGCCGTGGCTGGACTGGTGTAACCAATGCAAACAACGGTCTGTACCAAAAAACAACGGATGCAGCTCGCGGTACTTATGAAAAAGGTATCGAAGACTACAAAGTACTGAAAAATGCACCTGGTACTGTTTATGTTCACCCAGTGACTAAGCAATCGTACAAGTTTGATGGCACTAACTTCTGGTCTTACGACACTCCAGAAGTCATCCAAACTAAGATCGATTACGCTAAATCTAAAGGCTTGAACGGCGGCGTATTCAGCTGGTCTCTCGATGGTGATGACAGCAATGCAACATTGTCTAAAGCAATGGGTAACGCTCGCAAATAATCAAGGTAACTTGATGTAGTTAATAGCAAGAACCTCAAGCCCCAACAATCTTTTGTTGGGGCTTTTCTATTCCCAAACGTTACGCCTCAAATTAATTCAAATGCAATAACAGCCGCACAAAGCCAACTCGCTCATAACAAGCGCAGTAATAAATACACTATGATGACGACACAGTGATTTTAAGGTGCGCATTATGTTGCGGTTTTTCTTATTTTTAGTTGGCTTTGCTTTTGGCTGGAGCTTAGATGAATGGCCAACGGCTTTGCTGATGGCCGCAATTGGCGGCGTCATCGGGCATTTGATTGACAGCCAAAATCGCAGCAAAACCAAAGCGATATCAACAGCGCCACCTATATCATTGCAACAACAATTTATTCAGCTGCAAAATCGGGTACAAAAACTAGAGCAGGAAGTACAAGCACTTCGCTCAGGGCAAGCGCCGGTCGACTCTAGCAGCACCATCACAGAGCAAGCAGCAAATACAAATCCAAGTATTGAACCGACCAAAGCAACGATTTCCACACCAATTGCGGCACAGATCGAAACGATCACCGCGCCTCGTGTACCACAAGCACGCCCCGCCCCTATAAAACCGACCACGCCAACGCTTGCCGAAGAATTATTTTATCAAGCCAAGGCTTGGTTACTGGGTGGCAATACCGTAGTCCGAGTTGGGATATTAATTCTGTTTTTCGGGGTCGGATTTTTGCTGAAATACGCCGCCGACAACAGCATGTTGCCGATTGAATATCGTCTGACTGGCCTTGCTGCGGGTGCAATAGCGCTGCTCGTCATCGGCTGGCGACTGCGCGACAAAAAATCAGGCTACGCGCTGATTTTGCAGGGTGGCGGTATCGGCATGTTGTATATGACCATCTTCGGCGCACTCAAACTGTATCAACTTGTGCCAGCTGGTTTGGCGCTCAGTTTATTGGTCGCCATCGGCGTTTTTTCAGCCGCGTTGGCGATTTTACAAAATGCGCGATCACTCGCGGTGATGGGGATTATTGGCGGCTTTTTGGCGCCGATTCTCACCTCGACAGGTGGCGGAAGCCATGTGATGTTGTTTAGTTACTACGCGATTTTAAACGCGGGTATTTTTGGCATGGCTTGGTTTAAAGCTTGGCGACCACTCAATTTACTTGGATTTATCTTCACTTTCTCGATAGCGACTTTTTGGGGCGCGCTGTCTTATCATCCCGATTTACTTGCTAGCACCCTCCCCTTCCTAATTTTATTTTTCTTGTTTTATGTCGGCATCAGCGTGCTCTATGCGCTACGCCAAGATTGCGAAATCAAATCGCCCGTGGATGGCACGCTGGTGTTTGGTACACCCATTGTGAGTTTTGGCTTACTGGCCAAACTAATGCAGGGTATCGAATATGGCCTTGCGTTTTCAGCCGTCGTCTTGGCGCTGTTTTACTTAGGTCTAGGACTATTTTTAATCCGCCAACACAATCCACGTCTGAAACTGATGCTGGAATCCTTATTGGCGCTGGGGATTATTTTTGCCACGCTGGCGATCCCACTCGCGTTCGATGGCAATGTCAGCGCGGCGATTTGGGCATTAGAAGGTGCAGGCGTGGTGTGGCTGAGCTTGCGCCAACAACGTCGTTTAGCACTCTTCTTTGGCTTAGCCCTGCAATTTTTCGCCGGGCTAGCCTTTATGGCTGGCATGCACCTGCAAAGTAGCATGCCGATTTTGAACGGCAACTACATCGGCGGCCTGATGTTGGCGCTGGCGGGGCTCTTTTGCGGCTGGCAATTACATAAAACAGACAGCGACTTCTGGCTGCGCTATCAATCCAAACTCCACGCTACGGGCTGGGTTCTTGGCGCTTGGGGCTTGTTATGGTGGGTCAGTAGCCACAGCAATGAAATACAACGATTCATCGACTATCCACAGCGAAACCTTGCCTTCGTCGTACTGGCTGTTATCACCAGCACGATGTTTAGCTTTATCTGGCAACACAAGCAATGGCCTGCCGCGCGTTGGCCAGCGCAAGCCTTACCGCTGGTTCTGTCACTACTCGCCTTGGATCACAATGGCTACTTCTTCAATCACATTATTTGGCCGCTTGCGATTGTGGCTAATTTTTGGCTGTTACTGCGCCATGATGATGAAGGCCCACAAACGCTTAGCGAAGGCCTGCATCTCATCAGCCTATGGCTCTGCATGGGTATATTCGCCCATGAATTGAATTTATTAATATTGAGTCATATACCCGAAGGCATTTGGTCACTCACAGCATGGCCATTGGCGTTAAGTAGCGCAATTTTCTTACTCTTAAAATTAGGCCAGCGCTGGCCGGTAGACGATTACCGCCGCGTTTATTGGGCGCTTGGCCCACTGCCAGTTTGCGGTTTTCTCTGGATTTGGGGACTTTATAGCGCGTTTGCCGATGGCAATATGGCGCCGCTGCCCTACTTGCCGCTACTTAATCCCATCGACATCATGCAATGGCTCACGCTCGGCATCTTGGCGATGTGGTTCATGCGCTGCAAAGACGAATGGCCTGAATTTGCATGGCCCAATACCTTGATGCTAGCGGGTGCGGGCGTGTCGATCTTTGTTTGGCTCAATGCGGTTTTGCTGCGAACGCTACACCACACGCAACATATTACATATCAAATCGACGCCTTGGCCGATTCGATGTTGGTACAAATGAGTTTAACAATCTTCTGGACGCTGATTGCACTGGCGCTGATGCTAGTTGCAACGCGCCGAGCTGAGCGTATATTGTGGCTCGTTGGCGCAGCGCTGCTGTCCGTCGTCGTGATCAAACTATTTATGTTTGATCTGTCTCGCATTAGCGGCATTGAGCGAATTGTGGCGTTTATTGGCGTTGGGATTTTGTTGCTACTGATTGGCTATTTTTCGCCGCTACCACCACGCAATGCAGCCACTTCGGAGGAATCATAATGCGCAGCTGGCTTTTATTCGCGCTCCTTAGTTCAGCAGCTTGGGGCAATCCGACTCCCGCTGATTTTCATTACAGCCAAAGCCTCATCACCCAAAGTGGCAGCGCGCAATATCAACTGAGCTTGCCCTTGGACGTCTATCAGCACAGCCAACGCAGCGATTTGGGCGATCTGCGGGTGTTTAATGCTGCCGGTGAATTAGTGCCGTACACTTTACGCACTCCGTCCGCTATCGAAGCCAAGCAGCAAGCGGTATCGCTGCCCTTTTTTCCACAAACCGAACAACAAAGCACAGCAGGAAGTCGCACGCAAATACAGCGCAATCCCGATGGGAGCTTGCTACAAATCACACAGCAAGCCCTGCAAAAAGACATCGTCACTTATCTCGTTGATGCCAGCAAGATCAAAACACCGCTCAGCAGCATCACCTTTGCTTGGCAAAATCCAGAATACAGCGGCACGGTTATTATTGAGGCCAGCGATGATTTGCAGCAATGGCGTGAGCTGCAACGCGGCAACGTCCTTAAGCTGCAATACCAAAATCAGCAGCTCGCGCAGCAGACGCTGGTACTTCCCAACACGAACGCCAAATATCTGCGTCTAAGCTGGCCGGACGGCGCACCACAATTACAGTCGGTCGATGTGGGTTTGCATAAAGGAAAAACACAAACACCACATGAATGGCAAACCGCCCACATCAGCAAGTCTGAGCAAGGCGCGCTATTCTTTAAAACGCTGACTGCCACGCCCGTCGATCAAATGCGCATCACACTGCCAGAAATCAATACAGTGGTACGAGCGCAGCTTTATTCCCGCCAACGTAGTGATGCGGCGTGGCAGTCTCGCTGGCAAGGCGTGCTATACCGACTGATGCGTAACACCGTTGAACTCAACAATACCCCGCCCATGTTTAGCCCGAACGGCCACACAAAATGGAAGCTACAACTCGATACCCAAGGTGGTGGCGTCGGCAACGGTCAAGTTAAGATTGAAATGGGCTGGACTCCCAGCACGCTGATCTTTGTCGCACGTGGCGATCCTCCTTTTACGCTGGCCTACGGCAATAAAACCATCGTCAGTGCAGCGCAAAGCGAAGTGGATTTACTACTTACCCCCAGCAGCGTTATTGCGAATGCAAGCGTAGCCAGTGCGGTACTCAATCCCAATCCAACAACGCAAAGCGACCCTGCTCAACAGAAAAAATGGTTACTTTGGGGGGCATTGCTCGTGGCGGTCGGCGTGCTGGCAGTGATGGCGCGCAGCCTGATTGGCCAGCTCAAATCACCCACACAATAAAAAACCATACGATCTTCACAAAAAAGCCTCGATTTCTAGCCAAGAAATCGAGGCTTTTTCCATATGATCGATTGAATACTCAAATTCAGCGCGGGGGTGAGGTTCGAGAAGGATTGAGTTCTCGATCCGTTTTTTGCCACCGTTCGTGATGCTCACGAATCAAATGAATCGCATCTTCAATCGTATCGACGACAATCGGAATTTGCATATCGACGGGGCTCGCCAAACCGGCATTATTATCGACCATATAATGCTGCGCCCAATCGACCAACTCATGCCACATTTCGCCGACCAAAATAATCGGCGTATCGTACAGTTTGCGCACTTGAATCAATTGCCACACCATCGACAATTCCAACAAAGTACCAATCCCACCAGGCGTTACAATAAAGGCGTTCGAGCGCATGATGAAATGATGTAAACGCGAGAAAAACGTTTTGTGCTCAAATACGCGGCCGACAAAGTCATTCACGTTTTGCTCAAAATCCAAATCAATCCGAATCCCAACCGATGCTTCTGGACGATTCGGTGCGCCTTTACTTGCGCCTTCATTGGCCGCCTGCATCAAGCCAGGGCCGCCGCCAGTCACAATCCGGCAACCCATCGCAGCCAGCTGTGCCGCCAGCTGTTTCACCGCTTCATAGGCTGGCGTATTGTCTTCAATTCGTGCCGAACCAAAAATGGTGACATGGTAATCAGGGGTATGCGCAGGCCGCAAACGCGACAAATCATCCACCGCATCCCAAAGTTTCAAAACAGCTGAACCCACAATGTCCAGCGCTTCGTCGTCGTCGATAACGCCGATCGGTTTATTGTATGCATTAATCATGATGTTTCACTTATGTTGCGTGCCTAATGGCGACGACCATTTTATCTTAGCCAGAAAAAATCAATTCTGTAAGTATTTAAAACGTAAAGTTCAATAACGTATTGAGCTAGCAACTGATTCTAACGTGAGCGTAGTCTATTTTCTTGGTATTAATTTCAGCGCTTGCCTTGTCCACCCCCTACAACTCAAAGCACAGCTAAAAATATTACATCACCGACACTCATGACTTCGCCACATTGCAAACCAAACAGAGACATCAACTTGCCCTAAGTCATTCCAAAGCCTAGTTTTAAGTATGGGTATTTTGAGAATCACATCATGATTGTGTTTGAACTAGCATGGAATCAACAGCAACACTGGAGCGGCATTTTCGCCCACGATGCAGCCAAGTATGCCGATCAATTGGGCGCCGCCCTACTGAATCAAGAATTAGGCGCTCTGCATTGCTTTGCTTTAAGTGATCATCAGCAGAAATTCAGTAAGGCCATCACCCAAGTAGAAGTAACAGAAAATGGCATCGCATTACCAAATACTGGGCGACTGCATTTTCAAATTCAACAAGCCAGCGACTTCAAAAAACTCAATAACTTAGATATGGCCTGCGGGGATTGGTACACCGTTGCCAGCACCAGCACTCATGCCGTAAACCCCAGTAAACCGGTACTGCTTGAGTTATTGAGCCTCATTGTCAGTGATGCTGAAACAACTTCGCTTGAAACTACGCTCACTAAAGCGCCCCAATTGATGTTGAACCTGCTCAAGTTGGTCAACTCAGTCGGCATGGGCAATGCCACGCCAGCGCGTAGTATTCGTCAAGCAATTACTATTTTGGGGCGGCGGCAGTTACAGCGTTGGCTACAATTATTGCTTTATGCAGAACAATACGGTGAGGATGATAAAAGACCCGTGATTTTGATTGCTGCGGCAATGCGTGGCAAACGACTCGCGCTCTGGGCCGAACAAGGCTGGCTAGGCAGCACCAGCGCCGATGAGGCATTTTTATGCGGCATGCTGTCGCTCTTAGATCGACTCTTTGGCGAGCCCCTTGCGCAACTGCTTGCGCCACTACCACTTGATCACCATTTGCGCGCGGCCTTGCTTTCTAGTGAAGGTATTTTAGGCCAAGCCTTAAAGCAACTCACAGCACTTGAAGCCGGTGAACACCAAAATCCGATTTTGAAACCACTATTGGCCAAACAAGCCAGCTGGATCAATACCGACCTCAAAGCGATCACTTGGGTACATCGCTTAATTAGTGAGTCGATCTAAAGTGTCAACCAGCAATGAACTCGGTGCCAGCAGCCAAATCATTAACGATTTGGTCGCTTCGCTGATTACGCTCGACCTACAAGGCTATATTACGGGCTGGAATAAGGGCGCAGAACAGCTCTTTGGCTATAGCGCAGCCGATGTACTGGGGCAGCATATTTTAATGCTCTATGCCGACGAGAGCCCCGACGATAGCGAGTTTTTCAATGCCGTGCTGATTCAAGGGCACGCGCAAATGGAAGTTTTACGGCGCAAAAAAAATGGCGATGTATTCTGGGCAAATATCCACCTGACCTTGGTGCGAGACGAGCACAATAAACCCATTCGAATGATCGGATACCTCACCGACATCACCGAACAATTAGCATTCGAAGAAAAAAATCGGCTCTATAACCATATTTTTGAGCAAGCCAGTGATGCCATTGTGATCACCGGTTTAGATTTTCGCTGCGTCGGCTGCAATGCCGCTTACCACCACATCACCGAACGAAATAACGAGCAAACCTTGGCGCAGTTGCCTAGCTTTTTGCAAGCTTTACAGCGCGAATCCGAAACCCAGACTGAAATTCATGAACAACTTAAATTGCTTAATCACTGGGAAGGTGAACTGTGGGATGAGCGCGCATCAGGGGCTCGCTACCCGATTCATCTCGCAATTAGTGGGGTTAAAAATAAACGCGGTGAACTCACGCATTACTTTGCAGTGTTTTCTGACTTAAGCGAGCTACGGCAAGCTGAAGCACAAATCCATCGACTCGCCTACTTTGACCCACTCACCAATCTACCCAATCGCAGCATGCTGTTTGCCCTGTTGGAGCAGGCCTTAACGGAAGCCCGGCGCAATAATCATCATGGCGCACTACTTTGTTTTAATATTGCTCGTTTTAAAGCGCTGAACGACTCATTTGGGCACAGTGGCGCAGATATCGTGCTGGTTGAAGTTGCAAAACGCATACGCCGCAGCTTGCGCGATGAAGACGTCGTATCGCGTTTTGGTGCGGATGAGTTTTATATTGCCTTATTCGACATTCGCCATCGTGACGATGCCGCCATGGTCGCCCAGCGCGTACTAGAGAAAATCAATCATCCCTTTAACGTGGGTAACGAAGAAGTATTACTCAATGCCAATATCGGGATCAGCGTCTACCCCGACGATGGGCGTGATGCAGAAAAATTGGTCAACCAAGCCGCTGTGGCGCTGCATCGATGTAAGCAAGCGCAGCAAGAGATGCTGTTTTACTCACCCGAGATGAATCAGCGTTCGATGGCGCGACTCAAGCTCTCTAGCGAACTCCACCACGCTCTCGAACGAAACGAACTGCAACTGTTTTACCAAGCCCAATATGATTGCCAATCCGGAAACCTAGTCGGTGCCGAAGCCTTGATCCGCTGGCTGCATCCCGTGCGCGGTTTTGTTTCTCCAGCCGAATTCATCCCCTTTGCCGAAGAAACCGGCCTCATCATTCCGATTGGTGAATGGGTGTTATTGCAAGCAGCCAAGCAATTATCACAATGGGATGAGACGAATCTGCATCTACCTCGCCTTGCCATTAATCTTTCGGTGCGGCAATTTAAAGCCAATTTACCCGAGCAACTGACCCATCTACTGAGTCATTTGCAGCTTCACCCTAGCCGAATTGAATTAGAACTCACCGAGTCGATGTTGATGCAAAGCGACGCGGCGACGATTAGCCTGCTCACTCGGCTGAAAGCGGCGGGTTTCTCACTAGCCTTAGATGACTTTGGCACCGGCTACTCGAACTTATCCTATTTACAACGCTTTCCGCTCGACTACCTCAAAATCGATCAGAGCTTCATCCGCAATCTACCCGATGACAGCGGCAGCGCAGGCTTAGTCCATGCGATTTGCGGGATTGCCCGCAGCTTGAATTTGCAGCTGATCGCCGAAGGTGTCGAAACCCCCGAACAGTTAGCGTTTCTGCAACAACTCAATTGCGATCATGCGCAAGGCTTTTTACTGAGCCGACCACAATCAAGTACTGAGTTTGAAAAACTACTCATACGCAAAGCTGAAATTTAACTTGCCATTATTGACAAGCTAAATAAGAATATTCGCCAAGGTCAAAAGCCGATCCGACAGTATGTAATTATCAATCAATGACTCATTCATAGGAAAAACATCATGGGTTTACTCGATTCTTTAGCCGGCCAATTATTGGGTGGTAACAATGCAGAAGGCGGCATGGGTGCATTGGCTGGCCTGCTTGAACAACAAGGCGGCGTGTCTGGTCTGCTGGAAAAATTCCAACAAGGTGGTCTAGGTGAAGTTGCCCAATCATGGGTTTCAAATGGCGAAAACTTGCCAATCTCTGCCGAGCAAATTGAATCGGTACTAGGTAGCGATATGGTGGCATCGGTAGCTGATAAATTTGGCGTTGATCCACAAGCCGCTGCAAGCCAAATTTCCGAACTATTACCACAATTGATCAATGGTCTCACACCGAACGGTGAAGTTGAAGCAGGTAATCAAGACCTCATGGGCGCAGCAATGGGCCTATTGAAGGGCAAGCTATTCGGCTAAGGTATTTGCATGTAGACATTGATAAATAATGTCTAGCAACATATACCCATAAAACGGCCCTAGGGCCGTTTTTTCAAATTCAAAGCACCAAAGTCTCCTCGATCCGTCATCGCGTTCACTAGGACACATCATTTACGCCTGCAGCGGCAAAGTAGCACCAGCTATGAATTTAATTCAGTAATAAAACGGGCAATTACTCCAGACGTACACTAAATTACAAAAGTCCATCAAAATAACGTGCATTGGAAATGAAGAATTCAAATAGTCCATTTGCTATTCCTGCATGGCTAGACGTCATTCCAGCAGGGATCTTTATCACAGATGCCACAGGATTATGTTGCGACACCAATCGCGCTTGGCAAATGTTATTTGGACTCAGCCATGCGGAAAGCCTCGGCTCGGGCTGGGCACGCAGTATTCACCCCGATGATCAAGCCACCGTATTCGAAACATGGCAAAAGGCCTTGGCACAACAAGCGCCATTTGAAATGACATTTCGCATTTTGTTATCGGATGGCGAAATCCGCCATGTTTTGTCACAAGCCACTCCCCAAATTGACCCACAAGACCAACTCTCACACTATATTGGCAATGTGGAAGACATCACCACGCTGAATAAATTAAGCCAACAAGTCAGCGAGCGCGAACAACGCTTTGCGCATTTGCTGCGCCATATTCCAGGCATGGCTTACCGCTGTAAAAATGATGCCGATTGGACTTTGGAATATTGCACTGCGGGCAGTCTAGCGCTGACGGGCTATTCACCCGAAGATCTGATCGAAAAGCGCATCATCACCCTCGGCGACCTCATTCACGCTGATGATGTGGACTGGCTATGGGCAAAATGCCAACATAATATTGCCCACCAACTACATTGCAGCAATGAATATCGAATATTCACGGCCGATGGCAGTGAAAAATGGGTCTGGGATCAAGCCGACGGCATCTACGATCAAAACGGGCAGCTTTTGTTTATTGAAGGCTTTATCAGTGATATCACCGAACGCCGCCAGCGTGAACTACTCCTCGCGCAAACTCAGCAACAACTGCAAACGAGCTACGATCAATCACCCGACATGCTGCTCAGCATCAACCCACACACCACGCTGATTATGAATTGCAACCAAACTTTGCTCGATAAACTAGGCATGTATCGATCTGAAGTTATTGGTAATAGTGTGTTAGAAATATATACCCCAAACTCTTCTCAATTGGTTCAATCCGAACTATTGCCGAACTACCGCATCAGCGGCGAATTACAGAATATTCCGCTCCAAATCCAAAACAAGAATGGCGCGGTACTCGATGTCTTGCTCAGTAGCAAGGCGATTCGTGATGACCGCGGAGACATTGTTTCATCGCATTCCGTCTGGCGCGATGTCAGTGCCTTACGACAAGCAGAGCAAGCTAAAAACAAAACTGAACGCACCTTAAATGCCATCATGGATGCAACCCCCATCCCGATGGCGATTAACAATCCAGCGCATGAGATCACCTACCTCAATCCCGCATTTACCGACTTGTTCGGCTATACCTTGCTCGATATACCTTGCTTAACGACGTGGTGGTCGCTCGCCTACCCCGACGAAGCCTATCGCACGTGGGTGTGCCAAGAATGGCAAACACGGCTCGATCAGGCGCAAACCAGCGGACACGCTTTTATACCATTGGAAATTTATATTCACGGCAAAAATGGCAACATCGTCAACGCTTTAGCCAGTGCATCCCCCTTACACGCCCACTGGGGAGGGGATCACTTAGTTACACTGATTGACTTAACAGCACAGCATCAACATCAGATCGCAATCACAGAACGCGAGCAAAGCTACCGACAACTATTTGATAACACCGGTATTTCGATCTGGAATCAAGATCAATCACAACTCTTGCAACACCTTGATGAATTGCGCGCCAATGGGGTAAGCGACTTCCCTGCTTACTTAAAACAAAATCCAGCGGCGGCATATCAAATAATGGATTTAATTCAGGTCATTGATGTCAATCCAGCGACCTTGAAATTGTTTGGCAGTCACGAGAAAGCTGAATTTTTACGCAGCTTTACGCGTTTATTCGGCGAAGGGACTGAGGAAGTCGTGCGACAAGAACTATGCGCGTTCTGGCGCAAAGATCTCGAATTCCACAGCGAAGTGAATCTTGTCACCTTGCAAGGTGAGCCGATTCAAGCCACGCTTTCTTTTCCAATCCCACAAAGTCTGGACGAAGCGCGCCACGTGCCAGTCAGCATTAACGACATCACCCAACTCAAAGCCAGCGAACACAAGCTGCTCTCGAGCCGTGCCCAATTCGCAGGAATGATTGATGCAGCGATGGACGCCATCATCACCACCGATGCCGAATTTAATATCATTCTATTTAATCGCGCTGCAGAGCAAATGTTTGGCTTTTCCGCCCATCAAATACTAGGCGCTCCCATTGAAACACTGATTCCGATGAATCAAACAGCCAATCATCGGCAACACATGAATGCATTTGCCATCAAAGGCAATCAAACCCGCAAGATGGGTGGCAAAGCGGCACGCCAAGTCGAGGGGGAACGCGCGGATGGCAAGACGTTTCCCGTCGAGATTGCCATTTCGTACTCAGACAATTACGGCGTACCGATTTATACCGCGATGGTACGGGACATTACCGAACGCATCGCTTATGAAGACAACCTACGCCAATTAGCGGAGTCTTTAGAACTACGGGTGCAACGCCGCACCCAAGAACTCGTCGAAGCCAAACAACAAGCGGAGCAAGCCAATCAAGCAAAAAGTTCATTTTTGGCCAATATGAGCCACGAAATTCGCACACCACTCAATAGTATTTTAGGGATGACCCATTTGGCCCTGCGTACGGGTCTCAGTGATAAACAGCGCGATTACCTACAAAAGATTGAGCAATCTGGCACTCACTTATTGGGCGTCATCAGCGATGTTCTCGACTATTCCAAAATCGAGGCGGGCAAACTCACGCTGGATTCTCACGAATTTAGCCTAGCAGAACTCGTCAAGAATCTGCTCGAGCTACTTTCAGCCCAACTCGAACAGAAAGGGCTGCATCTGCACCTTAACCTCTGCGACAAGCTCCCTACGCGATGTATCGGTGATGAGTTGCGTCTAAGACAAGTTCTACTCAATTTATTGAGTAATGCGATTAAATTCACACCAGCAGGTGATATTCATTTGTCGCTACATCACGGCGAAAATGGCAAAGTCTGTTTTTCAGTCAAAGACAGTGGTATCGGCATCAGCGAGGAGGCACAAACCAAGCTATTTCAGTCCTTCCAGCAAGCGGACAATTCGACCACCCGCAAATATGGCGGCACAGGACTAGGGCTGGCAATTAGCCAGCAAATCGTCAATTTAATGGGTGGCAAAATCACAATACGCAGCGTGCCAAACCAAGGGAGTGAGTTCTGTTTTTGCATTTTGCTGCCCGCCGCGGATGCTTCACTCAACAGGCCCGCAACACCAGTTGACCCACAACAGCTCACCAGCCTAATTGGCAAGCATATTTTGCTGGCTGATGACCACCCATTTAATCAGCAAATTGGCACCGAGTTCTTGCAAGAACTAGGCATTGCGGTGGTCATTGCTAATGATGGGATTGAAGCGGTCAAATTGGCTGAAAAGATCAAATTTGATGCCATTTTGATGGATTTGCAAATGCCAAATATGGACGGCCTCACCGCCTGCCGTACGCTCAGAAAAAATCAAAACTGGCGACAAATCCCGATTATTGCAATGACCGCGAATGTCTCCACAGAGGATCAAAGGCGATGCACAGAAGCAGGGATGAATGATTTCATTGAAAAGCCCATCAACGTTCCCGATCTTTACCGCGCTTTACTGCGTTGCCTTAATCAAGTCCCCGGCCCAACGGCCGAAGTGATCGAACCTAAGCAAAACGAGCTCGTTGATCTAACCGTTTTGCAATCGATGCTCGGTGACAACACTGAACGGCAGCGCAATTACATTGCTAAATTTCTCAGCGCTTATGAAAAAGGCAGACAGCAAATCGAGCTGGCCTATCAATCGGCACAATATGCAACCATTGCCCTTGAGTGCCACAAACTCAAATCGACCGCTCGCACTGTCGGCGCCATGGCCTTGGGGCAACAGCTAGCCGAATTAGATTCCCTGGATATACCGCCAGAAGAATTTGATATCAAGATCAAAGCGGCAGATACCCTTTTTGAGGATACTTGCAAACAATTTGGTCAACTCGGTTTAATTGACGCTAAACCGAACACCACGAGCAACACGAGCAACACAACCCACTCAGACCAGCTCACCAGTAGTCTAAGCATCGTGCTGGTCGATGATGATCAATTCATGCTGGATGTGATGCAGCAACAGCTCGAGAATATCGGTGTGACTGAGCTGGCGTGCTTTACACAAGCACGCGATGCTCTGACTTACCTCGCCCAGCAAGCCACGCAACCGAACTGGATTCTATGTGATCTACAAATGCCTGATATGGATGGCGTCGCTTTTCTGCGTGAATTAGGACAGCTCAAATACAGTGGTGCTATTGCGATTTTATCAGGGATGGATGAGCAAGTACTCAAAGCCACCGAGCGGCTCGCACAATCATTCGGGCTGAAATTAGGCGAAACGCTAAGCAAACCCGTTAAACCCGATGTACTCACCGCGCTGCTGACCAAGCCCATCAGCAATGGCATCCCGCCTGCCAATGAATACACAACGGTTGAGCTAGAGCTGAATGAAACCGAATTACGCTGGGGCTTGGCCAACGACGCGATTGAGCTGTATTACCAACCCAAAGTCAGCACGCAAGAACGTCGCGTCATCGGCGCAGAAAGCCTCGCTCGCTGGCACCACCCGACTCGAGGCATGCTAGGGCCAATTGCGTTTGTTCCTGCCATTGAGGCATTAGGACTGATTGATGAATTTACTTTTTGTGTTCTACGGCAAGCGGTACGCCAACTCAAAATCTGGCAAGAACAAGGCCACACGCTCAAATTGTCAGTCAATGTCTCAATGGATAATTTGACTCGACTGGAGCTACCAGAGCAATTTGAAAAAATACTGCAAGAGCACGACATCTCCCCCAGCGCGATCACGCTAGAAGTCACCGAAACGCAACTTTCACATGATTATGTATTGAGTTTGGATATCTTAACGCGCTTAAGAATTAAAGGATTTGGTCTGTCGATTGATGACTTTGGTACGGGTTTTTCGACGATGGAGCATCTTATGCAAACGCCATTTACCGAACTAAAAATAGACCGTGCTTTTGTACGCGGCGCAAGTACGAATAGCTCAGCACAGCGCATTTTGGAACACAGCGCCAATCTAGGTCGACAGTTTTCACTCAACCTCGTTGCCGAAGGCGTTGAGACAGAAGCCGATTGGAATTTAATTGTTCAAATTGGTTGCCACGAAGTGCAAGGCTATTTCGTCGCTCGCCCCATGCCTGCCGAACAATTGATGCCATGGAAAAACGCTTGGGAAAGCCATATCCCTAAGTAAAAAATATAAAAAACTAACAGACTAGGAAGGACTTAGAAAATGAATGATTTTGCTAAACCATTGGTTTTGGTCGTTGATGATGATGAATTCATGCTCGATTTTATTTATGAAGCGCTCAGTGAAACATGCCAAGTCATCACCGCAGAATCAGGCAGTATTGCGCTAGAGCTATTGCGCAACAAGGGTCCTGCACTGATACTTACGGATATTCAAATGCCAGAAATGGATGGCTATGAATTATGTCGGCAAATCAAAGATGATTTTGATATTAACGACACGCCGGTTCTGTTTTTATCAGCACTCGATGGCATCGAAGATCGCTTGCGCGGTTTTGAAGTCGGCGGTGAAGATTTCGTTCTCAAACCCATCAATCCCAAAGTGCTTGAAGCCAAAGTCGCGAATGTACTCAAACTAATTAGCGAACGCGCTCAGCTTAAATCACAAGCTCAATACGCTACGAACACTGCCATGCTGGCGATGACCAGCATGAGCGAAACTGGCTTGATGCTCGAAGGGATCAAGTTTTTCAATCAAAGCAAAACACCACTTGAGCTGGCCAATGCCGCACTAAAAGCCTTAGCCATGTTTGAGGTGGAAAGCGTTGTTGAGTTTTTATTACCTGCAGGGCAAACACTCGCGCTCAATGCTCGCGGGCCAGCGACCGAACTTGAAATCTCGGTCGTGCAGCATATGGCCAAAATGGATCGAATTACGCAATTTAAAACCCGCATGTCGATCACCTACCCGCACGTGCGTTGCTTAATTTCCAATATGCCGGTTGATGATCCAGATCGCTGTGGTCGCTTACGTGATCACCTAGCCATGTTGATTGA
The DNA here is from genome assembly GCF_019665765.1 of Deefgea tanakiae. Taxonomy (GTDB): domain Bacteria; phylum Pseudomonadota; class Gammaproteobacteria; order Burkholderiales; family Chitinibacteraceae; genus Deefgea; species Deefgea tanakiae. Next base: position 2,323,162 of record NZ_CP081150.1, read on the forward strand.
AGCCGTAGAAACTCGACTTGAAGCGATCAATACCTCTAACCAATCGTCGCAACGAGGCAGCGCGATCGATAGCACCATTAAAAACCTCACCACCACCTTGGCCAATATCGATGAAATGCAACGCACCGGCCGTGCCTCGGCATCGATTATTTTAAACAATGTCATGATGAAGGTGGAGCTGGCATTGGTCGGTTTAGAACTGACCGAGCGACAAGAAACCGCGCTGATGACCATCATCCAAGATGGCCTAGAGGATGTATCGAGCACGCTTCTGGCTGAAGCGCACTTCCAAGATCAGCTCAGTACTGCGATTAAGGATTTGCAAAGAACACTGGATCTAAATTAAATTTTGTAGATTGGAATCTACAGGCATCTGTGATGCTTCAATGTGATCAATCGATAAGTTTCAATAACTATTACCCCATTTAGGGTGCGATTTTGGTACATTGTTGAAATAATAAGGAAGAGACAACATGTATCAAAAAATCCTCGGTCCCCTACTTTGGGGCTTTGTGGCTTGTGCTTGGGCGCAAGAACCAAAATTACTAATCAATGAATCCTTCGATGCCGCGCCAGCACTGCCTAAGGACTGGAATTTTCAAACTTGGCAACCCAATATTTCGAGTGCCGACATCCATGTCGATGCTGGAAACAACAGCCTGCATCTAAAAAGTAGCCAAGCCAATCACGCTTATTTAAGTAAAGCCATCCCTGTTTTGGCAAATCATCATTATTTACTTGAAGCCAAAGTCAAAGCCCGTGGCGCAAATCCAAATGCATTAGCAGCCGTGATTGGCATTGAAGGCAATGCCGACGCCAGCGAAACCGTTCTAAGCGATGAGCAATGGCAAATGCGGCAAGTCTATCTGGATACAGGCGACGCAACTTCAGTCACCGTATTGCTGGGTTTAGGGCATTTTGCCAATAATAACCAAGGTGAAGCTTGGTTTGATGATGTTTCCATGACCATGGTCGACATTATTCCGACCGGCAGCAAAGTACTTAAATTGAGCCCATCTGTGCCAGTAGCTGCACCGCCAATATCAGCACCGTCTGCATCGCCGTGGCTCAAGCTTGCTTTAGGCTTGCTTTTACTGATAGTGCTATCTGTAGCGCTGGCTTGGCGACTTAAACGCGCTGATGCTGATGCAATCAATCCCCAAGCGTAACTGACCGATGCGAGATCAGAAACAACATATTGCCATCGTCGATGGTTTGCGCGGCTACGCCATTTTGCTGGTGATGCTATTTCACTTTTGGCAAATTTCTTGGTGGGTCATTCCCGTTCCATTCAGCGATGGACGTTTAAGCTTAGAGTTTATTCAAGTTGCTGGCGGACTAGGCGTTGAGCTATTTTTCTTTCTCAGTGCGTTTTGCCTCTGTTATCCGCACGCGAAAACCATGATCGAGAATACGAGCTTACCTAGTTTGACGCACTACACTTACCGCCGTGCGATCAAAATTCTGCCCTCATATTTTTTAGCCATCTTATTAATCTTGCTACTACTACCGGATCTCTATCCGACGAGTGCCGAGCGCGGCTACTGGACAGATATCCTGATGCACTTGGGATTTATTCATAATCTATTTCCCGATACGCAATACACCATCAATGGCGTATTTTGGTCACTCGGCGTAGAGATTCAGTTTTATGTGCTATTTCCGGTGTTGGCATGGCTGTTTCGCCGCCGACCTTGGCTGGCCTTTGCTTTACTCTGTGCAGCGGCAATCAGTTACCGGATGTGGACACGCATGCTACCCATGGACGAGTTTATTCATTGGAATAATCAACTCCCTGGTTTTCTAGATTTATTTGCTGCTGGCATGCTGAGCGCTTACTTGCTGGTATTACTGCGCCAAGCGCCACTGGGCAGGCTAAAAATCGGCATCAATTTGATTGCCGCTTTATCCATCGTATGTGTCTTACTGCTGTTTGATTCGCTGAATCAACATCGTGGAGCCCCCAATGGCTACCCGATTTGGCAGTCTTACTATCGGCCAGCTTTGGCGCTGATACTGATCACGCTGACGGTCGCAAGCAGCTTTGCCCATCCACTATTTCGCAAACTACTCGCCAATCGAGCACTGATTTTTCTTTCACTGATCTCGTACAACCTGTACTTATGGCACCAAATCATTGCCCGCGTATTAAAAGAGCATGGCTGGTTGGCCGCTAGCACGCCCAATCCTACCGATGATCCAACATGGCGGTGGTCGATGTTCCTCGCTTCTTTCGTGCTTTCTATTCTCATCGCGACGATAATTACTTATGGCTTCGAAAGACCACTCTTGCACTATGGCGTAAAGGGTTGCTGGCAGAGAATAAAACAACGAGCAAAGGGTATGTTAGCGCAGATCAATCCAATAAAGGCTTAGATTAATATACTAAAGCCATTCTCAATTTGAGAATGGCTTTTTCAGATCTGCAATATGTGCCACTTAGCGTCGCCGTTGCTGCGCACGCGGCGAGACAGCCAATACCTGCACTGCACCTTGCTGAAATACGATGGGATAGACCGCGGCCAGATCGCTGATGGTTGGGTAAACACCGCGCTCAAAGTCACTCACGAAAATGTAATCGACTTTGTATTGAGCCAAAAGACTCTCGCGGTGCGCTGGGTTAGTAAAAATCGCTTTCACATCGGCATGCCGTTGCTGCGTATTTAAACCATGGAAAAACAAAAAGGTATCGGTACCAACGACGATATTTCGCCCTGTTAATGCCGAGATGGTGTTGTTGTGATTATCAGCAGTCACAAACATCGCATCTGTGGGCGTATTTGCATCAATAAACTGGGCGGCGGCAACGTGATCGGCATTATAAGCATTGTAGTTAGACACCCATTCGCGCGCGATGGTTAGCGTTCCGGCCAAGCAGCCTATCGCCACAGCCGAAATCAACAAACTCGATGCGGCAAAATAGCGGCCACGTTCACGCCAGTAGCGGAATAGACTCACAATTCCACACGAAGCTGTAATCGCCGCAAACACATACCAGATGTAAAACAGCTTGTTATTGTCATAGAGATTAGGCTGAAAAATAATCAGCTCGGCGACGATGTAAATCACCAAAGGACCAAATTGTAATACGGCCAAATTGCGATTTAACAAAGCCGTATGCCAACGACTACGGACCAGAAGCAGCAAGCTAGCCAGCCAAGCGATGTACACAACCCCCATGTTTTTAATGTAAAACCAAAAATACGGGTCGATTTTGAGTTCATTGACCCAATTCAAATGAAAATGCACAAATCCGCCATTGGCCGTTGCTTGCGGAAAAGTCCAATACAACAATTGACCAATTGCCACAAAAATCGCCGGTAAACCATACCAGCACCAGTCACCGACAACACCGAGTAACTGTGTGCGGCGCTGATACAAATCAACGCCCAGCCAACCAAGCGACAGCAAGCCAATCGCCATAAATGAGTGAGTATGGATCATCGGTAACAAGCCGACCAAAATCCCGGCTAATAAGCCCCAGCCGTGCTTTTCCTTACCGCTGCAACGCGTAAAGCGCAATAAAGCCCACATCGAAAACAGCGCCACTGACCAGCCCGCCATCGATGTGCGCTGCGGAATTATCATATCGGCGATGACATTGCTCCAGCGTATATTCATCGCATTGTAGTTGGTTGGCGTTTTATAAAACTCGGTCAAGATTTGCGCGAAGCTGTATTCGTGCCACCCAAAAAAATAAATAAAACCAAGACCGCCATTGAGAAAAAACAGCACTGTTGCCAATTGTGTCGCGCGGCGGTCTGTACTGACTTCAAACGCCAATAAAATAAAACTCATCACAATCAAACTACACATCAACAGTGATGGTAAAAGCAGCGCCCAGCGCAAGGAAAATCCCAGCTGATACAAGGAAGACGAAACAAGATTCACTAAGAAGGGATAACTCAAACGATGGCCGGGTAAAATGCTGTATTCCGGCGGAAACACCGTTTGCCGCGCCAACGAAGTCACCATACCCATATGCATTTGCAAGTCGCCATAGGTCGCTTGGCCAACGTCATAGCCATTTTCTGTTGGCAAAATAATATGCGTATGCAACAAATAAGCCATCAAGAGCATTAGTGGAATGCCAAGCCACAATAAAGTGCGATGCAATTTGGTGTAATCCAGATCAGGATTGACTGTGAGCGGTTTAGCGTAGGTGTAAATTGCCCCTGCCAAACCGCAAGACAGCGCCAAGCCCAAGCCTTGCACTAGCGGCGTAAATCCAAGCACAAACGCGAACGGAACCGGCGACCACATCAAAGCGACAACACCCAGCACCAGCCCAGCAACGATCCGTACCCACAATGGATGTGTGGCGAATAATTTTTGACCGGCATAGCACCACGCCAGCAAATGCAAGACGAAATAAATCAATCCAAAAAACATAGATAAACCTAGATTTTATTGAGCCGATGAAGTATCGACTGCTTTGACGGTGGCGTGCCGAAATGCCCACCAGTGACTACCACTAAAATTCCAAATCAAACCAATCGCCGTTGTTAGCAATTGTGCAAACCAATAGCCCCAATGCCAATACCCCACAAACAAGGCCATCAAACCCGTATTGATGCACCAGCCAATGCCAGAAATCACATAAAACTTTGTTGCGGCGTCACGGTGAGACTTTTGATTATGTTGGCTTTTAAAAGTGACAAAGTAATTCAATAAATAATTGGCGACCGAGCCCAAGGCATAACCAAGACCTGAGGCAATTGCGGCTTTGATGGCAAAAAATTCCACACCCAGCCATAGCACCATGTACTGAATCGCGGTGCCACATAAACCTACCGCAGCAAAAGTGAGAAATTTCTTAATGATTGGTGGCATTGGAAACCCAAAGGCATCAGCAAAACATCGTCATACCCATTCGTAATTCATACGACGGGGTGCTCGACTCGATCTTATTCCTTAGACGGAAAACCGATTTTATCTTGCACCACATACAGAGGACGACGTTTGATCTCGTTGTAAATCCGGCCGATGTATTCACCTAAAATACCGATGCACATCAATTGCACGCCGCCAAGGAATAAAATCGCCACCATGATTTCCGCCCATCCAGCCACCCAATCAGGTGTGGTTAAGCGTACGAATAAGGTATTAATAATGCCGATCAGCGCAATGAAAGAAGAAAGTAAACCGATGGTGATCGACAGCTGCAATGGCTTGGTTGAGAAGGACAAAATGCCATCGGTGGCAAAACGTATCATTTTGCGCAGCGGATATTTGCTTTCACCGGCAAAACGCTCTGCACGGCGGTATGGGAGTGCAACTTGCTTAAAGCCAACCCAGCTCACCATTCCACGTACAAAACGATCCCGTTCAGGCATCGCCTTGAGCACATCGACCACTTTGCGATCCATTAAACGGAAGTCGCCGGTATCCAGCGGGATAGGTACGTCTGAAAGCTTGTTCAGCACACGATAGAAAGCGCGAGCAGTAACGAGTTTGAAGGCGGACTCTCCCGGACGGTCAACGCGAGTGCCATACACCACATGGTAACCCGAACGCCACAGCGCAATCATCTCACTCACCACTTCGGGTGGATCTTGTAAATCAGCGTCGATCAACACCACAGCATCACCGCTAGCGGCATCAATCCCTGCAGTCACCGCCGTTTGATGACCAAAGTTACGGGCAAATCCAACAATTCTAATCTCAGGATCCGCCGCTTGTGCTGCAATCAACAATTCACGGGTACGGTCTTTACTGCCGTCATCGACAAAGATGAACTCACAGTCCATATCCAACACCGTTGCGCGAAAATCGCGCAATCGTTTCAGTGTTTCACTGATGACTTCTTCTTCGTTGTAACACGGGATAACCACTGACAGTCGCTGTTGCATATTTCACCCTCCATCCACGCGCTCGTTTGGCGCCAAGCATTTTGCTTGATTATTTTTGTAGTGTTCCAATTTGCAGTTACACAATCGAACGGACTCAACCTTACATCATCAAGCTTCGCTTGGAAACCCCGTCTGATGGGCTATTTCACAATTCAAACTTGATTCCTCATTGCATCGCAATAGGAGTGAGGCAAATACACGACAAAGCCAATAAAATAAACACTTTAGCAATTCCTGATGTAGCTATCATGATATTGCACCGCACGATTAAGCCAAAGCCGCAGCCAGATTGAATTCGTAAGAATTGATAACGCAAGCAGAGCAGAGACTGGATGTGACATAGGCACGTGTTCCTCAGGAAGGAACTAGGCGTAAGGATTGAGAGCCGTTATAGTGCGCACTTCCCCAAGGTAAAGTTTGAGTGTTGCATCATGTCTAAATTTTCTGTGCGAACGGTGTGGATTCAGTGTTGTTTTGCCATCTTATTTGGGCTGCTACTGCAGTTGTTTTCAGCCAATGTCTATGCCGAAACCCAAAATATAGTGCGCAACGCAAGTGCAGAAGATGCTAGCCCATCCGGTGGTGCGGCAGGCTGGACTTTTGATCACTGGACACAAGGCGATCCACCGAGCACCGCTACGCGGGATGAAACCGTCTTTCATAGCGGCAGCGCATCACTCAAAATCAATCTTCAGCAAGGCGATGATGGCAAGCTCATGCAAGCGATTCAGGTCAAGCCTGATACATGGTATCGCTTGTCTAGCTGGGTGAAAACGCAAGGTATTCCAAGTGATAGCAAAGTCGGTGCGAATATCAGCGTGGTGGATGCCATGGAATTTGCTGGGGACATCAAAGGCGATAGCGATTGGCAAGAAATCGTCGCCTGGGGCAAAACGGGGCCAGAACAAACTGAGATTAAAGTTGCCGTCCGACTCGGCTTTTACGGCAGCCTAGCCACCGGCACAGTCTGGTTTGATGATATTTCTCTCAGCCAAAGCGAGCCACCTGCAGGCGCTAAAGTCATTAGCTTTACCCCCCCCGCAACCGCACCAGTGGCTGCAGCACCAAGTGGAAAAGCATCTGCCGCACTAGTTTCAACACTCGCGGTCAGTGTAACGCTTGCATTTTTGCTCCTCGCTTGGTTTGTCATTAAACAGCGCAATACGCTCGAAAAACGCTATGGCACCATCATTGATGGCATCACGCCACTGACGCAAACTTGGCAGGTATTCGCTTTAATTGCAGCCGTCGTACTACTCAAAGCATGGGGAGCAGGTACGGTACTGGGTTATACGCAAGACGTGGGTACGTTTAGCGCTTGGGCCATCGATATGTATAGCCGTGGTTTTGCTGGCTTTTATCAACCCGGCTATTTCGCTGATTACCCACCGGGCTACATCACGGTGCTGTGGCTCGTTGGTGCCATCTCGAACTGGTTTGGCATTCAATACGGCACGCCAAGCTTTTTAGTCTTGCTCAAAATGCCAGCGATGTTAGCTGATATTGCGGGCGCTTTCTTTTTACTTAGCCTTGCCCGCCACAACACCACCGAGCGTGCCCTCGCTTTAGTGGCTGCGCTCCTGTGGTTATTTAACCCGCTGGCGATTGTGACTTCGGCCTTCTGGGGTCAAGTGGATAGTATTTTCACACTCATGCTCGCGGCATCGTTCTTGATGCTAGAGCGTCGCCGCGTTATTTTTGCGGCCAGTTTATATGCACTGGCCGTTCTGTTTAAGCCGCAAGCGCTGTTGGTAGGCCCAATTGCGCTGATTGCACTGCTGTCACTTCGCAACATCCCATTGCAACTCAAAGCGCTCGGTGCGGCGATTGCAACGTTTGTTATCTTGTCACTGCCGTTTACGATTTCTCGTGAACCAACATGGATTTTTAGCCTGTATGGCGGCACATTGGCCAGCTATAACTACCTTACTTTAAACGCATTTAATCTATACGCCCTGCTCGGCCAAAACTGGGTCGCAAACGAAACCTTATTCTTGGGCTTGCAAGTCAGCACTTGGGCTTGGTTCTTGACATTATCGTCTTTGGGCGCAGTGGTATACGGCATCATCGCCGCGAATCAACGTGAAAATAATACAGGTCGTTATCTATTTGGCGCCTTTGCCATTTTTGTGTTGTTCTTCGTGCTCGGGCCAAAAATGCACGAGCGCTATTTATTCCCAGCGGCGTTTATCGGCTTCACCGCCTTCCTCGTCATCGGCGACAAACGCGTACTGTGGCTGGCAATTGCAGCGAGCTTAACGACCTATATCAACACCCTCATCACGCTCGATATGATGATGCGTTTGCAAAGCTCATTGGTCGAAAACAGCAATGTGTTCTTGTGGCTCGGTTCGCTGGTAAATGTAATTTTGCTGATCCAAACCTTCCGTGTGGGCTACGATATTTTCTTGCGTGGCAATATCCAGCGGCTGCCCGAAGCCGCCGTATCCACACCACTGACTACAGCTCCGGCCAACACCATCCCAAGCGATCCACCGCTGGCCAAAGTGAGCAAAAACGCATGGCTAGGCTTGGCGACCATTTGCATACTTTACTCAATCGCCGCATTTACATATCTCGGCAATTTTGCCTCGCCACAAAAATTCTGGAATCCACCCGCAGCAGGTGATTGGGCAGTATTTGACCTAGGCTCAATTCAGACAGTGTCTACAGTGCAATACCACCATGGTTTAGGCACTGGCGAGTATGCGATTGCATGGTCCAATGACGGGCAAAACTGGGCCAACGGCAAGGGCATTATTGTCGACAATCGTTTTGCTGAATTTCGCTGGCGCAAAGTCGATGCCAATGTACCGGCACGCTTTTTCAAAGTGGGTTTAAGCACCGGCTCATTGCAAATGAATGAGCTCGCCCTCTTGGATGGCCAAGGCCAAGTGCTGCCGATTAAACAAATTAACGGACCTGATGAAGCAGCCGCTTTATTTGATGAGCAAGGAAAGTTTGACTCGCCTTCGACTGCGTTCAACGGCATGTATTTTGATGAGGTCTATCACGCACACAGTGCATGGGAAATTTTGCAAGGTATCGACGCGACCGAAAACACGCATCCACCGCTGGGCAAAATCATCATCGCGATTGGCATCGCCCTGTTTGGCATGAACCCGTTTGGCTTCCGCTTTATGGGCGTAACGTTCGGCATCATGATGCTGCCGGTGTTTTTCTATCTATCGCGTCGCCTGTTTCGCTCGGACAATTTTGCACTATTAGCTACGGCCTTTCTTGCTGTCGATTTCATGCATTTCACGCAAACGCGAATTGCCACGATTGATACCTACGGCGTGTTCTTTATTCTGGTCAGCTCGTACTGGATGCTGCGCTTTATGCAAAGTGAACCCGTACAAAATGGCTGGAAAACCGATATGAAATCGCTATTCCTGTGCGGTGCAATGTTTGGTCTTGGCGCAGCCAGTAAATGGATCGTGCTCTACCACGGCTTAGGTTTAGCAATCCTGTATTGCTGGAATCTCTGGCGACAAGCAGGCGTCGCCAAAGCGCAAGGCCCGCTGATGCCAGATCAACGTGGTTACGCGCAATGGGTCACGCAAACCGTGTTGGTCTCGATTGTCGCCTTCATTGTAGTGCCGGTACTCATCTACACCGCCGCCTACATTCCATTGATGCAAGCGACTGGTCAAGGCATTTCGGGCATGCTCGCCAACCAATCGAGTATGCTGGCTTACCACAGCGAACTCAAAGCCACCCACCCATTTAGCTCGTTCTGGTATGAATGGCCAACGATGGTCAAACCAATGTGGTATTACGGCGGTAGCGAATGGACTGGGCCGCTGAAAGTATCGACAATTAGCGCGTTTGGTAATCCGATTACTTGGTATTTGGGCACTCTCGCATTTATCTTCGCGCTGGCTTGGCGTGCCGTGTTGGCGGGGTCAAAAGCAACGGTTGAACGCTTTAATGTCAGCGACAGCCAAAAACTGGCGCTGGGTTTTATCCTTATCGCTGGCTTAGCGCAATTCCTACCTTGGGCAGTCATCCCCCGCAAATTGGTCTTCATCTACCATTTCTTCGCGTCAGTGCCGTTCATTATTTTAGCGCTGGTGTGGTGGTTGCAACGCTTGCAAATCTACAATCCAAATCGCAAATGGGCGCAATACTTGCCTTGGAGTATGTTTGCTGCCGCGCTCATACTCTTTATCGCCTACTTCCCAGCCATAAGCGGCCTACCCGTACCACGCGGGTGGCTAGAATTTATGAGCAAAGGGCCGATTACCCTATACTACTGATCATCCTATCACCCAATAAAAAACGACCTTCGGGTCGTTTTTTATTGCTACATCTCAACCTATACCCAATGGGTATTACCATCAAAGCATTTATAAATAATGCGTACAAAGCAATACCAACCCCACCAACTATCACATTAATTAATCCACAAGATCAAGCGGCCAAAAATCGCTTGCCCTATCGTACACAATACGGTGAAATCCGAGCATGACTTTCCAATGCCGCCCACAATGCGCAGCCTGCTGCACCGCTCCGTCCATCTCCAGCCCTATTCCCGGCATGCCCAATGGCAAACCGGCAGGCGTTTTGTGTATTCAGCTCGATGAACAGCTTGGCTGTAAAATATTTGGCCAGCCAGAGCGGCCAGCCGTTTGTGCTGGGCTGCAACCCTCGTTTGAAATGTGCGGCAATTCTAAAACTGAAGCGATGTTTTTTTTGACGCAACTTGAGGTCGCCACCGCGCCTCAGGCAAACAACAGCCAATAAAAAAGCCACCGCAGTTTTTAGCTGCAGTGGCTTTATCATGATCACTGCGAATTACTTGCTCGCCGCAGTCACCGTTTGATCCAACACTGTTAAATCCGGCAAGGTTTTGCAAGCATCCGCCGCGACGATCCATTTTTCTGGCACAAACCAACTCTTAGCAGCAGCATCAACATTGGCACGGCTGAGAATTTGCTCGGGTTTCGGATTCAACCAGCTCAGGTCCTTGTTATAAACCCAATGAAACATTTGCGAATACGCGTACCAGTAAGGGTATTTCGGGCCGTTATCCAAGCCTTTTTGCATAAACTCATGCATCGCTTTGAGCTCGGCATCGCTCACTGAATTTTGACTCAGTTTTCTTAATTCCTGTGCGGCAAGCACTAAAGCCTGACCACATTTCTCACGCGATACACTATATAAAAGACTCAATGTTGGCCCATAGTAAGGCGACATTTCGCCCCAAGTATGCACCTCATAAGTATCCCCAGCTTGCTCGCGTAATATCGTCAACAAGCGTTGTTTAATCACATCGTTCAATCCTTCTTGCAAGAAGGCATTCTGGGTATTAGCCCCAACGCCATCCAGCGCAACGCTCCAGAGCGAATACATGTCATTATTATGAGTAAATATATTGAGAGACTCCTGCAAGCGCTCACTCAGCACCGTGTTCGACAACGATTGTATCTTCGGCTCGATTTTAATCGGTGACAATGTCACCGCCGCTGGCTTAGCTGGCGGGATGCTGGCGATATAACGCTCGACCAGATCTTTGGCTTGCGCCATATCCGCAACACCCGTTAACACCATTCGCAACTGAGCTGGATTGCCATACAATTGCTTGCGTAACTGATCGAGCTTTTCGGTACTCATCTCGTAGTCATTCAAAATAAACCAAGGCCGATAAGGCCACGCATCACCATACAGTTTTAAGTTCATATCAGGGCCATTCTTCATATAGCTTTGATACGCTTGCAACGCCGCTTTTTCATTCGCAGCATGATCACTGCGTGGGTGAGCCATCGAAAGATAAAGTAGCTGCATCATCGGCTGCAGAGAACGTTCCGCAGCGACACCACCAAAACCATGTTGTGCAGTCTCAAAGATCGGTTTTAACTCCAATACTTCATTGCGCAACGCTTGACTGAGCTCGGCAGAATTCAAATTTCCAACACCCGCCAAGTTCATATAGTTTGGCAACACTTTAGAGGCCGATTGCAACTCTTTTGGCAAAGCCAACGCGCCGCCCGCAAAACGAACATTCACACCGATTTGCTCATTAGCTTGACGCTGCTGGCGAATCAATACTTGCGCGCCATTACTCAAGGTCCAAACCGTTGCGCCATTTTCTGTTTTCGTTTTGACGACCTTCCCGCGTTTCGGCTCTTTGGCTAACAACGGTTTTTCAACGCGGGTAACTAGCGCTTGTAATGTTTCGGCATCGACCGACGCGATCATTGCAGCCAATTTTTCATCATTCCAAGTATCGCCGTCATTTCTGCTATTTGATTCTTTAGGTCGCAAAATCATCGCAATTTGATCGGGGGTCCTGACGATGTTTTGCCATGCAGCATTCACCGCCTGCGGCGTAATCTTTGCAGGGTCAAAAATGACGCTATGGTCTGCATCATAAAAAGACGGTATCCCGAATTTAGCAGAACGTATCAGCGAATCAGCCCAAGTTTGATTCGACACAGGCATATTTTCCAGCGACAAAGTAAAGCTAGTGATGGCATCGGCCACCTCCGCATCACTAAAGCCCGTTTCGCGCGCACGGCGCACCTCGCGATACAACTGGGTTAATCCATCACCCAGCTTTTCATTTTTTACGATGGTATATAAAGAAAAATTGCGCTCACGACCTACGATACCACTTTCATCAAACCATTCTGCCGAAGAAAAATGCTGATTGTCTTGCATCGCCAATTTCTGCAAACGTTGCTGCATCGCTTGCATCGCAAGACCTTGCAATTGCACTTGTACTACATCGGTAACGGGTTGCTGAATAAAATTCCACGTTACGCCAAACTCAGTGTGTGGCCACGGAGGAGGGTTGCCGCGATAGGTGCGCACTTTTGGCGTCAGTGGCAAAACTGGATATTGGCTGTCCTGATCACCTATTGCTGCTTTAGCAAATAAAGACTTAATCTTTTGCTCGATGCTATTTGGTACATCGCCAGCAATCACCAAGGTCATTTTTTGTGGCTGATACAGCCTGCGATACAGAGCTTCGACGCGTTCCTGAGACTGCTCACGAACATTGTCTGCAGTTCCTCCCTGCTGGTTATCTAAGTGTGGCGCATTCGGAGTTAAAACTGAGTAAAAATGCCCCAAGCTCTGCAGTGTTTCTTTTTTTAAGCGGATTTCATCAAGCACTACACCGCGCTCGATTTTGAGCTCTTCAGCATCAAATACAATGTCGCCATTGGCCCAATCAGCCATTAGTTGCAATCCGCGATCTAAGGTATCTGGCTTCACTTTGAAAAAGTACATGGTATTTTCTATGCCTGTGAAGGCATTGCTGTCATTTCCCCAGCGCATACCGCTGCTATTGAAAAAAGCCTTCACTTCATCCTTGCCAAAGTTCTTGGTCTGACGAAACGCCATATGCTCAATCAAATGCGCGATGCCGCGCTCATCATCGGCTTCGCTGAGCGAGCCACTATTGACCAGTAAACGCAATTCCACTTCGCTGGGCTCACCGGCTTGGGGCGTCATCGGCTTGATCAAATAGCGCAAACCATTGGGCAATTGCCCTTGGATCACACGGGGATGTAGATGCGGAATGGGTGCTAGTTTTTCGGGCGAAGCAAAAACAGCGACCGAGAAAAACAATGACAAACACAAGATAATTGTTTTTTTCATGACAGGCTCAAGACATATTGACGTTGGCATTATGCCTGAAATAAAAATTAACAAAGTTGATGGAGCTTCAACTTTTATCTGAAGATCGAGATCAAAATTTCGGCAAACAACTGATTAATCTAAATTTTTTATCCTTATTACAGCAGCTCGATCTGCACTATTTCACTGCGTATGCCGTAAACCTAAGCTGATCCTCATCGGGAATTGCACCTATTTACGCTGCTTACGCGCCTATTTCAGCGCAAAAGCAAGGTACAATCAGCCGCATCTTCGGACGGCCTTGTTACAAATAATATGCAAGCCGAACGCCTCATCGTGCAGCCTGAAGTGTCAGTGCTGCTGTGCGTTAATCCCCAACACGACGATGGATTAAACAATATGGAACAAACCCTAATTCGGATGATGGATGCGAAAAGCGATCCCGTCACCAGCCTAAAAGAACTCATTGATGCATTACGCCCAGCCAAGGCCAGCGATACCGTCACGGCGGTGAATAATGCCCGCGCACTGTGCTATTTGCTGGAACAACACGCCGACTATCGTGCGGCATTGCGCAAACAACTGTTTGCCCTCTTGGGGACGACACGCCAAGTTCAGCTCTATACCGATACCGGTATTTTATCGAATGAGAGTTTCTTTACCGCCATTCAACGCCGTGTCGGTTCCAAGCTGCTCCCCCCCCCGATCAATCCTGATTATTTAAAAGATTTATTCGGGGTATTATTCCCAAATCGCAATGATTACCTATGGTTGAACGCAATACCCAAAGAAGTTTGGTTTGAGGTCGGCGATGCGGCCCATACTGAAGAACTCAGTATGTTTGAGATTCCAACGCATATTCGCTTGCAACAGCTCGAAGCGATTCAGGTTTTGTCTTGCCGCCTGTCTGCGATTGGTCTTGAGCCTGAAATCGTCTTGCATCACCCCGATGTGGAACGGTTTGAATCGCCCTTTGTGCGGCTCAATGCCGAAGTTTTGAGCTATATCGAACGCTATCGGGAAGACCTCACTGCTCGCCGCCCGCCGGATGAAGATCATCTCCATATTTTTGTTTTGCTCGACCAGTGCGAAACCATCATTGCCAAAGTCTGGAAAATGGCCGCCAAAAATGGGGCATCGGTCAGTTTGACTTATCATTTATTACGCTTAAAACAGCATATTGATCGTTTAAAAGTACTATTCCAACTGGTCGATTCAACGCCAGAAGCCAAACACTCACCAGCGCTACTAGGCCTTTTTCTCGAACTGGTCAAAGCTGAAAATCGCAAATACAGTGTGCGCGATGTATTGCGCGAGAATACTGAACTACTGGCTTTACAAGTCACCGAACACGCCAGCCACACCGGCGAGCACTACATCAGTGAAACGCGGCGTGAATGGTTACAAATGTTCCGTTCTGCCGCGGGAGCTGGGGTGATTGTCGGGTTTATGGCGCTGATTAAGATTTTGTCGGCCAAAGCCCACTTACCACCGCTACTCGAAGCCTTTACCTTCAGCATGAATTACGCCTTGGGTTTTATGCTGATTCATATTTTGCATTTCACGGTAGCGACCAAGCAGCCAGCGATGACGGCGGCGCGCATCGCGGCGGCACTGCCTTCGCTCGACAATAAAAAAACCGATAGTTATACCGAGTTGGTTGAGCTGATTATCAAGGTGATACGCACGCAGTTTATTGCAATTATTGGCAATGTCTTACTCGCCGCCCCCGTGGCACTGGGGATTGCATGGTTGTGGTGGTATGAATTGGGCTATCACGTGGTCGATACCACTAAGGCCGATAAAATGCTCGCGGAGTTGATGCCGATTAGTGGCAATGCTGTTTTCTATGCCGCCATTGCCGGTTGCTGCTTATTCTTGGCCGGATTGATTTCCGGTTATTACGACAATAAATCGCTCTACAACCAAATCCCGCAGCGGATTGCAGCCATGCCACTCCTTAATAAAATCTTGGGTGAGCATCGTAGTCGTCGCCTAGGCCAATACATCGAACACAATCTGGGCGCATTGGCGGGTAATTTTTACTTCGGGATTATGCTCGGCAGTATCGGCACCATCGGCTTTCTGCTCGGGCTGCCGCTCGACATACGTCACATTACTTTCTCGGCCGCGAATCTGGCTTATGCGATCTCAGCCTATGAATTTACGCTGGCGTGGCCGATTGTTGCGTGGGGTGCGTTGGGCGTCACCATCATCGGTGTGACCAATTTATTTGTGAGTTTCACCTTGGCGCTGTGGGTCGCGATGCGCTCACGTAAACGTCATTTACGTGAACTTAAACCACTCTGGGGCAAGTTCTGGCGCCGAGCACTGAGCCGGCCGATTGATTTATTTATCGCCCCCAAAACGCCATCCACTGAGGAAAATTCCCATGCCTGAGTTAGAAACCAATGGTGCAACTGAATTAAATACAACCATTGCGGATGCATTGGCTGGCGTGGGTTGGATTGTGATTCCGAATTTTTTATCCGCTGATGAACTGAGTCATTTGCAGCAACTGGCCACCACACGAAAAAGGGCCTTCGCAGCCGCCGGCGTTGGCCGTGAAGCCGCGCATCAAGTGCGACAAGACATTCGCGGTGATGCGGTATTGTGGGTTGAGAATGATGATGCTGAAATGCGCGAAGCCAATCAGCGCATGGCCGACTTGCAGCAGAGCTTAAACCGTGAGCTGTATTTGGGCTTGAACGAGCTAGAATGGCACTTTGCGCGATATCCGGTCGGTAGTTTCTACCAACGCCACCTTGACCAACACCGGAATCAAGACACGCGTGTGGTCACTGTCGTGCAATACCTCAATGACAACTGGACCGAGCTTGATGGCGGGCAGTTACGCATTTACCTCGACGACGAACAGCACATCGACGTAACGCCGCACGGCGGCACTTTGGTGGTGTTTTTATCCAATCGATTTGAGCACGAAGTACTTCCCGCGCAGCGCGAGCGCCTCTCGCTCACCGGCTGGTATCGCCGCCGTACCAATTAATCCAAAGCCCCTTTCGTAAGGGGCTTTTTCTATGTAGACAAAGGCTTCCGCGCGCCTAGCTGCATTAGCAATTACTCATTTTATCGCCGCCCACTGAGCCAATAGACCGCTAACCTCAAATCCATCACCGCTCACTGATTTTCTATCCCTGCGTACGCCACTGATCGATCACACTAACGCTTTGCCGCATGAAGCCAATTAAAACCATAAGCGCGCAATTTAATACCACAGGGAAATCACATGTTCATTAATTCAGTCTTGCAGCGTTGGCGAGTCAGTATCCGACTACTTTCACTTTGCCTATTAGCCACGCTTATTCTGGCGACCGTTGGGGGATTATCGCTGCTTGATCTGCGCCAAAGTATGCTCGAAGAGCGCCAATCCAAAGTCCGCGCACAGGTTGAATCAGCGGTTGGGATGGTGAATTATTTTCAAAATCAGGCCGAACGTGGCCAGTTAAGCCAAGAGGCCGCCCAAGCCCAAGCCGCCGCCGCACTACGTGATATCCGCTTTGAAAAAAACGAGTACTTTTTTATTATCAATACCGATATGGTCTACCAGATGCACCCGATCAAGCCAGAGTTGGTCGGCCAATATAAAGGCGATCTGAAAGATACCAATGGTGTGATGATCTTGCAGGACTTAGTGGCAGCAGCCAAAAAAGGCGGTGATTTTTCATACTTCCATTTTGCAAAACCCGGCGCTAAAGAACCACAACCCAAAATCGCGTATTCCATGCTGGTTCCTGCTTGGAATTGGGTGATCGCAACAGGCGTTTATGAAGACGACCTCAATGCTGCTTTCATCAATAAGCTGATCTTTGCATCGGTGCAATTACTTGGACTGGCTTTGTTACTCGCGTGGGTTTCATGGCTTATTTCGCGCTCAATTTTGCAGCAATTGGGCGGAGAGCCTCAAGATGCCATGCAGATTATGAGCGAAATCACGGCGGGTAATTTGCAAGTGGAGATACATTGCAAACACCCCAACAGCCTACTCGCTTCTTTACAAACTATGGTGCAAGGTCTGCGCAGCACCTTGCAATCCGTTCAGCAACACGCCGGTACGCTCAGCCAGCAATCCTCGCAAATTGCCCAATCGAGCAATGCAATCGCCCAAGCGGCAGCCAAACAAGCGGATGCGACTTGCTCGATGGCGGCGGCGATGGAAGAGCTAACTGTAAGCATTTCTCATATTTCTGATAATTCGAACATGACCGAGCATGCGTCACGCGATGCAACCGAGCTTGCCCGCACAGGCGTAACTCAGGTGCGGGACACCACCGAATTAATGGAACATATCGCCCGAAGTGTGAGCGGTGCAACACATCAAATCCAAGAGCTCGATAGCAAAGCCAAAGCGATTTCAGGAATTGCAGCAGTCATCAAAGATATCGCAGGCCAAACTAATTTGCTGGCACTCAACGCAGCGATCGAGGCCGCTCGGGCTGGTGAGCAAGGTCGTGGCTTTGCGGTGGTCGCCGATGAAGTGCGTAAACTAGCAGAGCGAACCTCATCCGCTACGATTGATATTGAGCGGATGCTCATTACCATTTTGGGCGAAACAGAACAGGTCGTCTTGCTGATGCAAACTGCGTTGCCTGAAGTTAATCGCGGCGTCGAATTGGCCCGCCATGTCGCAAACTCTCTGCAGCACATTCACCAAGGTGCTGAGTCCACGCTGGAGCACCTGCAAGAAGTATCATCGGCTACGCGCGAGCAGAGTGTAGCCAGCAATAGCATTGCCGTGCGGGTTGAGGATATTTCACAAATGGTGGAGGAAACCAGCTTAGCGATTCGTCATTCAGCAGAGAGTGCGCGTGGCGTCGAGCAAATCGCAGGGGAACTTAAAGAAATGGTTGGCCGTTTTCGCATTTGAAGTATTGGCCGTGCAGCGGGAGCAACTGACTTTGTGCACAGCTCTCTCCATACAAAGGGCGTAAAATCACTTAATTACGCTTCTTAAATGACGAGGGCAATATGTCCAGAATCACTGCCTGCTTACCCGCCCTGCTGTTTATTTTACTCAACGCCTGTAGCACTCCGCCGACGGTATATCCTGTATCGCAAGTACGCACAGGGAAAATTGAGCACGTCACAATCATTACTACCAACAATAGCAGTGGCATTGGCAGCATTGCCGGTGGGGTCATTGGTGGTATTTTGGCGGGTAACAATATCGGCCAAGGTACGGGTAGTGCGGTCAGTAGCGTATTTGGTGCGCTCTTGGGTGGCTTTTTGGGCAATCAAATGGAGCAGCAAATCAATCAAAAAACCGCACAAGAGCTGACCATTCGGATGCAGGATAATGGTGAGCGTTTAGTCGTCGTGCAAGATCCGCCACAAATTTTCTTGCTAGGCCAAACTGTCGACGTGATTAGCGACGGCAAAACGGCTCGTGTTCAAACTCAAGTGAGTAATAAATAAAAAAGGCTTGCCAAACGGCAAGCCACATCATACGTATATCGATCTAGCCATTACTTAAAAACGTCTAGCGATCAATACCCATTAGTACCCTAATCGCTGACACACCGTCGAAACGGCACCCGCCGCATTCAAAGTATAAAAATGCAAACCCGGTGCGCCGCCCGCCAACAGGCGATCGGATAATTCAGTCACAAAATCCAAACCAAATGCGCGAATCGAAGCGGTGTCGTCCGAGTACGATTGCAAACGCAACCGCAACCAGCGTGGAATTTCAGCGCCGCACATATCCGAGAAACGCTGCAATTGGCTGTAATTTTGAATCGGCATAATCCCCGGCACGATTGGAATATTCACCCCACGGCCTTGCACTTCATCGACAAAACGGAAATAAGCATCCGCATTAAAGAAATACTGCGTAATCGCTGAATTAGCGCCCGCATTCACTTTATTCACAAAGTTGCGGATATCTGCTTCGGCGCTCGGTGATTGCGGGTGAAACTCAGGGTAAGCGGCGACTTCGATATGAAACCAATCACCAAATTCTTGGCGCAAAAAAGTCACCAATTCATTGGCATAACGGAACTCGCCAAACGCCCCCATCCCCGATGGAATATCACCGCGCAAAGCAACAATGTGCTTGATGCCGTGATCTTTATATTGCTGCACCACCGAGCGAATATTTTCTTTGGTCGAGCCTACACACGATAAATGCGGCGCAGCCGAATGACCGGCGGCTTGAATATCCACCACCGCGCGCAAAGTGCCTTCTTGCGTCGTACCGCCAGCGCCAAACGTTACTGAGAAAAATTCAGGATTAAATTGCGCGAGTTGCCTCCGCGTGGTCGCTAATTTGGCTGCACCTTCATCGGTTTTCGGCGGGAAAAATTCAAAACTAATTGGACGCAAAGGATAGGTCATAGCCGGCAACTTATTCACATTCATCGAGACATGAATGTTACCACCAGCCCATTGGACGAGAGATGAGTAAAATTCATACACTGTACAAATCGATCGCGCATTACATCATGCAAACAACATCTTTAATTAAATGTGACCATGAATATACCCACAAAAATGAAATGGGAATAGTATCGCAATGGACTTGGGCATTCGACTCAAGCAAAGCGGTCAACCGATTTGGTTGTCCCCCTAAACAATAAGGATGAGACGACAATGGCACAATCACGCTCAAAAATGACTCGTTTAGCCACTTTACTCGGTGGTTTACTACTTGCAGCAAGCGTACATGCTGCATCTTGGCAAGAAGGCAACACTTACCAAGTCAATACTGTAGTCGATTACAACGGTAAAACGTATAGCGCATTAGTGACACACACCGCCTACGTGGGCGCAGGCTGGAATCCAGCTTCAACCCCAACGCTATGGAAAGAAACAGGCACCAGCAGCGCAACACCAACACCAACAGCAACAGCAACCCCACTAGCTTGCCCAATTGGGACCCCCAATCAATACGGATATTGGAAAATAACCAATCCTGTGAGCTGCTCAACAGAGTGGGTCATTACGGCAACCATGACGCCACCACCAAGCCCAACGCCAACCGCCACTGCAACGCCTGTTAGCGGCACACCTGCTTGGAGTTCTACAACAATCTATAACGGCGGCGCTCGTGTTAGCGTAGGCAGCGCCGTGTATGAAGCCAAATGGTGGACACAAGGCAATGTGCCAGGCGCCGATCAATGGGGCCCGTGGAAATTAGTTTCGGGCTCAGCAATGACACCGACACCAACTCCTACATCCACTCCAACACCAACCAAAGCACCTTGCCCGATTGTGACGCCTATCCCAGGTAGCACTTGGGTACCACCTGCGACTCCAAGTGATTGCGGCTATTGGATTCCACCAACGCCAACGCCTTCACCAACAGTGACAACAACTCCGTCAGCCACACCATCAGCTACGCCAACACCAAGCACCACGCCAAGCACTGACTTGCTTCCAAAACACGTGGTTGTCGGCTACTGGCACAACTTCGATAATGGTTCTGGTGTGATGCGTTTGAAAGACGTTCCAGCTGAATACAACATCATTAACGTATCGTTCGTAGAAGGTGATCAATCTGCAGCTAAAGGCACGGCCGCATTTGTGTTGGATAAATTGTTTAATGAAGCTGAATTCATCGCCGACATTAAACTCAAGCAATCACAAGGCACTAAAGTATTGGTGTCACTCGGTGGTGCCAATGGCGTTATCGTCATTGATTCGCTAGAAGCGCGTGAGCGTTTCATCAAAACCTTGGGCGACATTATCGCGAAATACGGTTTTGATGGTCTCGATTTGGATATGGAAAATAATCTAACGATTACGGCTCAAGATGATTATCGCAAACCAGTAACGCCACAAATCGTTAACGTGATTGCCGGTGTTAAAGCGATCAAAGCGCGCTTTGGTGAGAAATTCATCCTGACCATGGCACCGGAAGTGAATTATGTTCAGGGTGGTCACGGCTATTACGGCGGCACATGGGGTGGTTACTTGCCTATCATCCACGGCTTGCGTGATGACTTGAATATGCTGCACGTTCAACATTACAACACCGGCAGTATCGGTGCAACGGATGGCCGTCAGTACTCACAAGGTACCGTGGACTTCCAAGTGGCGATGACCGATATGCTGCTAACTGGCTTTAACCTCGGTGGCGATGTCAACAAACCTTTCCCTGCACTGCGCCCTGACCAAGTTGGCTTTGGCTTGCCAGCAACGACCAGCGCCGCGGGTGGTGGTTATTTGTCGATTGCCGATACACATAAAGCATTGGATTGCTTGATGAAATTGCAAAACTGCGGCTCTTACAAACCGGCGAAAGCACAGCCTGATTTACGCGGCATTATGACGTGGTCGATCAACTGGGATAGCAAGCAAAACTACGATTTTGCGAAAAAACACAGCGCGTATTTCAACAAATAAACGCTAGCGTGTAATACAAAATGGCGACACTGCGGTGTCGCCATTTTTATTTCCATCAACGCCATCGTCAAGATTTTGCATCACGGTTGGATGAGGTAAATTGCCACAGCTGCTCCATGGCAAGTCAGCCAGTTTAATAGTGTGTGAGTTACCGAAGATTAGAATCACCGTAAACCTGGTCAACAGCAGCCAGCATCTGAGCTAATGCTTCTGCAAAAGGCAACAAAGCAGCACCCGCATCGCCAGGCGAAGCGTGTAGTGCGGTTTCCAATTGACTTGCCGCAGCCGCCAATACCGGCATACCCAAGGTGCCCGCCACCCCTTTCATCGAATGCGCCAACCGCTCGGCACTGACATGATCTTTTTGCAGTAACTCCAGCAAACTGGCGTAGGCATCAGAATAGTCAGTCAGAAACTGCTTAAATAAAGCCTCATACAACACTGCATCGCCCATCAATCGCTGCAAAACATCACCGGTATTGACCCCTGAAATAGAAGGAACAATACCTTTGTCTATATACCCACCATCAACTTCAATCTCAGCAATATCAATAATATGCTGCCCGGCCCATTTGGCAACCGTAGCAAACAACACATCAGGCTGAATCGGCTTGGTGATGTAATCATTCATCCCTGTATCAAGACAACGTTGCCGCTCATCCGACATCGCATGCGCCGTCATTGCAATAATCGGTAGATCTTTAAAGCGCTCATCGGTACGGATTAATCGCGTCGCATAATGGCCATCAAGCACCGGCATTTGCAAGTCCATCAAAATAATGTCGCACGGCAAGGGATCAATCGACAACCAGCCCAAAGCTTCCCCCCCATGCTGGGCCAAGATGACACTCGCCCCCGCGCCAGTCAGTAGCTCATTGGCAACTTGTTGATTGAGCGGATTATCCTCAACCAACATAATCCTGACCCCATTAAGATGCTGACCTCGACTGGTTCGCACCTCATTGAACAGCGCCTCGGATGAGCGCGCCAGCCACAAGGTGAAATGAAATGTACAGCCTTGATTGGCCTGACTTTCCACCCAAACATCGCCTTCCATCATGGCAATCAGTCGCTTGCAAATCGACAAGCCCAAACCCGTTCCGCCAAATTTACGCGTCGTTGAACCATCCGCTTGTGAAAACGGCTTAAATAGCAGTTTAATTTGCTCGGGGCTAAGACCAATTCCGCTATCTTTAACGGCAATATGGAGCCGAACTCGACCCTCTAGCTGCGCCACCATATCGACATTGACACTGACGCCACCTTTTTGCGTGAACTTAATGGCGTTACTGACCAAGTTATTCAGTACTTGGCCCAATCTTAATGGGTCTCCCAACAGTGCCACAGGGCAATCCGGTGCCATATTCAGACTGAGCTGCAAGCCTTTCTCTTCTGCCTTGATTTGGTGCAAGGTGCGCAGCTGCGCAAAAATCGCTTCAAAACTAAACGGGATATTCTCTAACTGCAAGCGATCCGCTTCAATCTTAGAAAAATCGAGAATATCATTCAAAATATGCAGCAATGATTCAGCGGCAAGACTAGTTTTACTCAGATAATCACGCTGCTTCGCGCTCAGCTCGGTTTTTAAAGTGAGATGCGTCATGCCAATGATGGCATTCATTGGGGTGCGAATTTCATGGCTCATATTGGCTAAAAAATCACTTTTTAAGCGATTAGCTTGATCGGCAGCTTCTTTTGCATTGATTAATTCTTGCTCAGCCGCTTTGCGCAGCTCAATGTTTTCATACACGGCAACAAAATGTGTAATTTGCCCTGCCGTATCGCGAATCGGCGAAATCGACACCGACATCCACATCAACGTACCGTCTTTACAGCGATTGCGTAGATCTTTTCGCCACTCTTCACCAATCAACAGCGATTGCATCAGCTGCTCATGCACTACAGGTTTGGGTGTGCTGCCCAACAAAACTTCCGTGGGATTCTTACCGAGAATTTCCGTCAAGGTATAACCAAACGTATGTTCAAATTTTGGATTGGTATATTCAATCAGGCCTTTAACGTCCGTAATTAAAACTGGACTTGGACTAGCTTCGATCGCCGCCGACAACTGTCGCAAACGATTGGCGGCACGTTTTTGCTCGGTGACATCAAAGATCAACCCGTCCAAACATTCTGCCCGCCCTGCAGCATCACGCACCACTTGACCACGCTCATAAACCCAATGCAGCGCGCCTTTGGCGTCAACAATCCGGTACTCGACCGAGTAGCGCTCTCCGCCGGCCATCGCAGCATTCACGGCAGAATCAACCACAGGCAAGTCATCTGCATAAATCAATGATCCATAACTACAAGAAGGCTGCGGCGCTAAAAATAGATCTGAGGGATAGCCCGTAAGCACCTCAATTTCATCGTTGATATAGTGCATACCCCACGGGTAATCAATTTGACAACGAAACACCACGCCAGGAATATTGCTGGCTAATGTCCGAAACTGAGCTTCTTGCGCCAATAAGGCCGCCTCTGCATTTTGCCGAGCATCGACCAATTGCCCCATTAATACCGACAATTGCTCCAGATCTGCCGTTTTTTCATCCATCGGCGGCAGCCCCAAACTCAGCTGTAGCTGCCTTGCCGTTTGCCACAATGCGTCAATTGCACGCTGGCGCGTTGCCGCCTCAAATCGCAGTGTTTCATTGGCTTGCGTCAACTCGTCCGAGCTAATTTGCAAGCTACGCGACCCCAAAGCGACATCACGATCAAACTGACTATACGCCTCATCGGTCGCGGTAATCAGTTTACGCAGGCCAAGCAATACATTGGCCACCGCTCGATTTTCAAGCCCATCCGCGGTTTGCTCGATCGATTGCAACATCGCTTCAACCGCCTGCTCATCAACACAAGCTAGATGGCGCTTTAATTGACGAGCGAGCAGTTTGTTCATGCTTGCGATTCACTCAAAATGGTGATGGTCATCGTTTGATTATGTAATTTACACTCAGTCGAATTTACAAACGGGCTAATTTCGCCATAGGAATAAAATCCAGCTATGGCAATATGCTGGCCAAATACATCACCAACCGCTTCGATTTCTTCATCAATACGTCCCCCCATCACCAGCTTGCGACCCACGCAGCTCACCAACAAACCCAAACCTTGTCCAACTTGACTAACCATCTCTTGGGCCGCATTGGCTGCAGCTTCTGCTCCTTCAACCAAAGCATCATTGCTGGCATGCATCAGGCGCAAATAACCATCGGTTTGAATATCTCCGGCCAAAATCAAACTGCCATTAGCCTCATCAACGCCTAAAATTGTACGCACCAAGCCCATCGCGGAGTGATCTTGCCCCAGCATCTCAAAGGGAAACAGCAAGCCCGATGACGGCAATTGCGCCGCATATTCGCCAAGGTAGCGCTTATAGACTTCTAATGCGGGCTCGCCATCGAGCTCAAACAGCACATTGCCGATACTGCGTGTTACTTTTCGCGCAGGGCCAAATGGTTTCCAAC
This sequence comes from Deefgea tanakiae, assembly GCF_019665765.1. Classification (GTDB taxonomy): domain Bacteria; phylum Pseudomonadota; class Gammaproteobacteria; order Burkholderiales; family Chitinibacteraceae; genus Deefgea; species Deefgea tanakiae. The sequence goes on from NZ_CP081150.1 coordinate 2,348,435, forward strand.
CACCAAACGAACCATGACCGATTTGTACGCCAACAGGGATCGCCAGAGCCACCACGGTATTGCTCGCGACGCCGTCATTACTGAGCACCGCCGTTTGTCCAAATGCGGTCCCGTCGCCGGCCAAACCGCCCATAATCGGTACCCCGCCAGCTAAGCCACTGGCCAAACCTTGCACCAAAGCACTGCCATTGATATTAACGCCCTGCCCCAGCACCAGCACCCCCGATAAAGGCTGCTGATTCAAAATCGAAGCTAAGCGTTGCCCTGCTGCCTCACTGTCTTCCATACTCGCCAACTGCGTCACCGCGGTCTGCGGCACGCCAAACGGCCACTGCACCGCCGTGATCACGCAACTGTCATCATCAACACCATCGGCTGAAATTTCCCCCGCAGTTGAGCAACCCAATAAAGCAGCATCTGGAAACTGTTGTCGCAATATTGAAAAGCATTGCGCATCACTCAATAGGGCTCGACTCGCAAACACCAACAACCATTGCGGCTGAATGGCGGCTAAGCTTTGTAGCTCAACACTGAGCTCAGATAACTGTTTCACTTTAATTTGCTTAACTTGCATCGTGGAAGCCCTTATGAATGACTTTTCAGCTTAGCAAACACATCTTTTTTCGCCCAAAAAAAAACCGGCTTAATCGCCGGTTGTTATTATTTATAAATATTACTTTGTCGAATTCTGCCAAGCCTGTTTGGCTAAACCAATCGCAGCCACTCTCGCCGCAGCGACCGCATTCGCAATCTCTTTGGGATTAGCACATTGCGCCGCAATAGCCCCCGCATCCACAGCGGTGGCGGCGGAGCGCATGTTTAGTAAATATTCGCGCTGCGGATAGGCGCAATTCTCAAATTGATAACGTCCGCGCGCATCAGCGAGGCAAGCATCAAGTAATTGCGTAAAACGCTCAGAACGACGCAGCGCATCACAGCGCATCAAGAGCGCTAACACCGTTTCTGGCCGTAATTGTTCAGCAGTGTGCACCAGGGTATGTTCTCGGCAAACCAATACAGCAAGCTCTTTGCAATCGCTTGGTACACGCAAACGTTGGCACAGCGCTTCGACCAGCGGCACGCCACGCGCTTCGTGACCAATATGGCGTGGCAACACTTCCTGCTGCGTTTTCGCTTTACCCAAATCGTGGCACAGCGCGGCAAAGCGAGTCGCTAGCGGCCAACTTTGCGCGGCGGTGTAATCCAGCACCAGCATCGTGTGCAAGCCACTATCGACTTCGGGGTGGAAATCTGCGCGTTGCGGCACGCCCCACAGCGCATCGATTTCTGGTGCAATTCGGGCCAATGCACCGCACTCACGCAAGATTTCAAACATCAAGCTCGGCTTATCTTCCATCAAACCTTTGGCCATTTCCTGCCAAACGCGCTCGGCGACCAGATGATCGACTTCGCCATCTGCAACCATCTGCCGCATCAACGCCATCGTTTCTGGCGCTACGGCAAAGCCAAATCTCGCCGCAAATCGTGCGAGTCGCAAGATTCGGACTGGATCCTCAGCAAATGCGGGTGACACATGGCGCAGAACTTTGGCCGCCAAATCCGCTTGCCCACCATACGGGTCGATCAAGTTACCGTGCTCATCTTCGGCAATCGCGTTGATGGTTAAATCGCGGCGCAGTAGGTCTTCTTCCAAAGTCACATCTGGGCTAGCCTGCACTTCAAAGCCTGTATAGCCGTGGCCGCTTTTACGCTCAGTGCGTGCAAGCGCATACTCCTGATGCGTTTTCGGATGCAAAAACACGGGAAAATCTTTACCAACGGCTTGATAGCCTAAATCGAGCATCTGCTGCGGCGTTGCACCGACCACCACCCAATCGATGTCTTTGACCGGCAGTCCCAATAAACGATCCCGAACCGCACCGCCAACGCGATAGACCTGCATATTCTTTCCTTAAAATGAAGAGTTCCTTCAATTGCGCGAACAACTGCGATTACAATCTGATTATCGCTTAATTCACCCCAAGGATAAACGCATGAAAATCGCTAATAATGTCACCGAACTAATCGGCCGCACGCCGCTGGTTAAACTGAACCGTGTTACCGAAGGTTGTGTTGCGACCCTCGTTGCTAAATTGGAATACATGAATCCATCGCATTCAGTCAAAGACCGCATCGCAGTCAGCATGATTGACGCGGCGGAAGCGGCAGGCCAAATCGGCCCGGATACGGTGATTGTTGAGCCAACATCGGGCAATACTGGCATTGGTTTAGCGATGGTGTGCGCGGCGCGCGGCTATAAATTGGTGCTGACGATGCCAGAAACGATGTCGAAAGAACGTCGTGCGCTATTGCGTGGTTATGGCGCTGAATTGATCTTAACGCCAGGTCCTGATGGCATGGGTGGTGCGATTGCCAAGGCCAAAGCCCTCACTGAAGAACACAGCAATTACTTAATGCTGCAACAATTTGAAAATCCAGCCAATCCAGAAATTCACCGCAACACCACGGCGATTGAATTGTGGGAAGATACCGACGGCCAAATCGACATTTTAATTTCTGGCGTGGGTACCGGCGGCACGATTACCGGTATCGCTGAAGTCATCAAAGCAAAAAAACCATCCTTCCAAGCGATTGCAATTGAACCCGATGCCAGCCCAGTGCTCAGCGGCGGCGCAAAAGGCCCGCATCCAATCCAAGGCATCGGCGCTGGCTTTGTGCCAGCGGTACTCAATACAGCGATTTACGATGAAGTGATTCGTGTAACGAACGACGACGCGTTTGCGATGGCGCGTTTGATGGCAACACAAGAAGGGATTTTGTGCGGGATTTCAGCAGGTGCGGCAACGTGGGCAGCGATTCAAATGGCGAAACGCCCAGAAAACGCCGGCAAGCTGATTGCAATTATTATTCCATCGTTTGGCGAGCGCTATTTGTCGACTAAGTTGTTTGAAGGTCTGGCAGACTAAGCAAAACAAGGGTATCGGCCTGTAGACACTTAATAAAAATAGCTACAGACCAATACCCACTAAAACCCATCCACTCGCTCATTCTCATCGCGCCAATTGCTGACATCGCGAAACACCAATACCGCACCTAAAGTACGATTGTTTTCATCGCGAATTCTCGCCGCGCTTTCCTCAATTTGAAAATGTAAGCCCAACTTATTGAGTAAGACACTACGCCGCGCCCCTTGATTGTCGGCGCCTCCCTGCAACGAAGCTGTGACCAAATTAGCCAACGGCAAACGATTTTTCACGTCAACCGATTGATAAACTGCACCCAAAAATTGACCTCGCGCCATTTCTAATTCCCAGCCCAACAAGGCCGAAGCGACAGGATTAATATAATCAATCCGCCCATTCACATCCGTCGTCAGTACGCCATCGGCAATCGATTCTAATGTGGCCAATGCCCGTTGCCGCTCTTCGAATAAGGCCACTTGAGCATTGCGCATGGCAGTAACATTACGCCCAACCCCACGATAGCCAGCAAAAGAGCCGTCCGCAGCAAAGATGGGGCGACCTGAAACACTAAAGTACAAAATCTGATTGTTTAAAAACGCTTGGTATTCAAAGTCACGATACGGCCAATGCGACGCCAAAACACTACGATGCGCATCCCACTGCGCCTCACTTAAGCCCCCCGAGCCCAACTCCCAGCGGCATTTGCCGATAAAGATCGCTGGATTTACATCCAAATCAGCAAAGAAACCACCCGACACATAGGTAAATCTGGCTTGCGCGTCTTGCTCCCAAAACCAATCGCTCGAGACCTCAACCAATTCACTCAATCGATCCAACTTATATTGCAACTCTTGGGTCAGCGCAGCCCCCGCACTGATATCTCGCGCATGGAGTACATTACCTACCCAGTGCAAGCCTTGATTTCGCAACGGTTTGATAATCACATCGTATTGTCGCAAAACACCATCACGATCAAGATGCTGTTGGCTCAGTTGTACTGGCATCGCCAAATTACCCAGCTCAGCGGCATCAAATACAAACTGATTCTCGCTAAGGAGGCCTTGCTCGCCTTCAGCAAAACGCTGCTCGGCCACCGCATTGGCATAAATGACGGCGCCATTGATGTCTCTCAAAATGAGCGGATCGCTCACCGCATCGAGCATCGCTCGACTTTGGCGCTCAAACGTTAAGCTCTGAATTGACTCTTGCCCTTGAGCGGCCAATTCAAGTGCGCGTTGACGTTGAAAAAACCGCTGAAACGCTACAGCCAGTACGCAACTTAAAGTGCAACCCAATAAAGCCAAAAACAGGATTAAGCGTTGCTCTGATGGCAATAAAGCACCATGCAAGTTCGCAAACTCCAAACGCCATTGCCGCCCAAATATATTCACAATTTGGCTCTCTGCGGCCCCATATTGGCTAATGGCAGCCGACCATTTTTTAGATGTAAATAAAATTGTGCTCTCTGCGTCTCCCACCATTTGATTAGGGCCAAGATCCATGAGGCGAATCGCGAAACCAGAAGACTGGGCGTCGCGCTCAATACCTCGCAGCAATTCGCTCACCTTGAACCATACGACGGCACTTCCCAGATAGTTGTCTTGCAATAACTCCGCTGTAGGCTGCTCAAACACGTTTTGAAAAATCGGCAAATAAAGTGCGTATACATTCCCATTGGGCTGACCGCGCAAGTTAATCGGCGCGCCCCACGCTAAGCCAGTACTTAGCGCAGAGTCTAAATTGGCTTGAATCGACGGAACCTTGGCCAAATCCTCCCCCAGCCACAGGGCGGAACTTCGATTAAGCGGGCTAACCATCTCCAGCACCTGCGCTTGCACAGAGTCTGTTTGTACGCCAAATTGGGCATAAAACCCCGCGCCAAAATCAGTATTTGAACGATGCGTTAACACATACTCATCAAGAAGCGCATTAGCAACGGGGCGAATAAATCCAATGGCAAAAATGGCTGGCGCACGATTTGGAAAGTTGGTATTGAGTGCCAACTGATTAAACTGCCCACGTGACAAGCTAGGCTGCGCAATAAACGCCGCTTGGATTTGACGCAAAATGGCTTCTTTTTGATCCAGATCGGCAGCTAATTGCAAGGCGATCGCTTGCTGCAGCTCATTTGTTCGCTGCGAGCTAGATGACGTCATTTGGCCATACCACAAGCCGATCATGGCCGCGGTCAGAATCAATCCGCTCAAAAAAATCAAAATTGCGACTCGGAAGCGTTGAATGTTAGGCATCGCCAGAATTTACTCAAAATGGAAGGCAAAAAGACGCCCCACGTTTAACGGCAGGGCGACATGCATTACTTACTATAGAATGGAATGCGATAAATAGCTGTGTTGCACGCCAGCGCGTTGCAATTTATGCCTCGGGGCCAGTTACCGCCGCATCCGTTCCCAAGAAAAGCTGATACGCCAAGTTTTGTGTTTCTACCCAGTACGGATAAGCCAAACGCGTTAAGAACGCATTAAATTCAGCATCATCTTCCGGTGGCACTTGAATTCCGACCAAGACCCGGCCGTAATCGGCGCCATGATTACGATAATGGAATAAAGAAATATTCCAGTTGTCGCTCATGCCATTGAGGAAATTCAACAAAGCACCTGGCCGCTCAGGAAATTCAAAACGAATCAAACGCTCATTCACCGCTTGCGGTGCATGACCGCCAACCAAGTGACGAATATGTAGTTTGGCCAACTCATTATCGGTGAGATCAACCGCCGCCAATTGGTGCTCAGCGAGCTTGCCAATCAAATCAACCACTTCAGAACGATGCTGAATTGATAAGCCGACAAACACATGCGCCTCAGAATCTTTGGCGTAGCGATAGTTAAACTCGGTAACATTTCGCGCGCCGATCAAGCTACAGAAGGTTCGGAAACTGCCTGGCTTTTCTGGCACCGTGACCACCATAATCGCTTCGCGCTGCTCGCCCATCTCGGCTTGTTCGGCCACATAACGGAGGCGGTCAAAATTCATATTCGCGCCAGACGCAATGGCGATCAAAGTCTGATCTTGTACATTTTCTCGCGCCGCCCATGCCTTCATACCGGCAATCGCCAACGCGCCTGCCGGCTCTAAAATCGAGCGATTGTCTTCAAAGGCGTCTTTAATAGCCGCGCACATGGCGTCGGTATCGACCAAGATCACATCATCGACGAACTCTTTCGAGATACGGAAGGTTTCTTCACCGACTTGCTTCACCGCCACACCGTCAGCAAAGATACCGACCTGCGGCAACGTAATCCGCTCACCTAATTTCAGCGACAAATACATCGCATTGGCATCGGTCGGTTCAACACCGATCACTTTGACCTCAGGACGCAAGCGTTTGATATACGCCGCCATCCCCGCCAACAGGCCACCACCACCCACAGGAATAAACACCGCATGGATGTGATCAGGATGCTGGCGCAAAATCTCCATCGCGACCGTCCCCTGCCCTGCAATGACATCGGGATCATCATAAGGATGAACAAATGTTGCACCTGACTCGGCAGCCAGTTGTGTCGCATGCGCATAACAATCCGAATACGAATCGCCGATCAATACGACCTCAGCACCACGCCGCGTTACGGCATCGACTTTAATCCGTGGCGCGGTCGCCGGCATCACAATCGTTGCACGGCATTTTAAATGTTGCGCAGCAATTGCCACTCCCTGTGCGTGATTGCCTGCCGATGCAGTAATCACCCCACGCTCTAAATCAGCGCGTGAGAGTTGCACCATTTTGTTATAAGCACCCCGAATCTTAAATGAGAACACTGGCTGCATATCTTCACGCTTGAAATACACTGTATTACCAATGCGACGCGATAAATTAGGTGCGAGTTCGAGTGGCGATTCAATCGCAATATCGTAGACGCGAGCAGATAGGATGCGTTCGAGATAGTCTTTATTCATTCGGAGTGACCTTTGTTAAATCACACGATGCCAGTAAAAAGCACATCATGCTTGTTCCAGACGACAAAAAGGGCGATGCCTACAGCAATCGCCCATTCTAACCGCAAAAGTCCCTATTTACTTAAGCATTAAACATCACAATCACGATAAGCCATGCGAATTTCCTCTAATTTTGGTAAGCAGCGGAAAAAAGCCTCAACCACAGTTGGATCAAAATGATTACCCGACCCTGCTTGTATTGTTTCCAATACTTTTTCACGCGGCCATGGCGGTTTATAGCAGCGCGAATGTGCTAATGCATCGTAGACATCGGCCAATGCAATAATCCGCCCTGCAATGTGAATTTCTTCTCCTTTCAATTTGCGCGGGTAGCCGCTACCGTCCCACTTTTCATGATGCTCATGCGCAATAATTGCCGCCATTTTAAGAATCCGAGGTTTAGATTCTTTCAACATGTCGTAACCCAACTGCGCATGCGTATCCATTACGGCGCGCTCTTGAGCGTCGAGCACACCCGGCTTATTTAAGACCAAATCAGGAATGCCCACCTTGCCGATATCGTGCAGGGGGCTAGCCGTACGAATAATCTCAGCTTCTTCTTCATCCATGCCCAATTCAAGCGCCAAGGCATAAGAAAACTCAGCCATGCGATGAATATGTTTACCAGTGTCTTTAGAGCGGTTTTCAATCACCTCAGACAATTGATAAATAATGCTGCGTTGCGTGTCTTCGATCTCTTTATTGAGCATCAAGTTTTCATACGCAATCGCGACATTTTTGCAGAACAAATCAATCAAATCAGCATCAGGGTGCGACAACGCAACGGGGCCATCAATAATCAATAAATTCAAGGCCCCGTGCGGCGCTTGGAAAAAGCCAACAAAATGATCGGGCGCAAAAATACTTTGTCGCTTCTCTAGTGCCTCTTCAATCGATGGGCGCAAACGCTCCAAATCGGCCTCGGCTAAAGACTGACCACAAAACGCTTGGTAGCCTCCGGTCGCATACATGACCTTCAAATTATCGCTATCGCTCAGCGCTGCAAGACCACCACTAACCACCACATACAAAGCGTCTTGCTCAAAAAACAGTAACGCTTGCAGTTGCTCAAGCACGCCTTGTGCAAATTTCAGCACCGACTGCTGCTTGAAGATCGTTGTTGATGCATCGACGACTTTGATCAACCCTCTACGATTCGCTTCAAGCTGGCGTCGTTGATGCTCGATCAACATGATGTCATTGTACGAGCGCAAAGTACCCAACACGGCGGTGTATAACTTGTCGCGCGTGAGTTCGGTTTTGGCTTTGTAATCATTGATATCGTAGTTTTCAATCACATGCCGTTCTGGTGCCACGCCAGGCTGGCCAGTCCGTAAGATAATTCGAATGTGATGGTTATGAAGTTTTTCCCGAATATCACGCGCGACATTCAGACCCGCGTCTTCAGACTCCATCACCACATCGAGCAGCACCAGCGCAATATCATCACGTGTGGCCAATAAATCCAACGCCTCGCTGCCTGAGTAACACGACAAAATGTTCAATGGCCGTTTCAGAAAGTCGATATTGGATAGCGCTAATTTTGTCACATGATGAATATCGGGCTCATCATCCACCACGAGGACATGCCAAGGCTCAACGTGTACGCTCGATAGCGAATCGGTGTCGTCCTCTAGCCAGTTGTCATCATCAATCATTGCGCCCCCTTGTTAAATCCATTCATGCGGCTTGTCTAAGCTTGCACCGCATCATTTGGCGTTTTTTTATACTTCAATCTCAGTGAGGCATTGGATTACTTCTATATCGCCCTAAGCACCTTGACGCGTTATGTATAAGACTAGTCAAAAAATTTGAAATTGCACCATCGAATTGACAGACAAATTTACATCACGAACTACGCTCCCTTTAAAAAAGACCTGCCAGCCCCGATGTATTTTCCAACCTGTATGAAATGGAATGCATATGACCCAAATGACCCCGCAAGAAATCGTCCACGAACTCGACAAGCACATCGTCGGTCAAGCTGCTGCGAAAAAAGCCGTTGCCATTGCGCTACGCAATCGCTGGCGCCGTCAGCAAGTGGCTGAACCGCTACGCAGTGAAATCACGCCGAAAAATATTTTGATGATTGGGCCAACGGGCGTAGGCAAAACTGAAATTGCGCGTCGTTTAGCCAAACTCTCTGATGCACCATTTATTAAAGTGGAAGCCACCAAATTCACCGAAGTCGGTTATGTCGGCAAAGATGTCGACAGCATCATTCGTGATTTAATTGAAATCGCGATTAAACAAGTTCGCGATACCGCCATTAGCAAAAATCGCGTTCGTGCCGAAGATGCCGCTGAAAACCGCGTACTAGATGTGCTCCTGCCGCCTGCAACGCCGAGCTACGGCGCCGTCAATGGCGAAGACAGCATGAGCGAAACGCGGCAGAAATTCCGCAAAATGCTGCGCGAAGGCAAATTCGACGATAAAGAAATCGAGATCGACGTCGCCGCCCACGCGCCAACGATGGAAGTCTTTGCACCGCCGGGCATGGAAGACTTTTCTAGCCAGATTCAAAATATGTTTAAAGGTGCGATGGGCGATAAGAAAAAGTCGCAAAAAATGAAAGTGCCTGATGCCCTCAAAGCCTTAATCGACGAAGAAGCCGCCAAACTCGTCAACGACGAAGACACCAAGGCCGAAGCGCTACGATTGGTTGAGCAAAACGGTATTGTCTTTATCGATGAAATCGACAAAGTGACTACTCGATCTGAGGGCCAAGGCGGTGAAGTGTCTCGCCAAGGTGTGCAGCGCGATTTACTGCCGCTGGTTGAAGGCACCACGGTGACAACCAAATACGGCATGGTCAAAACCGACCATATTTTATTTATCGCCAGCGGCGCATTTCACTTAGCCAAACCGTCCGATTTAATCCCAGAACTGCAAGGCCGCTTTCCGATTCGCGTTGAGCTGAACTCGCTCACTGTTGAAGACTTTGCGACTATTCTGACTGGCACGGATGCTTGCCTATCCAAGCAATATCAAGCCTTGCTGGCGACTGAAGACGTTGAGTTGGTCTACACCGAAGACGGCATCCGTCGCTTGGCTGAAATGGCATGGCATGTGAATGAAAGCACCGAAAACATCGGCGCGCGCCGTTTGTATACGGTGATGGAGCGCCTACTCGAAGAGATTTCTTTTGAAGCGAAACGCGGCACGGTAACGATTGATGCTGAATTTGTTAGTGGCAAACTCGCTAGTGTGGCCACCAATCATGACTTAGCGCGGTTCATGCTCTAGCTCGCAGGGGTATTGCTGTTTATTCACTATTAAATAATGGCTAGATAGCAATACCCACCCATCAAAAACTCACCGCCAAACCCATACCAAATCCAGATACATTAGGGCCAAACATATAGCGCGCCACCAAACGAGTGCGGGTGACGATGATTGAATAAGCGCTCGAATCCAACTCCAAGCCCAAGCCCACTGTAGATAAATAATCGAACCCCAGTACGCCCGCTTGATCACCGTAATAACGGGAGTGCGAGGCCTCCAACACATAGCGCAAGGGGCGTTGCAACAAACTTACCCCCGTTGGTGCTCGATAACGCGCCCACACATTCGCCGTTTGCGAATCCGCACTGCCAGAAACCAAATCATCTGATTTAAAAGTCTGTAAATGCATTGCCGAGAATCGAAATTCAACATCAACCTCATACTCGGGTTTGACCAACTCATAATCAAACATCAAAGCGCCGCCCAAGCCATACATATTCATCGAGCCGTCTTGAAAAAAGTTTAAATCGGTATCTGCTTTTTGATTGACCCACCAATTAGCAACCCGCAAATCACTCACCACTTTGCCCAAAGAAAAATCAAAAATGGGTCGCACTACCCAGTTTTCTGACAACGGGAAATCCCAACCGATACCGCCAGTGCCCGTCACCGCAGTCCACTTCAGCGGAATATCGCGCGTCTCGGTGCCATTACTGGCGACAAAGGTCGGATCAAAGCGGCTGTAAGCGATTGCCCCTTCTAAATACAAAGGAATAGTGTCACTAATCACGTCACCACCACCGAGTTGCGACATCACCAGACTTTTATCCTCACTACCCGACTGTTGAATCGACAAATTACTCGAAGCCAAATCTAAAATCGTCGAATACGACATCACCGCCAACACGGCATCCGCATTTTTTTTCACACTTTGCCGATCTTTCAAACTAAAGCTTTTACTTTCAGCAGCATGAACAAGCTGCAGCACAGAGAGAACAAGCAAACCCAAGCCCCATTTCGCCCCCAACATCTTGCCTCTCCACTAAATAAAAGCGCAGCATAACACCAAGGAATTACGAGACTAAAACGCTCACTGATGCGCCATACAAAATGCCAACAGATTAAGAAACGCCAATTGACTCCGTCAGAATTTGACCATCATCAAAAACACAGCATTGTGTGCAGCAAACAAAAACAAAACACCATATATTGTGTTTATTCATGATTCGCAATACAGCTTTTAAATCGACCGACTAGTAAAAACATAGGGCAGCAATCAATGTATCTTGCCCAAATCGTTTAAAGCAAATAAGCCAAGCGCTATACCCTGTAATGAGCCAATTGGGGCGAGCGTACTTTGCTCGCCCACTTTTTGTTTTGAGCTATGTTGAAGGTTATTTGCGTCAGACGAACAAAGTTGCCCAGCAAGAATTTACTATTAATTGACACACCAATAACTCGCCAAGGGAAGCCCACCACCATGCTCAAAGTGATTAAACGCGACGGCGCCAAAGCCGCTTATGACAGCGCCAAAATTTATGAAGCCTGCCGCCGCGCCGCCACTGCCGCCCGCTACCCTGAGCCTGAGTTATTAGCCGAACAAATCACCAATTTTGTTGAAGAGGAATGCCGTCGCCTCAATGAAGCCGACCTGTTCAATAAAACCCCCTCCGTGCTTGATATTCCAACCATTCAACAACTCGTCGAAGACGCTTTAATGCAGGAATACCCAGAAGTTGCGCGTATCTATATACAGTATCGTTTCGAGCGCGACCGAATCCGCGCGCAAGGCTCTGAGCTGCACGCCAAGTTGATGGGCTTGGTCAACAAAACCGATATCGATGCAACCACTGAAAACGCCAATAAAGACGCCAACGTATTCCCCGTGATGCGCGATTTGATGGCAGGGATTGTGTCTAAACAGTTCGCCAGCACCTTTTTACCCAAAGACATTCTCGAAGCACACAATAGCGGCGACATTCATTTTCACGACCTCGATTACTCGCCCTTCCTACCATTCACTAACTGCTGCCTCGTTGATTTAAAAGGCATGCTGCGTGATGGCTTTAGGCTTGGGAACGCCAAAATCGAAAGCCCCAAATCGGTCGGGGTCGCTTGCGCCGTCACTGCACAAATCATCGCCCAAGTGGCCAGCCATCAATACGGCGGCACGACGATTCCGAATATCGACCAAACGCTTGCGCCGTATGTGCTCAAATCGTACGAAAAAAATCTCGCTGTGGCGCATGAATACGGCATCGTTGAACCAGAACGCTACGCGATTGAGCGCACTGAAAAAGAAGCCTACGATGGCATTCAAGCCTGCGAGTACGAAATCAACACGCTATTTAGCTCGAACGGCCAACAGCCATTTGTGACGTTCTCGTTTGGCATGGGTACCAGCTGGGCGGAACGCATCATTCAGCAATCGATTTTACGAGTGCGAATTAAAGGCTTAGGCAAAGAAGGCACCACGCCGGTGTTCCCGAAACTGGTGTTTTTTATCGATGAAGGCATCAATCTCAAACCAACTGATCCGAATTACGACATCAAACAGCTCGCACTCGAATGCACATCCAAACGCATGTACCCCGACATCATCTCGGCCAAGCTCAACCGCCAAATTACCGGTGCCAGCGTGCCCGTATCGCCAATGGGCTGCCGCAGCTTTTTATCCACTTGGCATGATGAAAATGGCGTGGAGCAACTCGACGGACGTAACAATCTGGGCGTTGTCAGCCTCAATCTACCGCGCATCGCGATTCAAGCGCAGGGAGATCAAGCACGCTTTCATGAAATACTCCAAGAACGCCTTTCAGTTTGCTTTCGCGCGCTGTATTTGCGCATTCAACGCCTCGAAGGCGTCAAAGCGAATGTCGCACCGATTTTGTATATGGAAGGCGCGTTTGGTATTCGGCTGAAGGCTGACGACGACATCATCAGCATTTTTAAAAACGACCGCGCCTCGATTTCGCTCGGTTACATCGGCCTGCACGAAGTCGGCATATTAATGTTTGGCCAGCACCCAGCACAAAACGCCGCCGCGCGCGAGTTCTTGCATACCGTGATCGAAACGATGAGCGCAACCACCAAACGCTGGAAAGCCGAAACGGGATTTGGCTTTTCGCTGTACTCAACACCGAGCGAATCGCTCTGCCATCGTTTCTGCAAACTCGACCAAGCACAATTTGGCACGATTGCCGAAGTAACTGACAAGGGCTACTACACCAACTCTTTCCACTTGGACGTGCTGCGCAAAGTCAATCCATTTGAAAAAATAGATTTCGAAACGGGTTACGCTGAACTCGCCAGCGGTGGGCATATTACTTATGTCGAATTGCCCAATATGAAGCACAACTTATTAGCCTTAGAGCGCATTTGGGACTATGCCGTCACAAAAGTGCCGTATTTCGGCACAAATACGCCAGTTGACGCCTGTGGCGCTTGTGGATTCATGGGCGAGACACTGGCGACTGCTGAAGGTTTCACTTGCCCCGACTGCGGCAATAGCGACAGCGCGACCTTATCAGTCACCCGCCGCGTCTGCGGCTACCTCGGTAGCCCGAATGCGCGGCCTTTTAATGCCGGCAAACAAAAAGAAGTGATGCGCCGGGTGAAACACGCAGCTTAGGATTTATCCCCTCCCCCTTGACGGGGGAGGGCTAGGGTGGGGGTGAAACTACGGAGTGCCGTGATAGTTCATCACCCCCATCCCAGCTTTCCCCCGTCAAGGGGGAAGGAGCTAAAGCAATGTATATTAATCAAGCAACTAATAAACAAAGCCCACAACAGCATACCCATGAATTATGACCGCTACTACACCCACGACCTTGTCAACGGCGAAGGTATTCGAGTGACGCTTTTTGTCACTGGCTGCGCCCACGCCTGTGCAGGCTGCTACAACGAATCAACGTGGGATAGAAAATCAGGCTTACCTTTTACGGCACAAATTCAACAAGAATTGTTAGACGCCTGCGAAAATCACGACGGCCTCAGCCTCTCCGGCGGCGACCCCCTCCACCCAGCCAACCGCGACGCCATCCTCAAGCTCTGTAAAGCCTTCAACCAGCGTTATCCAAACAAGAATATTTGGCTGTGGACGGGATATGTTTATTCAGAAATTGCGGAACTAGAAATATTAAAGTATGTGGATGTGTTAATAGACGGTAAATATGAGAAAGATCAGCCAACTAGCCTGCCATGGCGCGGCTCTGAGAATCAACGGCTAATGCCAATCCAACAGATCGGTGCGCCATTAATAGAGTGAATATTAAAAGCCAATACCTTCAAATCATAATGATTACACCGGCCGAGGACATAAAAAATAACCCAGCAAGTACAAAGCCTCATCACTAAGCGGGCCAACAATCAACGTAGCAACTGACGATTTACGTCACATCCCCGACTAAATTAGGCAACACTAATACTCTTACCACCCACTCTTCTCCATAACCACCTAATCAGCCGTTAGTCAGCTTCTTTCTTTATCCATCGTTCAAAATCAGGCAAATCAGCACGATACTACGACTGCAAGATAGTGCAATAAGCAGCTGGCATTAAATCTGCTAACTGTATACCTAGCTAAACCCAAATCAGTGAGCACATCATGAAAATCAATGGATTCACCCTGATCGAATTGATGATCGTTGTTGCCATTATTGGGATTTTGGCGAGCATTGCAATTCCACAATATGATGAAATCACCAAAAAGGCTGAGAATAAATCAGCGCAAAGTGATGCAAGAAATTTTCTTACCGCAGCAACAGTAAGCAACGACAATTAGCTGGCATGATTCATGCTTAACTCAACACCAGACGTATAGAGCAACCTATCCAACAGGAGCAACAAAATGAAAAAGCTACAAAAAGGTTTTACATTGATTGAACTTATGATTGTAGTAGCAATTATTGGTATTTTGGCTGCAATTGCTATTCCACAATTTTCGGAATACACCAAGAAAGGCGAGAATAAAGCCGCCCAGTCCGACGCTCGTAATTTTCTAACTGGCGCAGTTGCCAATTCAAACAATTAAGCATAAATAGGTGAAAAACATGAATAAAATGATTAAAACAGGCTTACTTGCTGGTGCGGCATTGGTAGCTCTTTCTGGCCAAGTTCTAGCGACTGACGCATGCACTGGCACAGGTGGTGATGCAACAATTTCGGCTGGCTCATTCATTGTTAATGGCTTTACGCTTAAATGCTCTAAAAATGTAGTATTGGGTTACACCGAATCTACAAACACAAAAGTTGGTGTTTGCGCAGCCTCACAAAAAGGCAATCGCAAATTCGGCGGTACAAGTGAAGGTGGTGCAGTAGCAGATTTAGGTGCCCACACACAAGGTACAGCCACGACGATCACGAGTGGTGCTGGCAACGGATGCTCTTAATTTAATTGTTCAGCAAAAAGAACTTTCAAACCCCAAATTTTTTTTGGGGTTTTTTAATTTAAGAAAAATAATTAAATGCCAAACACTGTGACCAAACCAAGCGTTAAGAAAATACAACTTCAAGTTCTTAGTGGAGGGTGTTTAATTTGGCTAATAATTACAGCTCTGATGCCCAGCCTAACACCATCAGGACTTGACTCAATACTCCATCTGGCGACAAACGGTAACTGGCTATTGACAGATGAGATTCAATATTCAATTAGTATCGTTTTCATATTAGCGCTCACCCATCAAATATTGCCATATTCCCAATGGCCATGGCAATTTTTCATATTCTGGTTACCATATGGAATATGGGCAAGTTTTTCAGTAATCTGGTCTATTTACTCAGGCTATAGCATGCATGAGTCAGTTCATGAAGTATGGCTACCTATCTCAATTTTTTTATTTTCATTTGTTATAACAAAAGAAAGAGTATTCACACTAAGTCAAATATACTCCGCATTGTTATGCATTACACTTGCCGGAGCCTTAGCTGTAGTAGTTACAAATGAAACAACTCCCGGCAGTACTCGACATTATTTTGATAAAGTACTATTCGGAAACTGGCTTAGCTACACATTAGCTTTCGCAATGATTGGCAGCATTCCATTTTTAAAGTCACAACAAAATATAAATTCAGCTATTTACTTATTGATTTGCAGTATTATTCTAGGCGCAACTCTTGGGTCTAGAATGTTTTGGCTATCAGCAATTCCTATTTGGCTATTTATTACCTACATAACAAAGAATCAGCTTTTAAAAAATAGAAATAGAGCAACATTCTGGGTAATTATTTTTATAATTATTTGCGCAATGTACATCTTCACTGCGGCACCAAAAAAATCGAATGAACTCTCAAACCTTCCGCAACAATGGACTTGGCTAAGCACATTATTCAATAATGAACGCTATGCAATGTGGAACGCTTGGTTTAACGCATCTCAATCGAACTGGATAACAGGAACTGGACTCGGCTGGGAACTCCCAGGCATGGCTTACAGTCAACATCTTCCCGACTGGATGAGCAATACCATGATGGCATCACATGGGCACAATTTATTTCTCAATGTTTATTTACAACTGGGCTTAATTGGATTTTTTCTATACTCACTTTTTTTTGCCTTAATGCAACTTCATGCACATAGAACACCAGAAACGGCTGAAAGTATACAGAATGGATTCATGTTAATGCTCTTAATTTTGATTGGTAAAAATTTTAGCGATGATGGAATGAGGGATCAGAATATCAGCTATTACTTCTCTCTTATTGGATTTATATTCGGCCACAATAACCAAGCACAAATAAAAAACTAAAAGTCAAAATACAATGACAAATTTAAAATTTTACCAGCAGTTAATTGAGAGTGGAAAAGCGCAACAAGCCATTTCATCCATAGAAAAAAATATTAAAAAACAGCCAAAATCAGACTCTTTGTGGGTGCTGCTAGGTGCCGCACATCAAACAGAGGACAACCTTGAAAAGGCTGAGAGAGCCTTCAAGATGGCACTCCAAATTAATCCTCGCAACATAGACGCAAAAATCAATCTAGCAACTATTTATGTTGAACAGTTCCAACTTGTTGATGCGAAAAAGCTAATTTTAGAACTTGAGAAATTAGCCAAAAACCTGCCTTTAATCTGGCGACTAAAAAGCCGTATTTTTATGATTGAGGAGAACTACAAAGAGTCGTTTGCCACGACAAAAATAGCGATTAGATTGGAACCAGACAATATTGAATACTGGTATGAACTCGTAAGTAGCGCAATCAATGGCAATTTAGATGCCCATATCGTTTATGCATTTACAACAGCATCAAAATCAATTTCTAAAAAATCTGAATTCATTAGTCTACAAGCTCTAATTTTTGCGAGACTACACCTTATTCCATTTGAAGATGCGTTTCAATATACACTTTGGCAGCCAAAGTCAGAGGATGAATTACTTCGAAGAACAATGGTTCAAAGCAGCCTACTTCTATGGGCAGGAGCCTTTGCTGATGCAGCCGAACTTTTAGAGATATTAATACCTCAATATACCAATTTAATTGAATGCCGCGCCTTACTAGGCATCGCTCAATTAGCAACAAAAAATTGGAAAGACGGATGGAAAAATTACGCACACCGCTCACAGAAAAAGACTCTAATAAATTCACTTAAAATACCAGTCTGGACTGGAGAGAGCTTGAGTGGTAAGCGGTTACTTATCCACGGTGAACAGGGTGCTGGAGATGTCATTCAATTCATTCGATATATTAAATGTATTGAACAAACAGCGCTAAAAGTTAGCTTTAACTGTTCACCAGATATGTTGCCACTTTTCGGCAAGGATGCAATTAATGAAGCCAATCAAAATACAACTTTTGAAGCGGATACAATATTTGACTTCCAAACACGTTTGTTAGATCTTCCTCAATGGGTCAAATTTGAGGATACTCAACCCACCCCCTATATACAGATAGACATGTCTTGCAAAAAAAAGTGGGCTGCAATTTTAGGAAACAAAGAAAATATTCGAATTGGCATTGTATGGGCAGGTAATCCAAACCATGCTGGTGATTTTGAAAGATCAGCAGCATTGCTAGATTTTGAGTCTCTTTTTACGACAAGTGGGATTAGCTGGTACAGCCTACAAAAAGGAGTAGCGGCACAAAATGAGTTGAACGATTTACTAAATACTTTTCCAATAGTTGATTTAAGCTCACACATTTACGACTTCTCTGATACTGCTGCAATAATATCTGAGCTTGATTTATTATTAACAGTCGACACCTCAGTTGCTCACCTTGCAGGCGCACTTAATACTCCAACATGGGTGTTACTTAGCTCTTTTAGTCCAGATTGGCGATGGGACACAGAGCAAAACTCATCCGATTGGTACCCATCAATTCAGACATTCAGGAAGAAAGAAATTTCATGGCAAAATTTTATAAGCTCAGAAATTAAAAATAAGCTTAAAGAATTTTTTCATTTAACCCCAAAAATAGATCTCAAACAAGCAACAAACTCTTACTTAAACAGCACTCTTGAGAATTTTGAATTGCTCAAAAACATGAAGAGTTTGACCACTGATGAGATTTTAAAAGCTTTAAATGAAATTTTATCAACTCATAAGAGACACCTTGAATCACTCTTACTTAGGGCGCATATTCTCATTCAACAGCAACAATTTGAGCATGCACTCTTAGATATATGTGCTGCATGTCGTTGGCATCCAGACAACTCAAATGCAAAGATGCTTATGGCTGACTGGCTACAATTATTTGAAAAAAACTGGATGCTCAACAAAGAGAGCTTAACTTTAACTCTATTGGATATCGAGTAATACTTATGAGTCCTGTATTTATTTTTAACAAAATGACTGTAATCTCTGGAATTAGAAGCAAAGCATTTTGGTTGATTTTATTTATAACAGTCCTTCTCTTTAGCGCTGCTTTTTTATCAGGATCATTTTCATCTAGACAGCCCCTTGTTGTTAGTTTAGATGTTGGTTACACAGCAGCAAGAATAGGATTGCTTTTTTTAGCGCTAGTTTGGACTCAAGAATTACTACAAAAAGATCTTGATAAAAAAACTGTGCACTGGGCTGTTGCATATCCATGCTCTAGAGCAAGCTATTTATTAGGAAAATTACTTGGGATTTCCGCATTACTTTTAATGTCTACAATTATTTTTTCTCTACCACTTTGGTGGATTGCCAACTATGCTAGCTGGGGATATGAAGCCTCAAGTTTGCCTTATATAGGCCTATCTTACCCAATAAGCATGTTTGGACTATGGCTAGAGTCGATGATAATTTTAGCTTTTACAGCTTGTATGATTACAATTAGTACCACACCTTTTTTAGCTATTGCTATAGGACTTTTATTTTCACTAGCTGGACGTGGACTTGGCGCTGTTCTCGATTTTTTATTATTTAGCCCTTATGCTGATGCTAGTTTTAAAGCAAAATTTTTACCTATAGCTAATACTCTCCGCTGGTTCTTACCTGATTTATCAGCTTTAGACTGGAGACAAGCAACACTTTATGGACATTGGCAAGGTCTATATCCTGGAGCTGCTATTTGTATGGCATTGGGCTATATATTAATATTTACTGCACTTTCCATGATTATATTCAACAAAAGAGCGCTCAATTGAATATCGATCAACTTATTCTAGCTATTAAACGTTATCACCATTTTTTGGACTGATATTGCGATGCAAAAAAAAGAGTTAATTTATACATTAATAATTATAGTAGTGGGATTGACTTTGCATACCATAGGCAGCTTTACACTAAATAATAATCGAAAAGCAAAATCACATAACGATGACCTTGCGGTAGCGGCACCCGTGCCTATTCAATTATTTATTGCGGGAGGGGATCGTTACTTAGCCTCAAATATTAATATTTTTCGCACATTTATGCTAGACAATCCCTACCCAACCCCTGAAACAATTTCAACACAAGCTAAATTACAAAGTACCGCAAGTTTCTTTAATCCAGCACATGAAGACAATTACTACTTAGCTGCAGCAACAATTAGTTGGCAAAATGAAATCCCTACAGCTCAACAGATTTTATATGCAGCAATGACTAGTCGACCTCAAGATATTTACCCTGGTTTTTTCTATGCATTCAACAAAAAATATTTCGAGCATGATATTGCTGGGGCAATAAAGACTCTTAATCAAGTAGCTCTTCGCGCAGATAAAAACAACTATCAAGCTTTAATGGTTATGGCTGCAAGATGGGCGGACCAAAGTAATGATAGCATTGAAGCAATTAATATACTGCAAGCAATGATTAAACAAACCAATGAACCAGCATTAAAGGAATTTCTAGAACAAAGGGTTACACGGCTAAAGGGGCTACTTTCTTTACAAACTGCCGCACACCAATATGCCAAACAAACAGGTCTAGTACTAACCCAGCTTGATTCACTAGTTCAATCGGGTATCATTAATCAAATTCCAGTAGACCCTATAGGGCAAGGTTATGGCCTGAGTCCAGATGGGAAACCAATATTACTTTCGGCGAAGACTAATTAAATTATGGCTGCAATTGAACTTATAAATTTAAGTAAATCTTACACTAGTCAATGGGGTAAAAAATCGATAGCCCTCAATGATTTGAATTTAAAAATAGAAGATGGAGAAGCGTTTGGATTTATAGGAGCAAATGGAGCAGGAAAAAGCACTACAATTAAAATAATTATGGGGTTACTCAAAGCAAGTTCAGGGACAGCATTACTATATAATCAAGATGTCAAAACTCCAACAGCTCGAAATGGGATAGCTTATGTACCTGAGAATCCTTTGCTCTACGATTATCTAACTCCGCTTGAAATTTTAAAAGCAGGAGCGCAACTCCATAGACTTAAGACAAATGATTTACATCGGCATTGCCTGAGTTGGCTAGAACGTTTTGATTTATTACACGTAGCTAAGAAGCAATTACGAAGTTTCTCTAAAGGAATGATGCAGCGAACGGCCTTGGCACATGCGTTCACAATACAACCTAAGCTAATGATACTTGATGAACCATTTTCAGGATTAGATCCTTTAGGAAGAAAACTTGTACTTGATATTCTTGCTGAGTATAGGCAACAAGGAGGTACATTATTTTTCTCCTCACATATTCTATATGACGTAGAACGACTTGCAGATCGGTATGCGTTAATTAATAAGGGCAAACTAGAAACAGTTCATAAGCCTAGCGAGTTATTAAATAATGAAACAACTGTTTTAATTACTAGCTCTGGTGAGATGCATGCTATGGGAATGGAATCTCAAGGTCTAAATCGCTGGAAAGCAGAAGTAAGTAGAGCGAATTTATGGAGTTTAATTGAGCAGCTAAAACAATCAGGACATCAGATTCATGAAATACGCTCTATATCAACTTTAGAGCAAACTTTTATCGCTTCTATAGAAGCCCAAAAAGCCAGCTATACGACAAGTCAAAAATCAGCCTAGCGTAACTTAATATCAATACTAAAATATAAAATAACATGACCACACATCAATAGTTTTACTCATTATTAATTACCGGCATATAATTTAAAGGAATAATTTGTGCAAAAAATATTGTTTTTATTCATAATGTGTTTTACAACTTACTCCTTCGCCGCCCGTATTCTCCCCGAAGGCGTATTTACAACGTTGGACTCATACACTCCACCGGTCATTCGCTTAGATGGCAAGGATTTTCAAACTTCGGCTGCTTTTCAGATTCGAGATGCTCAAAACCGATTGATTGCTCCGCAACGCGTACCGACTGATGTGCCGGTTTGGATACAGGTTGAGCCAAGTCGGCAGGATTTGATTTGGCGTGCTTGGATTTTGTCGCCGGAGGAAGTGGAATATCTCAAGTCAATCGGCCGTATCAAAGAGCCTCGATCCAGCTTCTTTGGTTTAGAATGCTTGTTTGTTCAATGCTGAGTGCTGAAAAATTTGCCGCTCGTTTGCTGCATGTATTTCGATCGAATGCGTTTTGTCGGCCAATGGATGGCGCTCTTCGCAACCACAGGCAGGAAACACTATTTTGACCGAATTGCAGTTGCCTCCAAAAATCTTGCTTGCACGCTGTCATCACTGATCACAGCGTGCAAATATGCCACCATGACCGCTGCTCAAAGATTCCTTAGCAATCTGAACTCTATTAATTATCAAGCGACAGCATTTAATAATCAGTGAGCTTTTTGCGCCACGATTCCCCATGACGCGCTGCAATATTTTTGGCAATCACCGATAGTCAAATCAAGAAAACACTCCACCATTCAGCAAGCTACTGTTTTTAGTAACAAATTCCTCAGTTAATCAGCTCCGCTCAGGCCGTGATTTGCGTTAAAATCCAGCTCAATGATTTAATCTCTGCCATCCGCACGATACAACGCAACGCCGCTCTTCATCGTCTTTCATGGGTATACCTACCAATGCATTACAAATTATTGCGGCCAAGCATATACATCCAGTTTTTTGAAAAGAAGTTACGCAATGAGCAAAAAAGTATTTATTAAAACCTTCGGCTGCCAGATGAACGAATACGATTCGGACAAAATGGTCGACGTGTTACACGCCTCCGAAGGCTTGGTGAAAACCGATAACGTCGAAGAAGCCGATGTGATTTTGTTTAACACCTGTAGCGTGCGCGAAAAAGCGCAAGAGAAAGTGTTTTCTGATCTAGGTCGAATTAAAGACTTAAAAATCGCCAATCCAAATCTGGTGATTGGTGTCGGCGGCTGCGTTGCTTCGCAAGAAGGTGATGCCATCGTCAAGCGTGCGCCGTATGTAGATATTGTGTTTGGTCCGCAAACTTTGCATCGTTTGCCTGAGTTGATTGCCGCCAAACGTAAATCCGGGATTAGCCAAGTTGATATTTCTTTCCCAGAAATCGAAAAATTCGACCACCTGCCGCCTGCTCGCGTTGAAGGCGGCGCGGCATATGTATCGATCATGGAAGGCTGTTCGAAATATTGCAGTTTCTGCGTTGTGCCTTATACACGCGGTGAAGAAGTATCGCGCCCGTTTGAAGACATCCTGACCGAAGTCGCACATTTAGCGCAGCAAGGCGTGAAAGAGCTGCATTTGCTCGGCCAAAATGTGAACGCCTATCGCGGCGTGATTTTAGATGGCTCTGATGAAGGCGAAACCGCCGATTTAGCCACGCTGCTTGAATACGTGCACGAAATTCCTGGCATCGAGCGCATTCGGTACACCACCAGCCACCCCAAAGAAATGACGGCGCGGATTATTGATTGCTACCGCACGCTGCCTAAGCTTTGCTCGCAATTGCATTTGCCAGTACAAGCCGGTTCGGATCGCGTGTTGGTGAATATGAAACGCGGCTACACCACGCTGGAATATAAATCAGTCATTCGCAAACTACGCGAAGCGCGCCCTGATTTGTGTTTCTCGAGTGACTTTATCGTTGGCTTCCCTGGCGAAACCGAAGAAGACTTCGAGCGCACAATGAAGCTCATCGAAGACGTGGGCTTTGATACCAGCTACAGCTTTGTGTACAGCCGTCGCCCAGGTACGCCAGCCGCCGATTTGCCTGATGATGTGCCAGAGGAAGTTAAACTCGCTCGCCTGCAACGGATGCAGAAACGTCTAGAGCAACAAGCCGAAGCGATTAATTTGGCCATGGTCGGCAGTGTGCAGCGTGTGATGGTTGAGCGTTTTGCCAAAAAAGACAAAACCGAGCTTGCTGGTCGTACCGACAATAACCGCATCGTGAATTTTGAAGGCAATCCACGCTTGATGAATCAATTTGTGCACGTCAAAATCACCGATGCGTTCCCACGCAGCTTGCGTGGCGAGATTGTGACGCAAGAAATCTAATCGCAAACGAGGATTGTTGTGCATACCGAATCCATCAGTTTCACCCCCATCGACAACACACGCCTCGATAATCTGTGCGGCGCGTTGGATGACAATCTGCGCCAAATCGAAGTGGCGCTCGACGTGACGATTGCGCGGCGTAATGAGGTTTTCAAAGTCACAGGGGCGATCAAAGCAGCACGCAAAGCGCTCGATGCTCTGGAAATATTTTACGACGATGCAGACGAGCCGCTGGATATCGATACGGTGCAATTGGGTTTGATTGAAATTTTGCGCAACCCAAATGAGCTGATTATTGATCCGACCGTGCCGCAACTGCGCACCAAACGCGGTGATTTGCGTGGCCGCACGCCGGGGCAAAATACCTACATCAAAATGATTGCCGAACATGATGTGACATTTGGTATTGGCCCCGCCGGAACAGGCAAGACGTATCTGGCTGTAGCCAGCGCAGTTGATGCGCTAGAGCGAGATACTGTGCAACGTCTCGTTTTAGTTCGCCCAGCAGTTGAGGCTGGAGAAAAGCTCGGTTTCTTGCCCGGCGATTTGGTGCAAAAAGTCGACCCGTATTTACGGCCACTGTACGACGCGCTGTATGATTTACTGGGCGTAGAAAAAGTCACCAAGCTATTTGAAAAACAAATCATCGAGATCGCACCACTCGCGTTTATGCGTGGCCGTACTTTGAGCCACAGCTTTATCATTTTGGACGAAGCGCAAAACACCACGCCCGAACAAATGAAGATGTTCTTGACGCGGATTGGTTTTGGTAGCAAAGCCGTGATTACCGGCGATGCAACGCAAGTTGATTTGCCTAAACATCAAAAATCAGGCCTGACCGACGCGCAAGAAGTGCTGCAAGGCGTGCGCGGCATTGGTGTGCATCACTTCACCGCTGCCGACGTCGTACGCCACCCGCTAGTGCAAAAGATCGTCACCGCTTACGAAAAAACCGCGGCGCAACGTGCCGCACAAGAAGCCGCGCGCGAAGAACAACGCCGCGCCATCAAAGGTCTCGCCTCATGAGTCGCAATATCCAACTCGCCATCCAAAACGAAAGTGTAGCCAGCCCAATCCCGCGTAAAAGCCTACTCAAAAAATGGTTTCGCGCGGCACTGTCCGAGCAATTTACACAGGCAGAAATCACGCTGCGCTTTGTCGATGCTGAGGAAGGCCAAATCTTAAATCGCGATTATCGCCAAAAAGACTACGCCACCAATGTACTGACGTTTACTTTTGACGATGATTTGCCGCAAGGCGCGCCATTGATGGGTGATTTAGTCTTGTGTGGCTCAGTGATTGAGCGCGAAGCAATTACGCAAAACAAACCTTTGTTGGCGCATTATTGCCACATGATTGTGCACGGCACGCTGCATTTACAAGGTTTTGACCACATTGATGAGGCCGAAGCCGAAGCGATGGAGTCGTTAGAAACACAAATTGTCACGAAGCTGGGTTATGATGACCCTTATCTGAGTGAAAAGGAGTAGTTTGAATTATGGACGACGTTCCGTCCCCGAGTCATAAACCTAGCCTGCTAGAAAGACTGACTCACTTCCTGTTACGGGAGCCGGAAAACCGCGGCGAACTGGTTGAAATTCTACATTCGGCGTTCGAGCGCCAACTTCTCGATGCCGATGCGCTCGGTATGATCGAAGGCGTGCTCAATGTCGGCGATATGCAAGTGCGCGATGTGATGGTGCCGCGCTCGCAAATGGATGTCATCGACATCAACGATTCCCCCGCCGAATTTATCCCCTATGTCATTGAAACAGCTCACTCACGGTTTCCAGTGATTGATGGCAGCAAAGATCATGTGCTGGGCGTTTTGCTAGCCAAAGATTTGCTGCGCTACTACGCAAATGACAGCGAATTCAATGTGCGCGATATGCTGCGCCCTGCCGTCTATATTCCCGAAGCCAAACGTCTGAATGTCTTGCTCAAAGACTTTCGTAATAATCGCAATCACATGGCGATTGTCGTCGATGAATACGGCGGTGTTGCGGGCTTGGTGACGATTGAAGACGTGATGGAACAAATCGTCGGCGACATCGAAGATGAATACGATGAGGATGAAGACGAAGACAATATGGTGCAAGATCGTAAAGGTCACTGGCGCGTCAAAGGTGTCACTGAAATTAGCGATCTGAACGAAACTATCGGCAGCCACTTCCCTACCGATGAGTTTGACACCTTAGCCGGCGTGATGATGGATTGCTTTGGCCACGTACCGAAACGCGGCGAAAGTGTCGACTGCTATGGCTATCGCTGCCTAATTCTGCGCGCCGATAGCCGCCGCGTGCATTCCATTTTGCTCGAAAAAATCACAGACAATCACGAGGCTTAGTGCCTTGCTGGCGATGAATCTGTTGATTCCACTGATTCATCGCCCCTTCCCGCCCAAAGCCAATCGATGACACTTAATCGCCCTACCGCATTACTCCTTCAATTTCTGAGTGGCACAGCCGCCGTTACTGCGTTTGCCCCGCTATCGCAAGCGTGGGTGATCCTCATTTCCCTGTGGGTCTTATTCTACGGCTGGCAACAAGCGGGTTCTGCGCGACGGGCACTACTGCCGAGTTTTGTTTGGGGACTGGGGTATTTCATTGGCAACGCCAGCTGGATTTACATCAGTCTACATACCCATGGCAATATGCCAGCGCCATTGGCTGGCGCGGCCGTTTTCTTGTTCGCCGCCTACTTAGCACTATTCCCTATGCTGGCTGGCTGGCTCACTTGGCGACTGCCCTGCCCTGAAAAATGGCGTTTCACACTACTTGCCCCAACACTGTTTCTTTTGACTGAATGGCTACGCGGCTGGTTATTTACTGGTTTCCCATGGGCATCGATTGGTAGCGCTCAGATTGATTGGCTGGGCGGCCTATACCCAATCATAGGCACTTATGGCGTCGGTTGGTTAGTCGCCTTATGCGTCAGCGTGTTTTTAGTCGACAAGCGCTTTGCTGTTGGCCTTGCGATTGCCGTACTCAGCACCAGCAGTTTGCTCAGCCAAATTACGTGGACTCAGCCGATGGGTGAACCAGTCAAGGTCAGCGTCTTACAAGGCAATATCCAGCAAAGCATGAAATGGAACTCGGCGTTTTATATGCAGAGTTTGGAAAACTATCTCAAGCTCACCCAGCAAGCCAAAGGTCAATTAATTTTAATGCCGGAAACGGCGATTCCGTCATTCTTCAAAGATATCCCCGCTTGGTATATCGAAGAGTTACGTGTGGCGGCCGCAGCCAAATCGGCAACGCTACTACTCGGCGTCGCAACGCAAGGCGAAAATCCGCAGCATTATTACAATTCAGTGGTAAACCTCGCCCAGCCCGAAGCAACGCCCTACGGTAAATCGCATTTGGTGCCATTTGGTGAGTACATTCCACTGCCGTGGCTGTTTGGCAGCATTTATAAAGTGCTCGATATGCCGCTCAGCGGCTTTCAGCGTGCACCACTGGCGCAAGTGCCATTTGATATTGTGGGCGGGAAAGTGGCGGCGAATGTGTGTTACGAGGACGTCTTTGGTGATGAAATCCGCGTCAATGCCGCCAATGCCACGTTGCTGGCTAATTTCACCAATATGGCGTGGTTTGATGGCTCGTGGGCAGCAGAGCAACACGCGCAAATGGCGCGCGCCCGCGCACTAGAAAATGGCCGCTACTTAATCCGAGCCACCAACACTGGCAAAACCGCAATCATCAACCCAAAAGGGCAGTTTGTCGCCATGCTTGCGCCAGAGCAAACCGGCATTCTGGAAGGCGAAGTGCGCCACATGCAAGGCACAACGCCGTATCAATGGGCGGGGGATAAGCCCGTAATTGGCTTGCTATTCGGCATATTGCTGGCGGCAGGGATTGTGAAGCGCCGCAAGCAATCTGAAACAAACTAGATAGGTATAATCACAAATGCATTATCTATCAATGCATTGAGATAAATACCCACTACTCATTTTCAGGCTTTGCATGTTTAGAAGGTACTTCCTTCGGGAAAAATACCATCCGTGTTTTAGCCAAACGATCGTGAATGAATTGCTTATCGCGATCAAACAAAGCCCATAGCAAAGGCAGTACAAACAGCACCAACGATACCCACATCAGCGGCTGATATTCGGCCTGCTTACGCGCTAATAAATAAACGGGCAACAACGGGGCATAACATAGGCTTGCGACTGAAAAGCGAATCAACACCGCCTTACGCGTCAAGCTCGTTCCATCTTGCATCAGTAAACGACTGCGCCATGTTTTCATCGCCAGCGTTTGCCCGCCGCGCATCCAGCACCAGCCGAAATACAGCAACGTAACGATCAGCAACCAGAAAAAGTTAACGACGCCGATCCACGGATAATCGGTCAATTGCGTCACGCTTAAACCGGAAACGATTTGAAACACGCCCTGAAACACACCCTCAGCAATCAGCAATAAGGCCGTCAGCAATAATATTTCATACAAAAACGACACCACACGGCGGATCAGGCCGGCGGCGGGATATTGATTTTGTGTCATGGTGATGGCAACTCAAGGTTCTATCGAATGGATACGACTGGCTTTATGTCTGTGATGCATTTTTTGCAACCACTGTTTTCGCTCTTCAACTGGCATGGCTTGCAGACGGCGATAATTCTCGCGCGCTTTTTCCCTTTGCTCGGGCGTCCATGCGGCCCAGCGATTCAATCGCTCGCGCATTCTAGCTTGTTTTTCCGCTGGCATATTGGGCAACCGCGCCGCCATCGCTGAAAAGTGATGCTGATCCTCGACAGGCAAAGTTCCCCATTGGCTCGCCATCGGTGCCAATACTTCACGCTGCGCGGACGTTAATGAGCTCCACTGCACGCCGTTGGCGGCATGTAGCACTCCAGCCCACATCAGCAATAATGCAAAAAAAAGATGACAGATTCGCTGCATTATTCACTCGCATCCAGCATGGCCGATTCAAGCAAAAGCTCCATCGGCACGTCACTACTTAACAGGGCAATATCAATGGCCACGTCGCGTTGATTTTGCTGCTGCTGAATCACAGCAACACCCATCAGTAAAAATACGGCCAAACTTGCCAAGGCAAATTTTGGATGGCTGCAAACCATCGCCAAAATACCAATCGGTGATTTTTTTGAGCTTGTGGTTTGCGCAACCGCAGCTTGCCGAGCTTGTCGCAAACGGACTTGCACCGTATCAGGCACCGCTGCATCGGCGACTTGCTGGCTCATGCGGCCAATTTGATCTTCATTCATAGGGTAACTCCCCTTTCTTTTAGCCAGTCGGCCAAGGTATGACAAGCGCGGGAACAATGTGTTTTGACACTGCCTTCTGAACACCCCATCACCTGCGCAGTCTCTGCCACATCAAGCTCTTCCCAATAACGCAGCAGAAAGGCTTCTCGTTGACGGGCAGGTAATAAAGTGAGGCCAGTTTCGATTAAGGCCATTTTTTGCTGCTGATCGACCTCGTCTTCGGCGCTCGGATTTGATGGGCTGATGTGTGGCAGATGATTAAGTGGATCGGCGTCCAGTTCATCTTCAGCTGTATTGCCCGCAAATTTAGAATACAAAGACACCCAAAAGTTGCGTAACTTGGCGCGCCGCTGAAAGTCACGAATCGTGTTTTGTAAAATGGTTTGAAACAACATCGGCCATTCGGCCTCGGGCTTATCGGCATAGCGTGTCGCCAGTTTGAGCATCGCATCCTGCACAATATCCAGCGCATGCTCATTATCGCGCACCGCGTACTGCGCTTGCCGCCAAGCTCGGCGTTCCACCCGCGCCAAGAAGTCATTCAATTGCTGCGAACTTGCCAAACGGCCTCCAAATTGCACGCAAATAAAAATAGATGCAAAAAATGAGCAAAAACAGGGGATTGATACTAACAAAAGCTCTAGGTGCTGTCGTCATGAGTTTTGCGGAAAAACTCGACGACAGTACCTAAATTATCAGCTAGAAAAACTTGCCAAAATAAGGTTCATCGTTTACCTTTAACCCCCTACACAAAAGTCACTATAGCGACCGGTCGTTTAAAACAGACGGCAGGGGCACTGAGATAAACCGCATGCAAAGCGCAATTCGTCTTAAATGGCCAAAAGCCAGTAGACGGCGGAACATCCAGTTAATAAAAACACCCACAGGAGGAGGTAGGCCAAAGCGCCTACCCGTGCGGTGTTCACTACTGAGCCAACGCCAGTAGTCGCCTGCTGCTACACGCAGCTTGCACCAACCGATCAACTATTGACTCAGGATAAACCCATGCAGATTTCGGGCGCAGAAATTCTCGCGCGCTGTCTTGCCGAAGAAAATGTCGAGTTCGTATTCGGCTATCCCGGTGGCGCCGTTTTGGAAATCTATGATGCGATTTTCAAACAAAATAAATTCAAACACGTTCTCGTTCGTCACGAACAAGCTGCAGTCCATGCCGCTGATGCTTACTCGCGCTCTTCCGAAAAAATCGGTGTCGCTTTAGTAACTTCTGGCCCAGGCGCAACCAATGCTTTAACTGGCATTGCTACTGCGTTTATGGACTCGATCCCGATGGTGGTGATTTCGGGTCAAGTTGGCACGCCTTCAATTGGCTCCGATGCATTCCAAGAAGTCGACATGGTGGGCTGCTCACGCCCAATCGTGAAGCACAACTTCTTGGTCAAAGACGTAAAAGACCTTGCGACGACGATCAAAAAAGCCTTCCATATTGCAACCACTGGCCGCCCTGGTCCTGTTGTAATTGATGTGCCAAAAGACGTAACACAAGCCAAATTTACGTTTGAATATCCAAAATCAGTTTCAATTCGCAGCTACAACCCGCCAGTGAAAGGTCATCCAGGCCAAATCAAAAAAGCGGCTCAAATGCTCGCTGAAGCCAAACGCCCATTTATTTATGTTGGCGGTGGCGCGGTATTAGGCAATGCAGCAGCCGAAGTGACTGAATTGGTTCGCATGCTCAACTTGCCATGTACCAATACGCTGATGGGTTTGGGTGCTTATCCAGGCTCGGATCCACTGTTCGTCGGCATGCTCGGCATGCATGGCACGTACGAAGCCAATATGGCGATGCAATATGCCGATACGATTATCGCGATTGGCGCACGTTTTGACGACCGCGTGATTTCGAATCCAAAACAATTCTTGTCGCAAAGCAAACGCATCGTACAAATCGACATCGATCCATCTTCGATCGCTAAACGCGTTAAAGTCGATGTGCCTATTGTGGGCGACGTTAAAGACGTATTGAAAGACCTGATCGCGGTTCTAAAAGAAACCAACGCTAAGCCAAGCGAAAAAGCGTTGGCTGCGTGGTGGGATCAAATCAACGAATGGCGTGCACCGAAAAGCTTGTGGTATCCACAAGACAACGAAATCATTCAGCCGCAATTTGTGATGGAAAAACTCTACGAAGTGACCGGTGGCGATGCCATCATCACTTCGGACGTTGGCCAGCATCAAATGTACACGGCGCAATACTACGCATTCAATCGTCCACGCCAATGGATTAATTCTGGTGGCTTGGGAACGATGGGCTTTGGTTTGCCTGCGGCAATGGGCGCGCAATTGGCTAATCCAGATGCAACGGTGGCATGTATTACCGGCGACGGCTCAATTCAGATGAATATCCAAGAATTGTCGACGTGCAAGCAATACCACACGCCAGTGAAAATCATTAACTTGAATAATGGTTATCTCGGCATGGTTCGCCAATGGCAAGAGTTCTTCTATGGCACTCGCTATTCAGAATCCTATGTTGATGCATTGCCTGACTTTGTAAAATTGGCAGAAGCCTACGGTCACGTTGGTATGCAAATCACCAAACCAGCGGATGTTGAGCCGGCATTGCGCGAAGCGTTTGCGATGAAAGAGCGTTTGGTCTTTATGGATTTCCTCACTAATCCAAAAGCCAACGTATTCCCGATGATTCAAAATGGGAAAGGCCTAGACCAAATGGATTTACCGCCGCATATGCAATCGATGCAGCTCACCCCATTTGAAAACAACCGTGATTACGGCAATCTTTGCTAAGGAGAGATGAACATGCGCCATATTTTATCTGTCCTCATTGAAAACGAAGCCGGTGCGCTATCGCGCGTAACGGGGCTGTTTTCCGCTCGTGGCTACAATATTGATTCACTAACGGTGCAAACCACCGAAGATCCAACCATGAGCCGCATGACGATTGTCACGCATGGCTCGGAAGATGTGATCGAACAAATCACCAAGCAGCTCAACAAGCTGATCGAAGTGGTTAAAGTGATCGACCTGAACGAGGCTGATCACATTGAGCGTGAACTGATGCTCATTAAAGTGCGTGCGACGGGTAAAGATCGCGACGAAATGAAACGCATGGCGGATATTTTCCGTGGGCGTATCATTGACGTGACTGAAAAAACCTACACGATTGAACTGACTGGCACCGGTGAAAAGCTCAGCGCTTTCATCAGCGCGCTTGATCAATCAGCGATTTTAGAAACCGTCCGCACCGGTGCCTCTGGCATTGGCCGTGGCGAACGAATTTTGAAACTATAACAAGGTATTTAGCTGTATACATTTACAGCTAAAGCCTACAAACCAATACCCATTTAACCAAGGAAATAAAATGAAAGTTTCTTACGATAAAGATTGCGACTTAAACATCATCAAATCTAAAAAAGTAGCCATCATCGGTTACGGCTCACAAGGCCACGCACACGCTTGCAACTTGCAAGATTCAGGCGTTGATGTAACTGTTGGTTTGCGCACTGGTTCTGCCACTGTTGCTAAAGCCCAAGCACACGGCTTGAAAGTAACTGACGTTGCAACTGCAGTTGCTGGCGCAGACGTTGTGATGATTTTGACTCCGGATGAATTCCAATCAAAATTGTACAAAGACGAAATCGAACCAAACATCAAGCAAGGCGCAACACTCGCTTTCGCTCACGGCTTCGCTATTCATTACAACCAAGTTGTGCCACGTAAAGACCTCGACGTCATCATGATCGCGCCAAAAGCACCAGGCCACACCGTACGTTCAGAATTCGTACGCGGCGGCGGCGTTCCTGATTTGATCGCTGTTTACCAAAATGCTTCAGGCAAAGCGCTTGAAATCGCAATGTCTTACGCTTCAGGCGTGGGCGGCGGCCGCACTGGTATCATCGAAACTTCATTCAAAGACGAAACTGAAACTGACTTGTTCGGCGAACAAGCTGTATTGTGTGGCGGCGCAGTTGAATTGGTGAAAATGGGCTTCGAAACTTTGGTTGAAGCTGGTTACGAACCAGAAATGGCTTACTTTGAGTGCTTGCACGAATTGAAATTGATCGTTGATTTGATGTTCGAAGGCGGTATCGCGAACATGAACTACTCAATTTCTAACAACGCTGAATACGGCGAATACGTAACTGGACCACAAGTTATCAACGAAGAGTCTCGCAAAGCAATGCGTCAAGCACTGAAAAACATTCAGTCTGGCGAATACGCGAAACAATTCATCTTGGAAGGCCAAACGAACTACGCATCAATGACTGCAGCTCGCCGCAACAACGCAGCGCACGGCATTGAAGTAGTAGGTAACAAATTGCGCGCGATGATGCCTTGGATTCAAGCGAACAAGATCGTTGACCAAACTAAAAACTAATTTCGTCGCTGCAATGCATTAGGGCTTTGTCGCTGCGGCTCTCGTGTACTACTCGTACACGTCGAGCCTAGCTTCTCGCCCTACTGCATTTCGCAGACGAAACATAGTTAATAAAAAAAACCGGCTTTGCGCCGGTTTTTTTACATATAAATATCGAACTAACTCTTTCTGATTCAAATATTATGCGATAGTCGGTGAAGCTAATGCGAAGGAAAACATATGGAGCAACCTCCAAAAATTGATCGCTCGAAGTGGCATAAACCAACATATCTTGGTCATTATGATGAAAATGCAAATCACTACGAAGGAATTCGATGCTTTTGCAAAAACTGCGGCATCTCATTTATTTTCACGGCAGAGTCGCAGAAAAATGCTTTTGAAGTAGAACATCGATACCCTGGCTGGTTACCAAAACTCTGTTCAATCTGTTGCATTTGATAACGTGGCGCTCGTACCTACGTACTTTGCACTTTCTTCAAAAACTAAAAGCATATCTGCCAACTTTAAATTTTCTACAGAATTTTTACTTAAAGAACCGTCGACAATTCCTTTGATCAAATAGTATTCCATTTGATTACGTATCACTCCGCGCTTAGAGATTTGCTGAAACCTCTTCGAGAATCGATACCTAACTGCACTCAATGTAAAAGTTTCTTGCGATAAAAACCTAGCATCCGCAGCAGAGACTTGATCCGCTCTCCATTCAGAACTCATTTCAACAATATCGTTAATCGCCATCTGCAGACCTTTTTTTGCATTAGGCATTGATGTCAGTTCTAAATTTCTAAGAAAAACAGAAGGATGATCTTCTGGATTTTTGCTTTTGTGCTCTTCGGGAATAAACCAGTCAACAAAACAGGAGAAAAAGACTTTCAAACGTTGATATTCTTCATTCGACAAAGAAGTCTCCTTAATTAAATATCAAGTAAATCGACTCGATCAGCTCTAATTTAACCAACTCGTCAGTCGCAAGATCGTAGGGCGCGAACAAGCAAAGCGCATTAAAGCCAACACAGCACACATCAAATCACACTTTTCAGTCATTACATAGGGTATATAAGCGTAGATATTTTAAGATAATAACTACATAGATATACCCACACATTAATCAGCCATCACCTCACCCAACCGCACGCCATGCCCCGCTTTCCAATCGGAATTAAATTCCAAATCACCTTCAGGAAACAGCAGCACCACGGTTGAGCCGAGTAAAAAGCGGCCCATTTCGGCGCCCTGCTCCAAGATGATTTGTTGATCGCGATAATCTTTCGTCCACACTGCATTGCTACGCGGCGGATTGACGACGCCATGCCATGTGGTGGCCATGCTACCAACAATCGTCGCGCCAACAAGCACTTGTACGAAGGGTTGACCTTTATCGTTCTCAAACACGCACACCACGCGCTCATTGCGCGCAAATAGCGCATCAACACCACGCGCAGTAGCAGGGTTAACCGAAAACAATTCACCCGGCACATAGGTCATTTCCAGTAAGCGGCCACGGCATGGCATGTGGATGCGGTGGTAGTCTTTCGGGCTCAGATAGATCGTCGCAAACAGGCCATTTTCAAACTTTTTCGCCAGCGCGGCATCGCCACCGAGCAAGGCTTTAGTGGTGAAATATTTGCCTTTGGCTTGATAAATTTGGTCTTTTTCAATCGGACCAAACTGGCTAATCGCGCCATCAACAGTACAGATCAGCTCCGCATTGGCGATCGGGCGAGCGTCCGCTTTGAGCGGGCGCGTAAAAAATTCATTAAAAGTGGGATAGGCGGCAATATCCGGATTGGCGGCTTCCGCCATATTCACTTGATACTTGGCGACAAAACCCCGAATCACTGAAGTCGTCAGCTTTCCTGCGCGTAAACCAGCCAAAAAACCCATCAGTTGCGTCAATAGCAACTTTGGAATGACATACTGCAACATCACAAAAAGACGATCGGACACGCAAGTCCCCAAAATCCAAAAAGAGCGCGAATTATAGCGTATCCGGCGATGCGCTACCGATGCGACGATGCCTCAGTTACAATGTCGACTCATACGCAAGGATATATAGAGGTTTTCATGCCGCAATCGCCGTACACAAAACCACCATTGAACCGCGCACAAACCTTGCGCCGGCAAAGCATTTATCTACTGCCCAATCTATTTACGCTCGCAGCTCTTTTTTCCGGCTTTTATGCCATCGTCCAAGCGATGAATGGCAAATTTGAACACGCCGCACTAGCGATTTTTGCCGCTATGATCTTAGACGGGCTCGACGGCCGCGTCGCACGAATGACACATACGCAATCTGAATTTGGCGCGCAATTTGATAGTTTGTCCGATATGGTGTCGTTTGGCGTTGCACCCGCGCTGATTATGTATTCATGGGGATTATCGGGCTTTGGTAAGCTAGGCTGGGCGGTGGCATTTATTTATTGTGCTGGCGCGGCGCTACGCTTAGCGCGTTTTAACACCAATATTGAAACGGTTGATAAACGCTTTTTTCAGGGCTTACCCAGCCCAGCCGCTGCCGCACTCGTCGCAGGATTGGTTTGGATTAATATTGAATACCACGAAGACCTTGCGCCACTCGCCGAGTTAATCCCCTACGCCGCGATGTTTTTTACGCTCTTTGCAGGTCTCACGATGGTGTCGAACGTGCCGTTCTGGAGTTTTAAAGAGCTGCATATGCGTAAAACAGTCCCGTTTGTGACGTTATTGATTGCGACACTGGTCTTACTGATCGGCGCATCGCGGCCTGCCTTAGTTTTGTTTAGCTTTTTCATCTGCTATGCAGCCTCTGGCTATCTGTACTGGTTCTGGACGATACTGCGGAAACCCAAGACAAATTAGACATTTAGTCCAAACAATACTTTTCAGACATAAAAAATAGCGCCAAATATGATATTGGCGCTATTTTTTCGTCTAAATGTTTGACATCAAGTCCAATAATATTTAATCTAAAGTCATTAATGCGAAGGGGAATACTGTGTCATTAGACATTGACCGTCTAATCGCTGATTTTGGTGGCCCAAGTACACTGGCAGATCAGCTTAATGCTGCATTTCCAGCTGACCCAGTCTCCCGAGCTGCGATTTATAAATGGCGTGAACGCGGCAGTTTGCCACTCACCCAAGTGGACAAGCTGGCTCAATTGGCCAACAGCCAAGGCCGTAGTTTTAATATCCAAAACTATATGACGAGTGCGCAATCCGCACCGAATCAGATTAAGGAGAACACCATGAGCACCATGAGTAATAGCAGCAATCGTTTGGTTATTTTTGATACAACATTGCGTGATGGCGAACAATCGCCGGGCGCGTCGATGACCAAAGAAGAAAAAATTCGGATTGCACGACAATTGGAGCGCTTGGGTGTTGACGTGATTGAGGCTGGTTTTGCTGCAGCCAGCCCAGGCGATGCTGACGCGATCAAAACTATCGCCAGCATCATCGAGCACAGTACCGTCTGTTCTTTGGCGCGCGCGAATGAGCGTGATGTGCGCGCTGCTGGTGAAGCTATCAAAGACGCAAAACGCGGCCGCATTCATACTTTTATCGCGACCAGCCCGATTCACATGGAACACAAATTGCGCATGACGCCGGATCAAGTCGTTGATGCCGCAGTCAAAGCAGTCAAAATGGCGTTGGAATACACCAACGACGTTGAATTTTCGGCTGAAGACGCATTGCGCAGCGACATCGACTTTTTAGCGCGCATTTTTAGCGCGGTGATTGAAGCGGGCGCGACCACCTTGAATGTGCCAGACACCGTAGGTTACGCTGTGCCACAACGCACCGAAGCGTTTTTCCGCGAATTGATTTCAAAAACCAAAGGCGGCGACAAAGTCATCTGGTCCGCACATTGCCACAATGATTTGGGGATGGCTGTTGCCAATTCATTGGCTGCTGTTTTGGGCGGCGCACGCCAAGTGGAATGCACGATTAATGGCTTGGGCGAACGTGCAGGTAATGCAGCGCTCGAAGAAATCGTGATGGCCACTCGCACCCGCCGCGATGTATTTGGCGTGGAATGCGGCATAGATGCCACGCAAATCGTACCCACCAGCAAATTGGTATCGACCATTACCGGCTACCCAGTTCAGCCAAATAAAGCGATTGTCGGCGCGAATGCATTTGCACATGAATCGGGCATCCACCAAGACGGCATTTTGAAATGCCGCGAAACCTACGAAATCATGAGCGCGGAATCAGTTGGCTGGAGCACCAATCGCTTGAGCTTGGGTAAATTGTCGGGCCGCAACGCATTTAAGACCAAATTGCTTGAGATTGGCATTGAGTTGCAATCAGAAGAAGCTTTGAACGCCGCATTTGCGCGTTTTAAAACTTTGGCTGATAAAAAACGTGAAATTTTTGACGAAGACTTGCACGCCTTGGTTTCTGATGAGTTGATTACTATCGAGCAAGAACACATCAAGTTGATTTCACTGAAAGTGGTGTCGGAAACCGGCGAAACGCCAAGTGCGGATTTAGTAGTCAGCGAAGCCGGTGTTGAACGCCGCGCGACCGCCTTGGGTGATGGCACTGTAGATGCCACATTCAAAGCTATTGAGTCACTCTTTAATAGCGGAGCTGAATTGCAATTGTATTCAGTGAATGCAATCACCTCAGGCACCGACAGCCAAGGTGAAGTGACGGTGCGATTGATGAAAGACGCCAAAATCGTCAACGGCCAAGGTGCCGATACCGACATTATTGTAGCCAGCGCGAAAGCTTATATTTCAGCGCTCAACAAAATTCACAACAATATCAGCCGCGTACACCCGCAACCGGTTTAAAGCTTTGCGATCACGGAGCGAGTCAATACCACCATTTTGACTCGTGAGGCTGCTGCCACAAACTGCAGTGCTCAAGCCAAGTAGCTCGTGAACCTAAGCGAGAATAACTAGAAACCGACCGTAAAAATACAAAGCCCCGCTTATCCAGCGGGGCTTTGTTCATTTCTAGAGTATATGACCGCAGACATTACCCTGTAATAGCCACAAGCAAATACCCTATTGCTCTTTTGAATTAAACTCGTCAAGCATACTCGGGCGTGAATATTTAGCATATAGGGTTGCCGACACAAAACTGATTACGGTCAATGCCACCTGCACACTCGCCAGCATTTGTGAAATACCTTTATCACCCCATGCCCGCATCACCCCTTCCATAAAAAACAGCAGCACAAACATCGTGTACCACTGGTAGGTATAACGGCGACCATACAATAAGCCGCGCAAGGGTAACATCAATATAAAAGCTTTTAATACCACCCAAGAAGGTGATCCACCGACCGGGTCCAACCACAATTCCCAAGCTAAGACCAAAAAGATCATTGCGACTACGGCAGAAACAGTTATCTTTTGCAGCAAGGGCAAGTTAGCAGGGCTCAACTTCATGCGGCCTCCCCTTTAAGCTTGATGGCGATTTCAGCAATCCGGCGCCCTTGTGCTAAGCAGAGTTGGCGTTCGGCATCTGAAATTGGCTGATTGGACTCAGCACCCGCCCAATGACTCGTACCGTACGGCGTACCGCCTGTTGTAGTCGACATCAAAGCAGTTTCTGAATAGGGAGTACCCACAATAATCATGCCATGGTGCAGCAAGGGCAACATCATCGTAATTAATGTCGATTCATTACCCCCATGCAATGTACCTGAACTTGTAAACACAGATGCTGGCTTACCAATCAAAGTGCCCTTGAGCCAATCCGCAATGGTCGAATCCCAAAAATACTTCATTGGCGCAGCCATATTGCCAAAGCGGGTCGGACTACCCAGCACCAAGCCATCACACTCTTGCAAATCAGCGAGGGATACATAGGGTGCACCAGCTTCCGGCACATCAGACTCAGTCGCCTCACACACCGTAGAGATGCGTGGCACCGTACGCAAGCGTGCCGTGCAGCCAGAAGTAGACTCGATACCACGACCAATTAACTGCGCCATTTGCCGCGTAGCGCCATGAGTCGAGTAATACAAAACAAGAATTTCAGTCATTGTGCAGGCTCACTTTCAAGATGCGCTATTATAATGGGATTCGCATGTCACCGTGGCTCACTATGAATTTTGCCTGCACATTTCCGCTTCTAGCCCGAGTTAGTGGTTTTTCTCGATTCGTAGGCCGCCGGTTAATCAATGATCGCTGCTTAGAAACGGCAGGCAGCTTGACCTTTACGACATTACTGGCTGTTGTACCGCTTTTTACCATCGCACTGACACTCGTTTCAGCCTTTCCGATGTTTGGCATCAATGTAAGTCGCTTTCGCGGCTTTATTCTGAACAATCTGGTTCCCGATGCCTCTGGAAAAGTGATTGGTGTCTATATGCGCCAATTTGCCGACAACGCCGATAGCCTCACCACCATGGGCATGATTGGTTTGCTGGCCACAGCACTACTGATGATGTTTACCATCGAAAAAACGTTCAACACCATTTGGCGCGTCAAACGGCCTAGAAAATTACTATCCCGCACAATGACTTACTGGGCCACGCTCACCCTGGCGCCGCTACTCATCGGTTTGAGCCTTTCAGCGACCAGTTGGATATCCCAAAATGCGGGGCTAAGTGGACTGAATTTCCCACTTTTAAAAATCTCATCGCTTTCGCTGATGTTTGTGACGCTAAGCTTGCTCTACCTCACACTACCCAATTGCTTTGTGCCACGCTCTCATGCACTAACCGCAGCCCTACTCGTTAGTGCGGGTTTAGAGCTGATGAAAATTTTATTTGGCTTGTACATCAAACAATTCACCACCTATAACTTGGTTTACGGTACGTTTGCTAGCTTTCCGATTTTCTTGATCTGGTTGTATTTGTGCTGGGTACTTATTTTAGGCGGGGCAGTACTTTCAGCCACACTTTCATATTGGTACGGCAACGGCTGGCGCTGGGACAATCACCACGGTACGCGCTTTGAACAAGCAGTACGTATCTTAGCCGCTTTGGCGACCGCGCATCAAAATGGGCAACTGATGCACATCAATCAATTACGTCGAAAAGTTGAATTGGGCGTCGATGTAACGCAAGAGATTCTTGAGCTGATGACGACCAAGCAATGGGTCGAATCAACGCGCGACGGGGAATGGGTATTGGCCAGCTCAGCTGAGTTGATCAGCTTACTGGCGGTCTTTGAATTGGTGGTGAGTCCACTCAATAGTGATGTAGAGAGCGGCCTAGAAACTCGCCTAGAAGCCGCCCGTTCGAACTTAAATCTTAGTCTTGCCGATTATTTAGCATCCGTTTCGCAACCAGAAATCAAAGCAGCATCAATGGCTACTTCAGGCAACTCACCGATATAAGCCTCACCCAAAGCGCGCAAGAGAATAAATTTGATTCGTCCAGCATCGACTTTCTTATCTTGCGCCATCAAAGCCTTGTAGCGATCGTGCCCCAATGCTGGCGAAACCACTGGCAGACCTGCACTTTCAATAAGGCTAATCACCCGAGCGATATCGCCATCATTCAAGTGACCTAAGGCGCGAGATGCATAAGCTGCTAAGACCATGCCAGCAGCCACCGCCTCACCATGCAACCAAGTGCCATAACCCAAACCAGCCTCAATCGCATGGCCAAACGTATGACCTAAATTAAGTAGCGCACGTTGGCCATTTTCTTTTTCATCGGCAGCAACAATACGCGCCTTATTTTGACAACAGCGCTCAACCGCATAAGCAATCAATTCTTTATCACGCGCCATCAAGCCGACAATATTTTGCTCAAGCCAAACCAAGAAATCCACATCATCAATTAAGCCGTACTTGATGACTTCCGCCATACCTGCAGAAAATTCACGTTGCGGCAGCGTGTCAAGCGTACTTAAATCAGCGAGCACCAACTTAGGCTGGTAAAACGCACCAATCATATTCTTACCCAGAGGATGATTGATTGCTGTTTTACCGCCAACCGAAGAATCAACCTGTGCCAATAAAGTAGTTGGAATCTGAATAAAAGGGACACCGCGCTGATAGACTGCAGCTGCAAAACCAGTCATATCACCAATAACACCACCACCCAATGCAATCAACGTGGTCTTACGCTCTGCACGCTCAGTAAGTAGCGCATCAAAAATGAGATTAAGACTATCCCACGTTTTAAATTGCTCACCATCAGGCAACACAATTGATTGGCACTCTACATCGGATTGCTCAAGCAAGCCCACCAGACGGCTTAAATACAAAGGGGCAATCGTCTCATTGGTTACAATAGCCACCCGCTTTTGCGCCAACAAAGGCAAAATGCTAGCGACTGACTGTAATAAATCTTGACCAATCAAAATTGAATACGGCGCGTGATCAATATCAACGTTTACGATGCGGCTCATGGCTGGCGTTCCAATTCTTTCAGTAATAATTGCAATAGGGAATTTACAGTTTGCTGGCTGGTATCAATGACCAAGTCTGCAACCTCACGATAAAGTGGGTCACGTATCTCATATAACTCCCTGAGCTTGCCAAGCGGATCTGCCGTCTGTAACAAGGGTCGGTTCTTATCGTGGCAGGTGCGGGAATATAGCTCTTCTGGGCTGGCGCGCAGATAAATCACATAACCATTACGGCGCAATAGTTTGCGATTATTTGGATTTAAAATAACTCCACCACCGGTTCCGAGTACGATACCTTGCAATTGCGTTAGCTCCGCAATCGACTCAGCTTCACGCTCACGAAATCCACTTTCACCTTCGATCTCAAAAATCATATGAATCTTGGCACCGGTGCGGGCTTCGATATCATGATCAGAATCATAAAAAGTTTTTTGGGTCGCACGCGCTAGGGCACGCCCTACGGTCGTCTTGCCAGCCCCCATTAGGCCGACTAAATAAAAATTGCCTGGCATTCTCATGCCAGGCATTTTACTTGAATATGTACTTCTTAGCGAGTTGAGCGAAACATCAAATCGATAATTAACGCAGAGTAAGATCAGACTCCAAAACACGCGGGGTCAAGAATATGAGCAACTCACGACGAACTTTATTGACGGCCCTATTCTTGAATAAATTACCTAAGTAAGGAAC
The DNA here is from genome assembly GCF_019665765.1 of Deefgea tanakiae. Classification (GTDB taxonomy): domain Bacteria; phylum Pseudomonadota; class Gammaproteobacteria; order Burkholderiales; family Chitinibacteraceae; genus Deefgea; species Deefgea tanakiae. The sequence goes on from NZ_CP081150.1 coordinate 2,390,877, forward strand.
GTCACCAAGTAATGGAACTTGAGTAACCGTATTACTATTGTCTTCAATGTAAATACCCCCAATTACTACAGTACCACCGCTCTCGACCAACACTTTAGTCCTAATTTGTTTGGTGTTAATTGCTGGGCCATTCAGGGTATTTTCACCACGGCTATCTTTATTAACCTGAACTTCCATAAAAACACTGCCATCTGGCGTTATTTGTGGTGTGACTCGCAATGACAGAGTTGCTTTTTTAAACTCTACTGTCGTGGCACCATTTTGAGATGAACTAGAGTAAGGAATCTCTTGACCATCTTCAATCACAGCCTCAACTTGATCCGCCGTCACCAATCGTGGGCTAGAGATAATTTTTAGTTTTCCATCCTGTTCTAGCGCATTTAACTCTAAACCTAAAATACCATCAGAGCCCGCAATAAGCATAGCTATAGAACCAGGGGAAAAGCCACCAATACCGGCGGCAGGCAAGTTAAGTAAAGGCTTATCTCCCGAAATTGCAGGACCTGGTACGGTCGATCCATCAGAGTTTGTATATGTTTTTGTAGTTAAACCACCACCAATTGCGGTATTATTTTTAGCAAAAAGACCACTTAATTTCACACCTAGATTACGCTGAAAACCATCTTCAGCCTCCACAATCCGTGACTCAATCATAACTTGCCGAACAGGAATATCAATTTTTGCAAGCAATTCACGGATTTGCTCAAGTTTTGCAGGAATGTCTTGAACTACAACTTGATTAGTACGTGGATCGATTACCGCAGAGCCGCGTGGAGATAAAATTCGTTGCTTCTCATCACTCAAAATAACTTTCAGTGCATCGGCTTTATGATATTTAAGCTGGAAGAACTCAGTGCGAGTTGGCTCTAGCTCCGAAATTTGCTTACGACTTTCAAGCTCAGATTTTTCCTTAGCAGCAAGTTCATCGCGCGGAGCAATCCACATTACATTGCCAGTTTTACGCTGATCCAAACCTTTTGCTTGCAAGATAATATCCAAGGCTTGATCCCATGGAACATCTTTCAAACGCAATGTCAAAGCGCCACCGACAGAGTCACTCGTAATGATGTTCATACCAGTAAACTCAGCAATAACTTGCAGAACTGTTCTTACTTCAACATTTTGAAAATTAAGTGATAGCTTCTCGCCTTTAAAATTAGCTTTTGACGCCACTTTGTCTTTACTTTGTGACGCATCACGAACTTCAACCACAAAGCGATTTTCAGTTTGGTAAGCCGAGTACTCCCAGTTTCCTTTAGGCTCAATCATCATCTTGACTGAATCACCCTGTGCAAAAGTTTCAACTTTTTGAATAGGGGTGCCAAAGTCCGTAACATCAAGTCGGCGCTCTAAATTTTTAGGTAACGCCGATTTCGGAAATTCAACAACCAAGTTTTTACCTTGTTGACGAATGTCGATTCCCACATTTGGGCTCGTCAAATCGATAATGACCTTACCTTCGCCGCTGGAGCCACGGCGAAAGTCGATATTTTGTATACCTTCTCTCTTCCCACTTGGTTTCGTCTCTGCAAACTGAGTGTTTTTCTGTGCAGGCGCACTACTAGCAGCACTACCAGTACCAGTTGAAGCGGCATCAACAGTAATGAATAAAGAATTACCATCAACTTTGGTTTCATACCCAGCCAACTTCTGCAAATTAAAGACTAATCGTGTGCGACCTGTCCCTTCTGCAACATTTAGGGTACGAAGAGCGGCACCATTCACCTGAACTGTATTTTTGCCTGTCTGATTAGCAGTGTTTGCAAAATCAAATGCAATTCGTGGTGGTGTGTTAACAGAGAAACTAGTTGGCGTCGGTGGTACGTCGTTGAATGTGAGCTTAACTATTTGCTTGTCAGCACTCACAGTACTGACTTCAATATTAGTTATACTTGCAGCATCGGCCGCAAAAGCTAAAGGCACCCAAAGACTCAATGCAACTTGGCTTAAACGAGTTACGAATTTTTTGATTTTCATTTTTTCTGCTCCGCATCATCCAAGCTCAAACTAGTGGTTCGCTCAACCCAATCACCACCACTATCTTCGACAATTTCTTTTAAAGTAACTTCAGTCTCTGAAACTTGAGTCACCATCCCAAAGTTTTGCCCCATATAGCTACCCTGTTTAACACGGTATAGATTTCCGTCCGGGGCTCGAACTAGAGCCTGTACTATTTTTCCCTGCTGCAAAGTACCCACCATACGCAGCTTCTCAAGGTCATAATTCTCTAAAACTTCTTTAATTCGATTCGTATTCGGGGCTAACCCGCTTCCACCTCCTTTCTTTGCCAGTTCCATCTTACTAGCACGAAATGGATCAGGAAGTTCAAATGCATTATATGGAAATGCAACATAGACTTTTGCTTCAGGCAAAGGCTCTACCTTACCTCGCAAGCCTTTTGACTCTTCAGTCATCCACTCTTTCAAATCTCCGTGTTCTTCACCAAAACAGCCAGTAAGACCAGTGAATAACAACACGTAAAGGAGCCATCTTTTCACAATTTATTCTCCGATAGACCTTTATTTTTTCTTCTTACGAGCTTCAGCTTCAGCTTGCTGAATTGCCTGTATCTCTGCTTCATCTAATGCACGATATGTTTTGATGGTTGCTTCCATTGTTAATAGCTGATCCTTAGCGCCTATTAGCTTTACATCAGTCAATATAACAATCCGAGACAACTGAGCAATGTCACTTACAAAGGCAGCTAAGTCATGGTAAGAGCCGGTGACTTTGATGGCAATAGGGCCCTCAACAAACTCCGCAGTCTTAACCTCAACACCAGGCTTAAATAACTCAAACAATAAACCACGACCAACACCGGCCTGATTAATCTCGGTCAGCAGCGTCTCCATCTCAGAGCGATTAGGTAATTGTTTTAGCAAGGCACCAAATGACTGCTGGATTTCTAACAACTGCTGTTTGTACTCTGCCAAATTAATGGCCCGTTTCTTTTTATCAAGATAGTCAATTTTTAACTGTTCTTCAGTTGCTTTTGCAGCTGTCAACTCTTCCATTTGTGAACTCCACAAATAGAAGTATCCACCTGCAATCACTAAAACCAAAACCAAAACAAAAGATGAAATCTGAACCTGTGCAGGCCAATTCCCAGCATCTTTTGGGTCTAAGTTCCTTAAGTCATCCATTGTCATGATTGACCCCGTTTAACTGCGCTTGCAGTTGCTTCTGTTGCCTCATCTACACGAGTCAATTTCACATTTAAAGTGAACTCAGATAGACGCTGATTCCCTACTGTTGCTGATTTAGCTTCAATCAACAGCGGTTGCTCAAATGTAGGAGAATCATTCAAATTTCGCATTAAGGTAGACACACGAGCGTTAGATTGAGCATAGCCAATCAGTACTAACTGATCGTTAGTTTGTTTAACATCTTTCAAATAAACGCCCTCAGGGACCTGCCGAGTTAATTGATCAAGTAAATGAACCGTTTCTGTTCGATTTGACTGTAAACGCTCAACAATTTTTTTACGATCAAGTAACGCTTGTTTTTCAGCCTTTAGCTTGTCAATTTCGGCGATCTCACGATCTAACTTGGCATTTTCCTCAGTTAAAAACTGATTTCTGTCAGCCTGAGTATCAATTTTTGCTGAAAGTACCATGTACCCAGCCAAAACGACACCGGCGGCGGCAAGAAAAGATACGATCAACATCGAGACATAGCGACGTTGCCTTGCAATTCTTTTTTGCTCACGATGCGGAAGTAAGTTAATTCTAATCATACTGGGTCAAACCTCCGCATAGCCAATCCACATGCAATTAACAGTGAAGGTGCATCTAATTGAATTTGCTTACCTTTAACTTTCCCAGTGGACATGCTAAAAAAAGGATTTGCTCTCATCGTACTCGCTACTTGAGTACGACTCGACACTGCCTCATCCAAACCATGAATGACACTGCAACCGCCAGCGAGCAAAATGTGATCCACTGAATTGTAATTACTTGATGTATAGAAAAATTGCAAGGAACGAGATATTTCCAGAGCCATTGTGTCCATAAATGGCTGCAAAACATCTGGTTCGTAATTGTCAGGCAAGCCGCCTTGGCGTTTTGCTTGTTCAGCCTCTTCGGCTGACATATTAAATTTTCTTTGTATTTCTTGGGTCAATTGATTCCCAGCATAACCTTGATCTCGGCTGTAAATTGACTGTCCATCTTTAAAAATATTCATATGCATTGCTGTTGAACCAATGTCTACCACCGCAACAATTTGATTTTCACCCCCGTTAGGAAGTTGTGGACGCATTAGTTCAAAAGCCGCTTGAGTTGCATAAGACTCAACATCCAATACGACAGCTTTCAGGCCTGCCTCTTCAATTGCAGCAACTCGCTCGTCAACTTTATCTTTTTTTGCAGCAGCAATAAGCACATCTTCTTCTTCAGGATTGTTAATTGCAAATCCTAAAACTTGAAAATCTAAATTGACTTCATCTAAGGAAAAAGGAATGTATTGATTTGCCTCAGTTTCAACTTGACTTTCCAGCTCTCGCTCGCTCATTCCAGCTGGCACAAGAATTTTTTTGGTAATCACAGCGGATGCTGGCAGAGCAGCTGCAACATTTTTTACCTTCGTCCCCATGCGTCGCCACGCATTTCGTATGGCAAGAGCTACGGCTTCGGAATTTACGATATTATTATCGGTGACCGCATCTTTAGGGAGTGGCTCAATTACGTATCGTTCAAGGCTAAAATTGCGCCCTGCTTGGCTCAGCTCCACCATTTTCACGGCCGACGAGCTGATGTCCACACCGATTAGTGGTGGGGCTTTCGGTTTTAGAAAATCGAGGTTCAACGCAATATTCCCTATTCTAGTTGGTAAAAAATCCTATCAGCCGACACTTACTCCTGTAAAGTAAGCTAGATCTCAATCTCTTTTTTTGCAACATCTAAATAAAACCCGTAAATTACAATAACATCAAACAATCGACCCTGCTGACATGGCAAAAAAACTATTTTTTACGGTACTCATTGCAATACTCGGCTTGGCTTTTATGGCTGTAAGCATCGCCGCGCTCGCGATTATAGTGACCTACCCCAAACTACCATCATTAAACGCGCTGACTGACTACAAACCCAAAATACCGCTACGTATTTTCAGCGAAGATAACGTACTAATTGGCGAGTTTGGCGAGGAAAAGCGCGCGTTCACGCCAATTAACCAAGTCCCTCCACTCATGATTAAAGCCCTGCTTGCGGCTGAAGATGAGCGTTTTTACCAGCATGGTGGCATTGACTATATTGGCGTACTTCGTGCGATTGGCGGCAATTTAATTTCTGGTCGCTCACAATCAGGAGCAAGTACAATCACGATGCAAGTGGCCAAAAATTTCTATCTTTCAAATGAAAAAACCTACAGTCGAAAATTTAACGAAGCCCTTTTGTCGTTTAAAATTGAACACAATTTATCGAAAGATCAAATTCTAGAACTGTATCTGAACCAAATTTATCTGGGCCAACGCGCGTACGGTTTCTCTTCCGCAGCCCAAATTTACTTCGGAAAAGAACTTAAAGATCTAAGTATTGCTGAGTATGCAATGCTGGCTGGCCTTCCCAAAGCACCTTCAGCCTACAACCCTATTGTGAATCCTAAACGGGCCACATTGAGGCAAAAGTATGTTTTGCGCAGGATGACTGAATTAAGTTTTATTAACGAAGCAGAATATAAGGCGGCTTTAGAAGCAAATCTAACCTACAAACGTAGTAATCAACAGTACCCTATTCATGCCGAATACGTAGCAGAAATGGTTCGGCAAATGATGGTTAAGAAGTATCAAGACGCCACATATACTCAAGGCTTCAAGGTCTATACCACAATTAACAGTCAGGCTCAGCAAGATGCCTATACCGCACTAAGATCTGGCATCCTTAATTACGACAGCCGCCATGGTTACAATGGACCAGAAGGCTTTATTGATGCAGCCTTACTCAATGCGCAACAAGAAGAACCGCTCGATGAAGCACTCAGCAATATAAAAGAAGCAGATGATCTTAGGCCTGCGATTGTATTAAGTAGCAATACCAACCTTGTCACTGCTTATTTGCACGGGGGAGAAAAGATCAATATTCAAGGTGACGGTCTACGTTTTGCAAGAGGCTCATTATCTGAAAAAAATCCACCGGCAATTCGAATCAGGCCAGGAGCAATTATTCGCGTGATTGCCACTGAAAAAGGATGGGTTATCTCCCAAGTCCCTAAGGTAGAGGGCGCAATAGTCGCCATGGATCCAAATAACGGCGCAATTCGTGCCCTTGTTGGGGGCTTTGACTTCAACAATAGTAACTTTAACCATGTCACCCAAGCGTGGCGTCAACCCGGCTCTACATTTAAACCATTCGTATACTCTGCAGGCCTAGAGCGCGGCATCACACCCGCTACTATGATTAATGATGCGCCACTAGTCATTGAGATGAATGGGCAGCGCTGGGAGCCAAAAAATTACGACGGCAGTTTTTCTGGAATGACGTCTGTGCGACGAGCACTTACTTTTTCAAAAAACTTAGTTTCTGTTCGAATTCTCCAAGCCATTGGCGCTGATTACGCACAAAAACACATCACTCGATTTGGTTTTGATACAAAACAACACCCTGCCTACCTAACCATGGCGCTCGGTGCGGGGAGTGTAACGCCATTACAAATGGCTGAGGGCTATTCAGTATTTGCAAACACGGGTTATCGTGTACGTTCGTATTACGTAGATCGTATCGAAGATTCTCGCGGCAAGGTAGTTGCAAAAACACAGCCAGAAATTGCAGGCAAAAATGCGCCTAGAACGCTTGATGCAAGAAATGCTTTTATTATGACATCCATGATGGGCGATGTTATTCGTATGGGTACTGCGACAAAAGCAAAAGCATTAGGAAGAAATGATTTAGCAGGTAAAACAGGCACAACTAACGATGCATTTGATGCTTGGTTTGCAGGCTTCCATCCCAATTTGGTTGCTGTTACTTGGATTGGATTCGATCAGCCAAAAAGTTTAGGTGCAAGGGAAACTGGTGGCGCTGCAGCACTTCCGATTTGGGTCAACTTTATGAACAAGGCACTCAATAATATGCCAGAATCACCTTGGGAAGTTCCTGAAGGTGTTATCGCGAAAACAACCGAAACTGAGCGCGGGCCAATTACGGAATATTTTTATCAAGAATTCCAGTCTACCAATCCACAACTAGGTTTAAGTGGCGGCGGGGACTCCGATGCTGCACCTATAGAGGAAATTAAGGAGCAACTATTTTAGTGCAAGGTATATTCTCGAAAGTTTAATTAGAAATAAGCTCCGAGCACATACCCACCATGTATTTTTTAGTTCCGCATCATTCAGTGCAAGTGCTAGATTAAGATCTACAATTGACTGGCTAATTTATATTAAGCAAAGATGAGAAGAACATTAATGGCGACGCAAACAAATGCAGCACGAATCGCGCAACGTGCTGCACAACTAATCTGCAACCATCAACAAAGCGACCCTAAACTTGCCAGCCAGCAAGCGATATTAGAATTAGGTTTTTCAAAAAAAGAAGCGCCACCCAGTGCAGCAGAGATTGAAGCAGCAATCGCCGATTATCGCCAATTATTTAGTCCAAACTATGACTTGGATCTGCTCAATTTACGCCAAAAATCATTAGCACTACTCGATTTTTTTAAACAATTTCAGCCTTTTCTAGTTGGCTCTGTCCTCAAAGGCAGCGCAAGCAAACACTCTGACATTAATCTACTTATTTTTTCTGATGACCCAAAAGCTATTGAGATTTTCTTACTCAACCAGCAGATTGATTACAATTGTAAAGAAAGAAAAACCCAGTATCGCCAAACTGATTCACCTGCAATTGCTTTTTGGTTTGATAGCACTCAAGTACACTTACAAGTACTACCAAGCACGGCCCGACATCAAACCACTAAAAAAGTAGATCGTGCCAATTACGAACAGCTCAAACAATTAATTGCACGTAATATGCAAACCGATTGTATTGCAGCAGATTAGATGTGCAGGAAATTTTTATGGCCGAAAAACAATTGCTCACCCCAATCCAGTTAAAAGATCCTACTCCTTATCTAGTCAGCGATCCGAACCAGATTGATTTCACGCTCAAATCATTGGCTAGAAAACCTGAATTAGTATGTTTATATTCGGATAAACATCGCCAGTTATTTGTTTTGAGTGCTATATTAGATGTTAACTTGGAAAATTTAATTTTCGATTACGGCCCTGATTCAGAACTTAATCAGCAAATAGTCACATCAAATAAAATCTGCTGCGTCTCTCACCTTAATAGTGTTCATTATCAATTTGAATTAACAAACCTTCAACAAGTAGAGTTTAATAATCAACCAGCGTTCCAAAGCGCCATCCCTTCACAGATTTTACGATTACAGCGTCGAGACTACTACCGGCTTTCTGTACCTTTATCGACCCCGTTATCTTGCCTAATTCCAATAGGTAATGAGCAAGCTGAAATATCAATTGCAGATATTAGTCTAGGCGGTGTTGGTTTACTCGGCTACTTTCCAGATATTTCGCTAGAAGTTGGCAATACTTTAAAAAACTGCCGCATCGAACTCCCACAAATGGGTGTAATTACAGCAGATATTGAAGTGTGCACTAGCAACGAACAAATCCTTAGAAATGGCATTCGCACCTTACGAAGTGGGTGCCGCTTTTTAAATCTTTCGGGCACTGGACAAACTTTATTGCAACGCTATATTAATCAAATTGAACGAAAACGCTTAACACTAGAATGATTAAAACCTACCCAGTTCCTGATCCAGCTATTGCGCTGCGATCACTTATACGCCAAGTAGATAGTCATAAAGGCCTATATGGAAATGTTGCGGTCATTGGTGGCGCTAATAGCATGATTGGTGCTGCCCTGCTCGCTGGACGTGCAGCACTAAAACATGGCACAGGAAAAGTCAGCATTGGGTTACTCAACGACAATTTTCAAGTCGACCCAGAACAGCCCGAACTCATGGTTTACAAATCGAAGCGACTCATTAAGAATACCTCGCTAACTCATATCCTACTCGGGCCTGGCCTGGGGCAATCTAAAAAAGCAAACACCCTGCTTGAAATGTGCTTACGCACAAACAAACCTTTAATTATTGACGCAGATGGTTTGAATCTAATAAGCAAAAGTCTCAAACTCCAATTATTACTCAAACATCGCCAAGCCGAAACTATCATTACTCCACACCCTATGGAAGCAGCAAGGCTACTGCAATGCGATACTTCAGATATTCAAAAAAATAGACCAGTAGCAATAATGAAGCTACAAAGTATATTTCAATGCGGAGTCATTCTTAAAGGACACGACACTTTAGTTCTAGGTAATAACTCTAAGCTTTTTCAGAATAATACTGGCAATTCTGCGCTTAGCAGTGCAGGACAAGGCGATGTATTAGGCGGTATTATTCTTGCTTTATGGGCGCAAGGATTGAGTCTTATTGAAGCATGCTGTTGCGGTGTTTATATTCACGGAAAGGCTGCAGACACTTGGCGAATTAGCAATTCAGAACGAATCGGTTTAACCGCGACTGAAACAATTGAATTTAGTCGGTGTTGTTTAAATAATTATCTTTAATAAAAAAACGCCCAATCCATTGATTGGGCGTATTAAGTTCAAGCGGTTAATTCGTTACGGAACAAATTAGAAATCAGTACGCACACCGACTGACAATATATCTGCACTTTGACCATTATTTACACTAAAGCCCGACTCTGTAACAAAGCTTGCGTTTTTGTCATTATCCAGCATTGTGTAAGTCGCATAAATACGTGATTTCTTAGACAAATTGTAGGTTGCGCCAAAAGAAATTTGCTCGCCACCAGAATCAGCTAACGTATCCACATCATTAACTGTAACGTAAGTTGCTAGGAAATTGAATTTATCGAACTTATATGATGCAGCAATTGCATATGAATCTTGATCACGTGCTTTTTTTCCATCATCACGTGTTACATTTTCATATGTAAGACCTAGACCAAAGTCCATATATTTGGCATTAGCGCCAACCATAAAGCCACTTACACTTGAACCATCGCTTGTACCTTTAAGCGTGATTTTTGATGACTTATAATCAGATGATTGGTCCATTGACATCGAATATACGGCACCAATGTTAAACATTTTGTCACTCCAAGAGCCACCAATCTGGTAGGTTGAAGCATCAAACTTATCTGTTTTTTCGCCAATAGTATAAGAACCATGCGCATTAAAACCACTAAAATTAGGGGTTTCATAGTAAATCACTGATGCATCACGATTACCCAAACGACGGAGCATTTGTGAAGAGCCCATATAGCTTGACGAGTCGTTTATATTACCATCAAGAGTCGGTGACATATTCTTATAAATATTCTTATATGCATTATCCATTTTACCAAAGCGAGCAAAACCGAAGTCACCTTTGTAGCCAACATAAGTGTCGCGTGAGCCCCAAACAGCGCTGCTTGCTTTAGCGTAAGGATCACCAACATAAAAACGATTTTCTAACACCCAAACCAACTCGCCACCAAAATCTAGTTTGTCTTTGCCTGCCACACGGATACGAGAACCTTGGTCTGCAATATTGAACTGGTTAGTCCCAGATTTTACGCCAGTCGCACCAGCTTTCACGCCAACTTGGTCTGGACTAATGTATTCAAATGCAGTGCGAACGCTACCGCTGATAGTGACTTCAGCGTTAACAAATGATGATGTCATTGCTGCAGCAACTGACAAAGCTAGAATTTTGTACATGAATTTAAACTCTTAAAAAAATTAAAATATAGTTTGTAGCGAAATAAATAATCTGTTCAGTAAAATTAACAGACTATTATTTTACATGTGGCAATATTAACACTTAGACATTTCAAAGAGATGACAAAACCCAAATTGTCTTTTAAAAATGCGCTTTTTTTACCACAAATCATATTTAAAAATTTTCAAACTCACGCAAAAAAGGCAGCCAAAGCTGCCTTTTTCATCTAACTAATGATTATTAAATCACTAGATTAGAAACCAGTCCAAGTACCTACTAAGATACGAGTAGCATTGTCTTGGTTACCCGCTTTACCATCAGCATTTTGCCAGATAGCTGCATTTTTGTCCCAGTCGTTGCCAACCATGTTGTGACGGATTTGCAAGAATGCGCCAGTGTTTTTAGACAAAGAGTAATCCCATTGGAAGCCAATAGTTTCGAAGTCGTTGTCGTTTTGTACTTGGCCGTCTTTCTTAGCAGTTTGCAACATGTAACCAAGGCTCAAAGCGTTTTTGCCAAAGCCGTAAGTACCGCTTAGCAAGTAACCCATTTGGTCAGCTTCAACACCTTTGTTTGTTTCAGTAGTTACATTACGTACAGCAGCACGGATCGCTACATCAGCAATAGAACCACGAGCACCAACTACCCAGTTTGAGTAGCTCGCACCTTTATCTGTAGTAACGCCATTTGGCTTGCCTGCAGTTGGACCACCAGCCCAATCACGGCCAGCTGTTTGTGGCATACCATCTTCAACTGCGAAGTAGCCCATATCCAAATTAACTGGACCAATAGCGCCTTGCAATGTTACTTCGTATGCAGTAGCTGAATCGCTGTTACCGCCACCGAAGTCATAAGCAGCTGTCAAGTTGAAGCCACCGAATGATGGAGAAGCGTAGCTAATACCTTGGCCGAAACCAGTATTAGGAACTTCACCCATAGTGCCTGAGAAGCCTTTAGAGCCATATGGCCAGTCTTGGATCAGGTAAGTGTTAGACCATTGGTTACCGAACTTCAAAGTACCCCAGTCGCCACCGTAAGCAACCCAAGCTTCACGGATACCGAACGCATCAAAACGATCAGGAGTTGCAACTTTTTGAGCAAGACGCCAAGACAAAGTGCTGCCGTTGTCTAGTTTGTCTTTACCATCAACGTTTACAACGATTGCAATTTCTTGCAACATTTTACCGCCACCATCAGTGGTGTTGTTTGTACGGTAAAACAAGTCCATCTCAACTGAACCGTTGATTGAAACTTCAGCAAAAGCTGGAGCAGATACAGCAGCAGCTACAGCTGCAGCCAATAGAACGCGCTTGAACATTTATTATTCTCCAAAGATACGAGAGTTAAGTTAAAACCACCGTAACAGCAGGCCACAACCTGAACAATTGCCGCCACTGCTTTACAAACTCGAGAATACGCACTTTTAGTAACTCAAGCAAAGGCAAGACACTTGCGCACAACAAACTGTATCTCACGCGCAACAAAAAACGGCACATCACTGTGCCGTTTGAGTACAAAGCCTTTGTTTACAAAAAGCTAAAGGATTAGAACCCCGTCCAAGTACCCACCAAGATGCGCGTTGCAGTATCTTTACCACCATTCGCCGCGCCGTCCAACTGCCATGCACCGTGCATCACGCTAGTCTTATTCGCATTGTCCATCATATGGTGACGGGCCTGGACAAATGCACTGGTATTTTTAGACAATGCATAGTTGTATTGAGCGTTGATCACGTCCATGCCATCATTTGCAGTTACGCCATCTGTTTCACTATCAGCAACACGTTGGTAACCCAAATTGAAGTTATGCTTACCTGTTGTATAGCCAGCACGAACCAAGTATTGGTCTACTGTTGTTTTACCAGTACCTGCATGAATAGCATTATCAACATCGCCAGTCCATTCATTGCGTTTCATACTTGCCGCAACATTAAAGCCATTATCGAAGCTGTAGATTGCGCCAATGTTATATGCACGTGCTTTATTATCGCCAACATTGCTAGTGCCGCCGGAGAAGTCACCTGAGGTACCCCATGCGCTACCACCAAATACATATGCCTCAGAAGACATGGTTGCGCTATTTTTTGACTCAGAGTAGCCTGCATCCAAGCGCAAGCCACCTACGGCGTAATTTGCTGTGATTTCATAGGCATTAGCATCTGAATTACCAGACCCTAAATCATATTGAGCTTGGAAAGAGAACCCACCAAAGTTTGGCGAGAAGTAGCTAACCGCATTTGCGTATTGAACGTTATGTGCACCAAAGTCAGCCCATACGTTACCTTGTCCCTGAGCACCGTACGGCCAATCTAGTGTCAAATATTGATTCGAGAATTGGTTACCGAAACGAGCCTCACCCCAGCCGCCTTCATAACCGATCCATGCTTCGCGTTGACCAAAAGAATCATAACGACTTGGTGTTGCGACTTTCTGCGCCAAGCGCCATTTCAACGTATCACCGCTATCGAGTTTGTCTTTACCATCGATATTCACAATGATCGCGATTTCTTGACCAAACGCGCCATCACCGTTAGAGGCTTGATTTGTACGGTAGAAAAAATCCATTTCTGCAGAACCGCTGATTGCCACTTCTGCCATAGCAGGGGCGGCAAAAGCAGTTGCAAGTAAACTAACCATTAAGATACGTTTGAACATATTTAAATACTCCAGATTGAACAGAGAAAACCCAAGAACCCTAGGGCATGTGACGCATTATCCAGACTCAGTAGGATGCGCTCTGTGCAAAATGACGCTTCATCAGAATGTAAAACTACACCCATTTGCAACTTAAAACCCTGCTCGTCATATCTAGTTCGGTTGTAACATCAGCAACAAAAAAGCCAGTCGAAAATTTCGACTGGCTTCCCATTAAAAACTGCGCAACTAAATTTTATTTAGCAGCCATTACTCGAACCATTTCCAGTACTTTGCTTGAATAGCCCCATTCGTTATCGTACCAAGATACCAACTTAACGAAAGTCCCATCCAAAGCAATACCGGCACCTGCATCAAACACTGATGTGCAAGACTCGCCACGGAAGTCCGTTGAAACGACTTTCTCGGTGGTGTAGCCCAAAACGCCCTTCATTGCGCCTTCAGACGCCGCTTTCAATGTCGCGCAGATTTGCTCATAAGTTGCTTCTTTTTCTAGCTCAACCGTCAAGTCAACCACGGAAACATCAGAAGTTGGCACACGGAATGCCATACCAGTGAGTTTGCCTTTGATTTCTGGAATCACCACGCCAACGGCTTTTGCTGCGCCCGTTGATGAAGGAATGATGTTTTCCAAAATACCACGACCACCGCGCCAATCTTTGTTTGATGGACCATCTACCGTTTTTTGCGTTGCGGTTGCAGCATGAACAGTCGTCATCAAGCCACGCTTGATACCGAAGTTATCATTGATCACTTTAGCCAATGGCGCCAAGCAATTCGTTGTGCATGATGCATTAGAAATAATCGCTTGACCCGCGTACGTGTCATTGTTTACGCCATAAACAAACATTGGCGTGTCGTCTTTTGACGGCGCAGACATGATGACTTTCTTCGCACCAGCAGCCAAATGCGCTTCGCACGTTTCTTTCGTCAAGAACAAGCCAGTTGCTTCAACGATGACATCAGCACCCACTTCATCCCACTTTAATTCTGCAGGGTTTTTAACGGCACTAAGGCGGATCGTTTTGCCATTCACAACCAAATGGCCGTCAACAACCGCAACTTCACCTTTGAATTTACCGTGTACTGAATCATGTTTTAGCATGTACGCGAGGTATTCAGGCTCAAGCAAATCATTGATACCAACGATTTCAACATCATCAGCAAAGTTATAAACAGCAGCGCGGAATACCATGCGGCCAATACGGCCAAAACCATTGATACCAACTTTAATAGTCATGAATCATCTCCAGAGAATGGGAAAATCGAATAAATCGGGACGGTTAAGCATGCACTATGTAGCGCACTCTTGCCTTTGCGCCACGACAAACACCGCGCAAAAATTCTATCAAGAGCAAGACAAACAGGTATTAATTACAATTGCCGTAACAATCTATACGGGCTCACCATAGACAGCAAGCCCAACATCGCCGGCGGTCAATGACCCACGGCGACCTGACAATGTTATGGACGCAATGCAGCAGCTTCACGTGCTAAAGCGGTGATACCAGCCCAATCGCCAGCGGCAACCATCTCTTTTGGCGCTAACCAAGAGCCACCAACACAGCCCACGTTTGGCAATGCCAACAATTTTGGCGCCGACTCCAAGCTCACGCCACCCGTTGGGCAGAATAAAATTTGTGGCAATGGGCCGCCAAGCGCTTTCAGCATGGCCAAGCTACCAGCTTGCTCTGCAGGGAACAACTTCATTGCATCAAAGCCTTCTTCCAATGCCGCAATCGCTTCTGATGGCGTCATCACGCCTGGCAGCAATTGAATACCACATTCACGCGCAGCTGCAGCGAGTTTTGGGGTCAAGCCAGGAGTAACTGCAAATACCGCACCAGCATCTTTCGCTTGTTGGAATTGCTCTGGACGAACCACGGTACCGACACCAACGATCGCGCCTGGCACATTATCAGCAATGGCTTTAACTGCAGCTAAGGCAGCTTCAGTGCGCAAAGTCACTTCCAATACTCGGATACCACCTTCTACCAAAGCTTGCGCCAAAGGCACAGCGTGTTCCACTTTTTCAATGACCAAAACTGGCATCACCGAGCAAGAGCGCATAATGTCGCGAATTTGCATGTTCAACTCTTCCATTTTCGTTATAAAAATAAGCCACTCAAATAAATGACCCAGTAAAAAAAATTAGGTATAGCCACCTAGCCATTGTTATTAAATAGCTAGGTGGCCATACCCTTAAATCAATGTGCCAAACCCATACTCACAGCGCCTTCTTCGGCGCCGGTCGCATTTTGACGGAATGTAGTAAACAATTCGCGCCCCATGCCAAAACCATTTTTAGACATATCAGCCGTCACCACTTCACGAGCAGCCCAAACTGCTTCATCTACTTGCGCGACCAGCTCACCTGTCTCTGCGTTCAGCAAAATCATATCGCCAGTGCGAACTTTACCCAAGGCACCGCCCGATACAACTTCAGGCGTAATATGAATTGCTGCAGGCACTTTACCCGACGCGCCCGACATACGGCCATCGGTAACCAGCGCAACTTTGAAGCCGCGATCTTGCAATACGCCCAATGGCGGCGTGAGTTTATGTAACTCTGGCATGCCGTTAGCACGCGGGCCTTGGAAACGCACCACGGCGATAAAGTCTCGCTCAAGTTCGCCGCGTTTAAACGCTGCAATCACATCTTCTTGATCATCAAACACAATCGCTGGGGCATTCACGACACGGAACTCAGGCGCGACGGCCGAAGTTTTAATCACCGCACGACCCAAATTACCTTGCAGCAATTTGGTGCCACCATCAGCTTGGAATGGTTTTGCAACGGTACTCAATACTGTTGTGTCACCCGCAACCGTTGGCGCATCACGCCAAACCACAGCACCATTATCCAAGAATGGTTCTTGCGCATAATGACGTAAACCAAACCCTGCAGCAGTCCATACATCGTTATGCAATAGACCCGCATCCAGCAATTCACGAATCACGTAGCCCATGCCGCCCGCTGCATGGAAGTGATTCACATCCGCAGCGCCGTTTGGATAGACTTTGGCCAACAATGGAATCACTGCAGACAAATCACTAAAGTCTGACCAATCAATAATTACGCCAGCGGCGCGTGCAATTGCGATCAAGTGAATCGTGTGATTAGTTGAACCGCCAGTAGCGAGCAAACCGATGATGCCGTTGATAATCGCTTTTTCATCGATCACTTTACCTACTGGAATAAATTCATTACCCAAAGAGGTGATTTGAGCTGCGCGCTTGGTCGCAGCCACTGTCAGTGCATCACGCAATGGCGTACCTGGATTAACAAATGCGGCGCCTGGCAAATGCAGACCCATGATTTCCATCAGCATTTGATTTGAATTGGCAGTACCAAAGAAAGTACAAGTACCTGGACCGTGATAAGAGCCCTCTTCTGATGCCAACAAGGCATCGCGACCTACTTTGCCCTCGGCAAACAATTGGCGCGTTACATTTTTTTCTTTATTAGAAATGCCGGTGGTCATCGGACCAGCAGGTACAAAAATTGTTGGCAAGTGGCCAAATTGCAAAGCGCCAATCAAAAGACCAGGAACGATCTTGTCACAAACACCTAAACACAGCGTTGCATCGAACATATTGTGCGATAAAGCCACCGCAGTTGACATCGCAATCACATCACGGCTAAACAAAGACAATTCCATGCCAGCCTGACCTTGGGTCACACCATCGCACATTGCAGGCACACCGCCAGCGAACTGCGCAGTGGCACCGACTTCATGGGCGGCTCTTTTAATAATGGCTGGGAACGTCTCAAAAGGTTGGTGTGCCGATAGCATTTCATTGTATGACGACACAATCGCGATATTGGCTGATTTCATTTCGCGCAACATGATTTTATCGGTCGTCGGCATTGCTGCCCAAGCATGCGCCTGATTGGTACAGGCCAAACCTTTACGAACAGGCTCTTTTTTTGCTGCTTCTTCCAAACGCGCCAAATAACGACCGCGTGAATCTTTACTGCGCTCAATAACACGTTGTGTTACTTCAGCCAGACGTGGATGCAATGTCATACGAAACTCCAAATAATCTGGGGGCGATACCCCAGCAAAAATGCACGGAAATTAAGCGTAGTTTTACTACAATCAACGCCGTAGAGCAACCCAAAAAGTACATTGTCACTTTGCGCTGCAATGCAACATTGGCGTTTAGGACCATGGACTTGCTGCTCTTTACGAACAAAAAACACATGGTAGAATTAACAAATAACAAATTCGTTTGCACCGCCATTTATGCATGTAGTAAGATTACAAAGCTTACTTGTCTGCACGCACAATTTAGGTGCACATCAAACCTCAACTGGGAAGGATTTTCGGCAATGACTCCGATCGACGCTTTCGACATGGTATTTTTTGGCGGCACTGGTGACTTGGCCCTGCGCAAGCTATTACCAGCACTTTACCACCAACACCAAGATGGCAACCTTCCAGAGGATGGTCGCATCATCTGCTTAGGCCGCAGCCCTTCAGACACAACAAGCTACGTCGCGAAAGCACAAAGCAAAGCACGCGAATTCTTAGGCAAGCATTATAACGAAGCCGACTGGGCTGTGTTCGCCTCACGCATTGAATATTTCAAAGTTGATGCAAATACCTTGAGTGATTTTGTTGTTTTAGCAGAAGCACTCAATAAATTCCCTACTCGCAATCGCGTATTTTATCTCTCGACTGCGCCTGATTTTTTTGCTCCGATTGCAAAAAACCTAGCTGAAGTCGGCCTAAACAAAGGCAACGCCCGCGTTGTTCTCGAAAAACCCCTCGGCCACGACCTTGACTCATCAAATAAAATTAATGATGAAGTGGGCGAATACTTCACCGAACAGCAAATTTATCGGATTGATCACTATCTCGGCAAAGAGCCTGTGCTCAATTTAATTGCCCTGCGCTTTGCCAATACCTTGCTTGAGCCTCTCTGGCGCCGTGAATGGATTCGTGACGTACAAATCACCGTGACTGAACAAGTCGGCGTTGAAACTCGCGCAGACTTTTACGACAAAACAGGCGCTTTGCGCGATATGGTACAAAACCATCTCTTGCAATTGCTCACTATCGTGGCAATGGAACCGCCAGCCTCAATCGACGCTGATGCAGTACGTGATGAAAAACTCAAAGTATTGCGCGCACTGAAACCGCTCACGCCAGAAACAGTGCATAGTAAAGTCGTGCGCGGTCAATATCGTGCCGGTGCAGTCGGTGGCAAAGCAGTTCCTGGTTACCAAGATGAACCAGGTGTTCCGGCTGGCTCAAAAGCAGAAACATTTGTGGCTCTAAAAGCTGAAATCGAAACTTGGCGTTGGGCGGGTGTGCCATTCTTCTTGCGTACCGGCAAACGCCTACAAGAACGCCTTGCTGAAATCGTGATTAATTTCCGTGAAGCACCGACTTCAATTTTCGGCAAAAATACGCAACCGAACCGTCTAGTGATTCAATTACAACCTGCTGAGTCAGTTCGCCTCTACATGCTTGCGAAAGAACCAGGTCGTGAACGCTTGCGTGAAGTGTATTTGGATTTGGATTTCAAAGAAGCTTTTAGTACCCGCAGCCCAGAAGCTTATGAGCGCCTATTAATGGATGTCATCAAAGGTGATCTATCGCTGTTCGTACGTCGCGACGAACAACGTGCGGCTTGGCGTTGGGTTGAGCCAATTATCGATAGCTGGGAAAACAGCAACGAAGGCCCTAAAACCTACTCTGCTGGCACTTGGGGCCCTGCGGCCTCTTCTGCACTATTGTCTCGCGACGGAATGTGTTGGCACGAAGAGGCGTAAGCCTTTAATCAGTTTCCCGAATTACGCCAAGCCGTGGCAAAATTCGGGAAACTCCGAATTGCACAGCAAATATTGTATTGAATCTCTGGAGAATCCTGAATGTCCCTGCAATGGCATGAGTTCGCAAACAAAGACGAGCTCGACCTTAACCTCGCCCACTCTATTGCTGAGCAATTAAAACAAGCAATCGCAGAGCGCGGTACCGCCAGCCTGGCCGTTTCCGGTGGTCGCACACCAGCAGGGATGTTTAAGGCTTTGCGTACTAGTCCTATCGACTGGGCAAAAGTAAACATCACCTTAGTCGATGAACGTTGGGTTCCCAATGACCATGCAGACAGCAACGAGCGCTTGACTCGCGAGAACTTACTGCAAGAAAACGCAGCTGCGGCCAACTTTATTTCTATGGTCAACGAATCTGCAACACCACACGAAGGCTTAGCAGGTATTGAATTACAGCTTAATGTAATCAAATGGCCTATCGACATACTGATCCTTGGCATGGGTGATGACGGCCATACCGCCTCACTATTTCCAAATGCAATCGAGCTTGAGGCTGCATGCGCTTCGACCAATTTAGTCGCAGCGGTAACGCCTCCTGCTGCGCCTCATCAACGAATCACCCTCACTTTACCGACGATTGCACAAGCTAGAAACGTACTGGTGCACATTACCGGCACCGGTAAAAAAGAATTGCTCAATACAGCAATGCAAGAACAAAAAGCCATCACCGATCTCTACCCAATTCGCCGCGTACTCGACCAAGTTAAGAGCACCGCACAGGTTTATTGGACTGCCTAAGTGATTTCAACCTTTTCCATTTTTTCTTCCAACGCCAAAGCAGCTTTTCTGCTTGGCGTTATTGCGTTTGATTGAGGGCGCCAAATCATGCTCGAACGAATCAAAGCAGTACTTGATACATTATCTAAATCTGAACGCAAGGTGGCCGATCTGGTATTGGCTCAGCCAAACCTCGTGGCCAATGCACCGATTGCACAAATTGCAGAGCTATCTGACGTTTCGCAACCGACTGTGATTCGCTTCTGCCGTTCACTCAATTGCTCTGGCCTGCAAGACTTTAAACTTCGCCTCACGCGTAGCTTGGTCTCGGGTGTGCCCTATGTGCACTCGATGGTCTCTGCAGATGACTCAGCGCATGATTTAGCCAAAAAGTTATTCGATAACAATATTTCTCATCTACTGCGCTGCCGCAATGAGCTCGATACCGATGTACTCGACAAAGCCATTCGTATTCTTTCCAGCACAGGAAAAATCGAGGTTTGGGGACAAGGTCAATCCGGTGCCGTCGCAATTGATGCGCAAAATAAATTTTTCCGTTTAGGCGTTCCGACTGTCGCCTATACCGACCCGCATATGCACGGCATGAGCGCATCGATGCTCAAACCGGGCGACGCGGTGATTGCCGTATCTAACTCTGGCCGCACGCTAGACATGCTGCGGTCAGTCGAAATCGCGCGTGATTCAGGCGCGGACGTCATTGGGATTACGCACTCCAAATCACCGATGGCTAAGCGCTGCAATATTTGTCTGTTTGCCGACACGATGGAAGATCCAGACCTATACACCCCGATGATTACCCGCATCGTGCATTTGGTGATTATCGACGTACTGGCCGTAGGGGTTGCACTCAAACGCGGCCCTGAGCTGATCGATCAGCTCGAGAAAATGAAACGCAATATGAAAGAAAAACGAGTCCGTGGACATGACCACTAAAAAACCACGTAGCAATAATAAGACAACACCAGTTTGCGATCAAAAAGGAACGATTCAGATGTCCAACCTCACCGCATCCCCTGCTTGGCAAGCGCTTGCCGAACATTTCAAAGAAATTTCACCACTGCAAATGCGGGATATGTTTGAGAATGACCCGCATCGCTTTGAACGATTTTCACTTGAGTCGGGCGGCTTGTTCTTTGATTACTCAAAGAATCGTATTAATGAAAAGACCGTCGCCTTGCTAATGGATTTGGCGCGCCAGTCAGGACTGTCTGAACGCATTGAAAAGATGTTTTCCGGTGAAAAAATCAACACCACCGAGAATCGTGCTGTTTTGCATACCGCTTTACGCAATCTCGATCGCAATCCCATCATGGTCGATGGCGAAGACGTGATGCCAAAAGTGAACGCTGTGAAAGAGCAAATCGGCAATTTCTCCGATAAAGTTCGCTCAGGCGAATGGCAAGGCTACACAGGCAAACCAATTACCGATGTAGTAAATATTGGTATTGGTGGCTCAGACCTAGGCCCACTGATGGTGTGCCAAGGCCTGAAAGAGTACGGTCACGCTCGGCTGACCATGCACTTTGTTTCAACTGTAGATGGCGATCAAATCGTTTCAACGCTGAAAAACCTCGATCCAGAAACAACACTGTTTATCGTTGCTTCAAAAACCTTCACGACCCAAGAAACGATTACCAATGCCCGCACTGCACGTAAATGGTTCTTATCAACAGCCATCGATGAAAAGCACATCGCCAAGCATTTTGTTGCTGTATCGACCAATAGCAAAGCCGTGGCCGAGTTTGGTATCGACATCAACAATATGTTTGAATTCTGGGATTGGGTCGGCGGTCGTTACAGCCTCTGGTCAGCAATTGGTCTACCGATTGCCATTTACTTGGGTAAACACAATTACCAAGATTTGTTGCATGGCGCGTACACCATGGATCAACACTTCCGTGGCAAACCACTCGAGCAAAACCTGCCGGTCATTATGGGCATGCTTGGCATTTGGTATGCGAACTTCTTTGAAGCGAGCACACACCTGATTTCTCCATACAACCAATGCTTATCCCGCTTCCCTGCATACTTGCAGCAGCTGGATATGGAATCAAATGGTAAGTCGGTCGATTTAGACGGCAATCGCGTTGATTATGCAACAGGCCCTGTCGTATGGGGTGATGCAGGTATTAACGGCCAGCACGCGTATTACCAGATGCTGCACCAAGGTACCCAGCTACTGCCTATCGATTTTATCTCCACCATCGAGCATCCAGATATTCCAGAGCCACACAGCACCATCTTGATGGCTAATGTGTTTGCGCAGACCGAAGCCTTTATGCGCGGCAAGAATGAAGCTGAAGTTCGCGCTGAACTCGATAAAGC
Source organism: Deefgea tanakiae (assembly GCF_019665765.1). GTDB lineage: Bacteria > Pseudomonadota > Gammaproteobacteria > Burkholderiales > Chitinibacteraceae > Deefgea > Deefgea tanakiae. Next base: position 2,413,188 of record NZ_CP081150.1, read on the forward strand.
CGGCATCGTCGGTGAGGCGCAAGAAAAACTCGCTCCACACAAGATTTTCAAGGGCAATCGCCCAACCAATACGATTCTGATGCAACGCCTGACGCCACGTCGTTTGGGTGCGCTTATTGCGCTGTACGAGCACAAAGTCTTCGTTCAAGGCACAGTTTGGAATGTCAACTCCTACGACCAGTGGGGCGTTGAGCTTGGCAAGCAACTAGCCAAAGCGATTGAAGCCGACCTCACTACACCGGGCTTGACCAATACGCACGACGCATCAACCAATGGTTTAATCAATTATTACAAGCGGAACACCCCGCGCTAAAGCCAAAAGGCGGTTACTCCCCGCCTTTTCATTAACTCAACATCCGACCTAAGCATCGGATGCGTAAAACACCACCACTCACAAGGTAGATACAAATGGCAGAGCAATTACATGACCATGATCCACAAGAAACTAAAGAATGGCGCGACGCCCTAGCTGGCGTCATCGAAGCCGAAGGTGCCGAACGTGCGCACTTTTTAGTTGAGCAACTCGTTGATCATGCTCGTCAGGATGGCGTGAACATTCCGTACACCGCCACCACCGCTTACATCAATACGATCCCTGCGCACTTGCAAGCTAAACACCCTGGCAATGCACATTTGGAAGAACGTATTTTGTCGTACACCCGCTGGAATGCAGCGGCAATGGTGGTGAAAGCCAATCGTTTTGATGGCGATTTGGGTGGTCACGTTTCATCGTTTGCCTCTGCTGCCACGTTGTACGATGTGGGTTGGAATCACTTCTGGCATGCAGCTGATGAAAATCACGGTGGTGACTTGGTGTACGTTCAAGGTCACTCTGCGCCGGGCGTGTATGCTCGTGCCTTCCTTGAGGGTCGCATCTCTGAAGATCAATTGAATAAATTCCGTCAAGAAGTCGACGGTGGTGGTTTGTCATCCTACCCACACCCATGGCTGATGCCTGATTTCTGGCAATTCCCAACCGTATCAATGGGTCTTGGCCCCTTGATGGCGATTTACCAAGCTCGCTTTATGAAATACCTCGACGACCGAGGCTTTACGCAAAAAGGCGATCGTCATGTTTGGTGCTTCTGCGGTGACGGTGAAATGGACGAGCCAGAATCACTTGGCGCGATTTCTCTTGCTGGACGTGAACATCTCGACAACCTCATTTTTGTCATCAACTGCAACTTGCAGCGCCTTGACGGCCCAGTACGTGGTAACGGCAAAATCATCCAAGAACTCGAAGGCGACTTCCGCGGTTCAGGCTGGAATGTCATTAAAGTCGTGTGGGGCACAGGCTGGGATGCCATCTTGGCGCAAGACAAAAAAGGCTTGCTACAAAAACGCATGATGGAAGTGGTTGACGGCGAATACCAAACCTACAAATCAAAAAATGGCGCGTACGTTCGTGAACATTTCTTCGGCGCATACCCAGAATTGCTCGATCTCGTTTCAGCAATGTCAGATGACGACATCTGGAAATTGACGCGTGGCGGCAATGACTTGTACAAAGTCTATGCAGGGTACAAAGCTGCCGTTGCACACAAAGGTCAACCGACACTGCTACTCGTGAAAACAGTGAAAGGCTTTGGCCTAGGAACTGCAGGCGAATCGCAAAACGTAGCACACAACACCAAGAAATTGGCCAACGATGATTTACTGCATCTACGCGACCGTTTCAATATTCCATTGACGGATGAGCAAGCAACCAACTGCACGTTCTACAAACCGGCAGCTGATTCGCCTGAGTTGAAATACATGCACGAGCGTCGTGCAGCATTGGGTGGCTACTTGCCAAGCCGTAATCCAGTCGATGAGCCATTGACTGTACCTGGTCTTGACCTTTTCAAAGCTTTGCTCGATAGCTCGGGCGAACGCGAAATGTCAACGACAATGGCATTCGTTCGTATCTTGACAGCGCTCGCCAAAGACAAAGCCATCGGCAACCGCATCGTACCGATTGTGCCGGATGAATCACGCACCTTTGGTATGGAAGGCTTGTTCCGTCAGCTCGGTATTTGGTCGCACGTGGGTCAATTGTACGAGCCACAAGATGCTGACCAATTGATGTTCTACAAAGAGTCTAAAACTGGTCAAATCTTGCAAGAAGGCATCAACGAAGCGGGTGCGATGTCGGACTGGATCGCTGCTGCAACATCGTACGCCAACCACGGCGTAACGATGATTCCGTTCTACATCTACTACTCAATGTTTGGTTTCCAACGTATTGGTGACTTGGCTTGGGCGGCTGGCGACTTGCGCGCTCGTGGTTTCTTGATCGGCGGTACTGCGGGTCGCACGACATTGAACGGCGAAGGCTTGCAACATCAAGATGGCCACGGCCACTTGTTTGCTGAGTTCATCCCAAGCTGCGTTTCGTACGATCCAACGTTTGCCTATGAATTGGCTGTGATCGTCCAAGACGGTATGCGCCGTATGTTCCAAGACCAAGAGAACATCTATTACTACCTATCAGTAATGAACGAAAACTACACCCAGCCGGCAATGCCAGCAGGTGCAGAAGCCGGCATTCTGAAAGGCATGTACATGTTCCAAGAAGGCCCAAAAGACGCGAAACTGAAAGTGCAATTGATGGGTTCGGGTACGATTTTCCGCGAAGTGATTAAAGCGGCTGAATTGCTCAAAGCTGATTTCGGTATTGAGTCTGATATCTGGGCTTGCCCAAGCTTTAACGAATTGCGCCGCGATGGCATGGCTGCTGAGCGTCATAATTTGCTCAACCCAATGGGCGAAGCAGCGGTGCCGTACGTGACTCAATGCTTGGCTGGCCGTCAAGGTCCAGTGATCGCTGCAACCGATTACAAACGCGCGTTTGCCGATCAAGTTCGTGAATACGTGCCAGGTCGTTACGTTGTGCTTGGTTGCGATGGTTTCGGTCGCTCTGATTCACGCAAACAATTGCGTAAATTCTTTGAAGTCGACAGCTTCTACGTTGCTGTTGCCGCAATTAAAGCCTTGGCTGACGAAGGCAAAATCGGTAAAGAGAAAGTGCTTGAAGCCATGGAAAAATATGGTATCAACCCAGCGAAACCGGCCCCTTGGACAGTGTAATTGAGTGAGGTGCTCTTTTAGGGTATAGCCCGCTAAACAAAGAGTACTGATAGGGTGAGGGCAATACCTCACCCCTTCCCTCTCACCCATCATAGGATTTGATAATGAGCAATTTAATTGAAGTGACCATTCCCGATATCGGCGGCCACGCTGGTGTTGATGTAATCGAAGTGTTTGTCAAAGTCGGCGACACTATCGAAAAAGAACAATCATTGATCGCGCTTGAAACCGATAAAGCCACAATGGAAGTACCAGCGACGCACGCCGGTGTGATTAAAGAAATGAAAATCAAAGTCGGTGACAAAGCCTCTGAAGGCGATGTGGTGTTGTTGCTTGAATTGGGCGAAGTTGCTGCTGCAACCGCACCAGTTGCTGCGCCAGCGCCAGCCGTTGCAGCGGCACCAGCAACCGTTGCGAGTGCACCTGCTGCGCCTGCAACGAGCGGTGGCTTGATTGAAGTGAAAGTACCGGACATCGGCGGCCACGCTGGCGTAGACGTGATTGAAGTGTTCGTTAAAGTTGGCGATGTGATCGAGAAAGAGCAATCACTGATTGCTCTGGAAACTGACAAAGCGACGATGGAAGTGCCTTCAACTCACGCAGGTACTGTCAAAGAAATCAAAATCCAAGTTGGCGGCAAAGCCTCTGAAGGCGATGTGGTGTTGTTGCTCGAAGTTGCAGGTGCGGCGGCAGTTAGCGCTCCTGTTGCTGCTCCAGCTCCTGCACCAATTGCTGCTGCGCCAGTCGTTGCGGCACCTGCTGCAGTTGCTGCGCCTGTAGCAACGACTTCTGCTCCAGCTAAAGTCGACGAAGCTAACTTCAGCAAAGCCCATGCCTCTCCATCAGTGCGTAAATTCGCTCGTGAACTCGGCGTAGACTTGATCAAAGTAAGCGGCAAAGGTCCAAAAGGCCGCATTTTGCATGAAGACGTGCAAAGCTTTGTTAAATCAGTGATGACCAGCGCGGTGGCCTCATCATTGGCGGCACCTACTGCTGGCGCATCACTCGGTGGTGGCATTGATTTGTTGCCATGGCCAAAAGTGGACTTCGCCAAGTTCGGCCCAATCGAAAGTAAACCGCTGTCAAAAATCAAAAAGATTTCTGGCGCGAACTTGCATCGCAACTGGGTAGTGATCCCACACGTAACGTTTAACGACGAGTGCGATATCACTGAACTGGAAGACTTCCGTAAAACCATCGGTAAAGAATGGGAAAAAAGTGGCCTGAAATTATCACCACTCGCTTTCATCATCAAAGCCGCTGCCGAAGCACTCAAAGCCTTCCCAGAAATGAATTCATCGCTCGACGGCGACAATCTGATTCTGAAGCAGTATTACAACATCGGTTTTGCCGCTGATACGCCAAACGGTTTGGTTGTTCCAGTGATCAAGAACGTTGACCAAAAAGGCCTCAAACAAATCACCAAAGAGTTGACCGAATTGTCAGCCTTGGCGCGTGATGGCAAGCTCAAACCAACCGATATGCAAGGTGCAACCTTCACGATTTCTAGCTTGGGCGGTATTGGCGGCACGGGCTTTACGCCTATCGTGAATGCACCTGAAGTCGCCATCTTGGGCGTGTGCAAATCGCAAATCAAACCAGTTTGGAATGGCAAAGAATTCGCGCCACGCCTGATGTGCCCATTGTCGCTGTCATTCGATCACCGCGTGATCGACGGCGCGCAAGCAGGTCGCTTCACCGTGTATTTGGGTAAATTGTTGTCCGACGTTCGTCGTTTAGTTCTGTAAGGGTGCCTATAAGGGTATTGGCCCGTAGCCACTACCCTTTAATGCCCTTATTCATATACCCATACAGGATTTTATTATGAGCAATCTGATTGAATTAAAAGTACCCGATATTGGCGGCCATGCTGGTGTTGATGTGATTGAAGTTTTCGTTAAAGTCGGCGACACCGTTGCGATTGAAGACAGCTTGATCGCTCTCGAAACCGACAAAGCGACGATGGAAGTTCCATCTACGCACGCTGGTGTGATTAAAGAGATGCGCATCGCTGCGGGCGGCAAAGCCACCGAAGGCGATGTGATTGCAATCATTGAAATCGCAGCCTCAGCTTCTGCACCGGTAGTGGCGGCAGCTCCTGTAGCGGCGCCAGCTGTAGCCCCTTCTGTATCAGCCCCTGCTGCAGCAGTAGCGCCAGTCGCAGGTCAATACACCGGCAAAGTGGATATAGAATGCGATATCCTCGTTGTTGGTGCAGGGCCTGGCGGCTATTCAGCAGCATTCCGTGCTGCTGACTTAGGCATGAAAGCCGTGATTGTTGAGCGTTATTCAACACTCGGTGGCGTGTGCTTGAACGTGGGTTGTATTCCATCAAAAGCCTTGCTACACAATGCGGCGGTGATTGATGAAGTCGCTCACATGGCGACCAACGGGATCAAATTTGGTAAACCCGAAGTCGATATCGACGCACTGCGCGGCTACAAAGACCAAGTGATCAACAAGCTCACTGGTGGTTTGGCCGGCATGGCGAAAATGCGTAAAGTCGAGCACGTTCGTGGTCTGGGTACTTTCCTTGATGCCAACCACATGGAAGTGCAAGTCACCACCGGCACTGGCCAAGAACGATCAGGCGAGAAAAAAGTCGTTAAATTTGCGCAAGCCGTGATTGCAGCAGGTTCGCAAGCGGTGAAATTGCCATTCATTCCGAACGACCCACGGATTATTGACTCAACAGGCGCGCTCGAATTAAAAGCAGTTGTGAAACGCATGTTGATTATCGGCGGCGGGATTATTGGCTTGGAAATGGGTACGGTTTATTCAACGCTCGGCGCGCGCCTAGACGTCGTTGAGTTGTCAGACGGCCTAATGCAAGGCGCAGACCGTGATCTGGTTAAAGTGTGGCAAGACTGGAACAAACACCGCTTTGACAACATCATGCTCAGCTCAAAAACCACTTCGATTGTGCCAAAAGAAGATGGTGTTTGGGTAACGTTTGAAGGCCCGAATGCGCCCGCAGAAGCACAATGCTACGATTTGGTACTGTACTCTACAGGTCGTTCACCGAACGGCAAGAAAGTCGGCGCTGAAAACGCCGGCGTGATTGTGGATGAGCGTGGTTTTATCGTAGTTGACAAGCAAATGCGCACCAACGTACCCAACATTTACGCCATTGGCGATTTGGTTGGTCAACCGATGTTGGCGCACAAGGCCGTTCACGAAGCTCACGTTGCTGCAGAAAACGCGGCAGGCCACAAAGCCTACTTTGACGCTCGCGTGATTCCAGGCGTGGCCTACACCGACCCAGAAGTGGCCTGGGTTGGTTTAACTGAAGATCAAGCCAAGAAAGACGGCATCAAGATCACCAAAGGCGTGTTCCCTTGGGCTGCTTCTGGCCGTGCGATTGCCAATGGCCGGACTGAAGGCTTCACCAAGTTGATTTTTGATGCTGAAAATGGTCAATTGCTCGGTGGCGCGATTGTTGGCCCGCATGCTGGCGATATGATTGGTGAAATCTGTCTCGGCATCGAAATGGGCGCAGATGCAGTTGATATCGGCAAAACCATTCATCCTCACCCAACCATGGGCGAATCGATTGGTATGGCTGCCGAAGTGGCAAAAGGCGTTTGTACTGACTTACCACCGCAACGTAAAAAGTAATTCGGACGATTCCGATGCAAAAAAACCACGGTTTCCCGTGGTTTTTTTCTGCTTGCTCGATTTAAAACGACCAACGGAATGTTTGAAATTTATCCGCGAATGCAAAGAATTTCGACAACAAGCTCAAGTAATACATGAATTGCCGTAAAAAATCGGCAATGATTGCCGGATATTGCTGTTTCAAATGAAAAAGCAGATTAAAAAGCAGTAAAACGTACGTATTTTCCGCATTGCACCATGGCACAAGTCTTGCAATACTCTTCTTAACGAGTTGCTAGGAGAAGACCAATGGCCAACTATCAGCAGAACAAAAGCAGCTTCACCCCTTCTGCGCCCAACACGAAAGAACAACTCAGCAGTGAAGTCACAACGCAGCTGCAGCAATATCTTGAGCTCTGTGCGAATTTAAGAATCGACTTCTACGACTGCCTCGCGCATGCCCGCATAGAATACGACAAAAATCACCACCATTAATTTCACGCAATAAAAAAGCACACACTTTGCAGTGTGTGCTTTTTTATATTTTGGCGTCCCCACGGGGAATCGAACCCCGGCCGCCGCCGTGAAAGGGCAGTGTTCTAACCGCTAAACTATAGGGACATAAACTTTAAAACTACTTAACTTTTTACTACAAATTCTGGCGTCCCCACGGGGAATCGAACCCCGGCCGCCGCCGTGAAAGGGCAGTGTTCTAACCGCTAAACTATAGGGACTTTGTTCTGGTGGAGGTAAGCGGAATCGAACCGCTGACCTCTTGCATGCCATGCAAGCGCTCTACCAACTGAGCTATACCCCCTCAAAGAGAGCAGAATAATAGACGGCAATTAAACCGCCGTCAAGCCCACTTTCATTAATTTGCAATCTTTTTTAAATCGGCGCCCACCAATAAGCATCAGGATCAAAGAATTCTTTATCAGCAGTAGACTCAGGGTAATTTTTCAGTAGCACACGTTTGGTGTCTGCACTCAAGTCGGTCAAACCGAGTCGGTCATAAGACTGAATCATTAAACCCAGTGCACCCTCAACTTGTTTGGTGTTGGCAAAGCTATCTATCAGCGCTCGTCCGCGATTAGCTGCTGCAAGATAAGCTCCACGCTGGAAATAATAGCGTCCCACATGCAACTCATACGTTGCCATAGCACCAATCAAGTAGCCCATCCGAATGGTGGCATCTTTGGCATACTTACTTTCAGGAAAACGCTGCGTTAAATCACGGAAAGAGTTAAACGATTCTTTTGCTGCTTTCGGGTCGCGCTCTGACATGTCCTGCTTTGAGATATTCGACATAAAGCCTTGCGACTCATTAAAAGTGACTAGGCCTTTCAAGTAATAAGCGTAATCCACACTGGGATGACTTGGATTTTGCTTTATAAAGCGGTCGATCGCAGCCAACGCCAATGCTGGCTCTTGGTCTTTGTAGTAGTTGTAAGCCATTTCCAGCTGAGCTTGCGTGGCAAATCGTCCATAAGGATAGCGGGCTTCAAGCTTTTCCAAGAGCTGATTAGACGCTTCATAATTGCGACTCCCCTGCTCAGACTTGGCTTCACTGAACATCTTTTCAGCTGTCCAGCCCAAAGTTTCATCTTGTTTCTCATTGTTGAGCGAAGAACATCCTGCCATTAAGCTAACTAATAAGGCAGAAATCAGGATTCGCGGTAGAATATTAGTCATGATGCAATCCGATATTGAACTTAACGATTATAACGACTTCGCAGACATTCGTGTTTTGTCTGTGCCTGATGAATTAGCAGGCACACGCTTGGACGCTGCTTTAGCGAAGATTTTGCCTGATTTTTCTCGTAGCCGCTTGACTACGTGGATTAAAGACGGGCGGGTGACGGTGGATGGTGAAACCGCGCAGCCGAAAACCAAACTCTGGGGCGGAGAAACGCTGTCAGTCGACGTACAGCCCGACCCCAATGAAGTGGCCTACGAAGCCGAGGACATTGACCTCGATATTTTGTATGAAGACCCCACTATTCTCATCATCAACAAACCAGCAGGTTTAGTCGTTCACCCCGGCAGCGGCAATTGGAATGGCACGCTACTGAACGCCCTGCTCTTTCATTACCCTGAATTACGCCAAATCCCTCGAGCAGGAATTGTTCATCGACTCGATAAAGACACCAGTGGCCTAATGGTCGTGGCTCGTACTTTACAAGCACAAACCCACCTCGTTAACCAACTACAAGAACGCAGCGTCAAACGCCATTACCTCGCCGTTGCGCACGGCTCAATCCATGCTGACGGCAAAGTGGATGCCCCCATTGCACGCCACCCGAAAGATCGTATTAAGATGGCCGTGGTGCGCAGCGGCAAGCCTTCTGTGACGCATTATCATATTTTGGAACGTTTTAACGCTTACACTTTGATTGAATGCCGTTTGGAAACCGGTCGTACACATCAAATTCGTGTGCACATGACACACATTAACCATCCACTTGCAGCGGATCCGGTCTACGGCATTGCGCCTAAAATGGATACCAGCGATGAAGTGCGCATGGCGCTAGAAGACTTAAATCGCCAAGCGCTGCACGCCAGAAAACTCTCTTTGGTTCATCCTGAGAGCGGCAAGACCATGACTTGGAAAGCTGCAATTCCGTTCGATTTAGAGCAACTCATTGGCACGCTGCGCGCTGATATGGGCATGAGCCAAGATGATTTTGACGAAGATGAAGAAGACGACGATCACGATTGTGAGCTAATTTATGTCCGTGAGTAAGACGATGACTGTGAATAATACCCATTGCTACGCCCCAGACTGGCCTGCGCCCGCGCGTGTCAAATCATTGCAAACCACGCGGCATGGCGGCGTTAGCACTGCGCCGTATGATAGCTTTAATCTGGGCGATCATGTGGGCGATGCAACTAACGCTGTAGCAACCAATCGGCAACAATTACCCTCGCCCGCGGCGTGGCTAAAACAGACGCACAGCACCACTGTCGTCGATGCTGCCGCGGTGACGAAGCCGATTGAGGCCGATGCCAGCGTCTGCCGCAGCGTTGGCGTCGTGAGCGTCGTCATGACCGCGGACTGCCTACCGGTCTTGCTCTGTGATCAGCACGGTACCGTGGTTGCGGCAGCGCACGCGGGTTGGCGTGGCTTATGTGATGGCATCATTGAAGCGACCATCGATGCGATGGATGTCCCCGCTGATACACTCATGGCATGGTTAGGTCCTGCAATTGGTCCTACTGCATTTGAAGTAGGCGATGATGTGCGTAATGAGTTTGTTCGCCACGATGCAGCCGCCGCCTCTGCATTTACTGCACAGCCCAATGGCAAATGGCTAGGCAATATGTATCAATTAGCGCGGCAACGCCTTAATCAAAAAGGCGTAGTAGAAATCTATGGTGGCACTGAATGCACGGTAAGCAATAGCGAACAGTATTTTTCATACCGCCGAGATGGCGTGACCGGTCGAATGGCGAGTTTAATCTGGCTAGAATAAGCGAAGGTATTGACCGCTAGACATTAAAATTGAACCGCTAGCGGTCAATACATCAAGGCAATTTATTTTCTTTATCTACCTGCACTTCTATTTTTTTCTTTTGTACTCGACGCTGAAGCCAAAAAATAAACCACGTTGGTAATACGGCCAGCACAATAAAGAAAAACAAGCCCAGTGCCCATTTGCTCGCCCCCACAACGGCGGCGAACATCACAACGACAAATAAATAGCCAATTAATAAAATATACATTCACACACCCCAAAAAAAGGCTCCCTTAGGAGCCTTTTATATTTGAATACTGCCACATTAGCTTAAGCGCGTTTATCGTGCTCAATCAATGCGTAAGCAGAATGATTATGAATCGATTCAAAGTTTTCTGATTCAACCACATACGCAGTTACACGCGGCTCGTCATTCAAGCTTGCGGCAACATCACGAACCATGTCTTCAACAAATTTTGGATTGTCATAAGCACGCTCAGTCACATACTTTTCATCAGGACGTTTCAACAAGCCATACAACTCACACGAAGCTTGTTTTTCAACCAACTCAACCAACTCTTCAATCCAAACATGCGCACCCAAGGTCGCACTGATCGTTACGTGCGAGCGTTGGTTGTGCGCACCATATTCAGAAATCTTTTTCGAACATGGGCACAAGCTCGTTACTGGCACTAATACTTTAAGCGTTTGAGTAAACACACCATTTTTTAATTCACCAATCAACGACACATCATAATCAAGCAAACTTTGCACGCCAGAAACTGGCGCAGTTTTATTCACGAAAAATGGGAAACGCATCTCTAAGTAACCCGCTTCAGCCTCGAGACGTTCGCACATTTGACGCAAAATTGTTTCAAATGATTCAACCGAAATTTCTTTGTTGTGGCTATTCAAAATCTCAACAAACCGCGACATATGCGTGCCTTTAAAATGCTGCGGCAAAAACACATACATATCAAAAGTGGCAATGGTATGCTGAACGCCATCAGCACGGTCTGCAACTTGCACGGGATGGCGAATCGACTTGATTCCCACCTTATTGATGGCGATATTGCGGGTATCTACACTGTTTTGCACATCGGCAATGGCCACGCTCATGAGAATCTCACTGACATAAGGTTGAAAGATGACTGATTATACCCCGAGGGACAATACCCGAGCAAACTAGTCGGGAATTGCATTTATTAATCGAGTTGATTACTTCTGACTAAAAGCGACTAAAATTTGCCCGATATAACGGGTATAACTACTAATGGCTTGATCAATATGCGGCACCAGCATCGGCAAAGAAAAATACATCGCCGCAAAGCCCACCCCCAAAGTTAGGGGAAAACCCACCGCAAAAACATTGAGCTGTGGCGCGGCACGCGTCATCACACCAATCGCTAAATTGGTAATTAAGAGTGCTGCCAATACAGGTAAGGCCAACAAAACCCCAGTTCTGAAAATAATCGCCCCATAATTTGCGATTAACTGAAAGCCCCCACCAGACAAACGAACACTACCGAGCGGCAACTGAACCATGCTATCAATCAGCACTCGCAAAACGACCAAATGCCCCCCCACTGACAAGAACGCCAACAGCATAAACAAACTCATTAACTGGGAAATCACCAGACTATTACTGGCATTTTGCGGATCATAAAACGACGCAAATCCCAAACCCATCTGCAAACCGGATAAATGCCCTGCCATTTCGACACTGCTAAATATCAGCCGCATCACAAAGCCCATGGATATGCCAATGATCAACTCACGAAGCGCGATAAGCATACCCTCAGGGGATACCACAGGCACCGTTGGCAAAGTAGGGAGTAATGGACCGATCAGAATAGACAATAAAATCGCGAGGGCAACACGGACTTTAACTTGAATAGATCGGCTTGAATAAAAGGGATCAGCAAGCAGCAAGCCAAAGATACGCAAAAAAGGCCACCAAAATAATGCCAACCAGATTTCAATCTGACCTTGAGTAACCGTAATCATCCGATCAACTGCGGGATACTTTGATACAGGCGGATCGTGTAATCCATCATCGTCTCAATCAACCATGGCAGCGCCAGCACCAAGACCAAAAAACAAGCCAAGATTTTTGGAATAAACGACAGTGTTGCCTCGTTAATTTGTGTCGCAGCCTGGAAAATACTCACAATCAAACCTGCTACCAAGGCAGTTAATAATACTGGAGCACCCAATAAGATCATTACTTCCATGGCTCTTTGCAGCAACGTCACGACTGTTTCTGGTGTCATCGAAATATCAACCTCGAAAAAATAATCATCACACTGACTAGGCCATCAACTCGTCATGTAAAAACTTTGTACCAGCGACCCCATTAATAGCGTCCACCCATCCACTAGTACAAATAACATAATTTTAAATGGCAAAGAAATGATTACGGGCGATACCATCATCATCCCCATCGCCATCAAAATACTCGCAATCACCAAGTCGATAATCAAAAATGGAATAATGACCACAAAGCCAATCTGAAACGCCGTCTTGAGTTCACTGGTTACAAATGCAGGCACTAAGACACGCAAGCTAACATCTTCTGGACCATTTGGAGCTTTGGCGCCAGAGACCTCAATAAAAAAAGCCAAATCTTTTTGCCGAGTTTGCTTCAACATAAAATCCTTTAACGGAATCGCGCCTTGATCCAGCGCTTCGTTAAAGGTGATTTTTTGTTCGGAAAAGGGCTGGTAAGCCGTTGCATAAATTTTGTCGAACGTCGGCGCCATGATAAAGAGCGTCAGAAAAAGTGATAAGCCCACAATCACCTGATTTGGCGGGCTTTGCATCGTACCCAACGCTTGCCGAAGCAGTGACAACACGATGATGATGCGTGTAAACGACGTCATCATCAGCAACATCGCAGGTATAAATCCAAGCGCAGTCATAAACAACAGCGTTTGAATCGGCAGCGAATAAGCAGTCCCCGCGGCGGTCTGCGTGGAAGACATAAAAGGAAGACCAGCTGGCTCCGCTGCCAATATCGATGTAGAAACCACGCCCAACACCATCGCCACGGCTATTTTTTTCATTTCATTTCTTTCCGTTTAGCCATTGCTTTTTGCAGCCATTCAGCAAACTGCGGCGTATTTGGCTTCGTTTCAGGCACGTCAAGTGGCTTCTCTAAAGAATGTAAAAGATTAACCTGCTCACTCGTGACCCCTAGAACCAACCAAGTGTCGCGCACCTCAACGATTACGACACGCTCACGCGTACCGACCATCACGCCAGAAACAACCCGCATTTGTGAATTAGCGCCGCCTGGCACCAAAGAAAATCGGCGCATCGCCCACGCGGCACCAACAATCACGCCCAGCACCAGCAGTAGCGCAAAAATCACTTGAAAAACCTGCCCAGCAACAGGGGTATCTACTTTTCCTGCGGCCGCTAAAACGGATAACGGCAGCCCGATCAGGCTGCCGCAAAATAGTCGAATTAAAATCATCGCACGGTTTATTTATGCAAGCGGCGAATGCGCTCAGCTGGAGTAATAATATCAGTGAGGCGAATACCAAATTTATCGTTCACCACCACCACCTCGCCCTGCGCAATCAAACAACCATTGACGAGCACATCCATAGGCTCACCAGCCATCCCATCGAGCTCAACCACCGAGCCTTGTGCAAGTTGCAACAAACTACGAATTGCAATTTTTGTGCGCCCTAATTCAACCGTTAAATTAACGGGAATATCGAGAATCATATCGATATTATTAGGCGCAGCTGTACCAGAACTAGGCGCATCAAAACGCTGGAAAATATCCGCAGCCTGCACGGTTGATGCATTATCGCTCGGCGCATCAGCAACTTCTTGCTCTGCTAAAGCCGCCGCCCAATCATCCATAATATCATCTGGGTTTTCTTCAGCTGTCGTTTCATCAGCCATTAGGATTCTCCACGGGTTTCTTCATCCTGCACGCCATTTAAAGCCTCGGCCGAGCCAAGCACTTTATCGACCTTCAATGCATATTGGCCATTAAGAATACCATACTTACACTCTAATACTGGCACGCTATCCACTGAAGCAATAATCGCCTCAGGTATATCCAAAGAAATCACATCGCCCGTTTTTAAATTTAATATATCACCCAGCGTAATTTGGGCATTACCCAGTGTCGCCACCAAATTAACATCCGCATGATGCAGTTGCTTGCGTAGGAGCGATGACCAGCGATTATCGGACTCAATACGATCTGTCTGCATAGAGCTATACAACATATCGCGAATCGGCTCGATCATCGAGTATGGGAAGCAAACGTGGAAATCACCACCGCCTGCACCCAATTCAATTTTAAAGGTATAAGCAACAACGACTTCAGTGGGCGTTGCGATATTGGCAAACTGGGTATTCATTTCTGAGCGCATATAACTAAATTCACACTCAAAAACCGGCTTCCATGCTTTTTCGTACTCTTCAAATACGACTTCAAGCAGACGCTGGATAATCCGCTGCTCGGTGGGCGTAAAATCTCGCCCCTCAACCCGAACATGGTAACGACCATCCGAGCCAAAGAGATTATCAACCACCAAAAATACAAAATTCGGATCAAAAATAAATAAACCCGTGCCACGCAAGGGTTTCATTTGAATCATGTTCAGATTGGTCGGCACAACCAAGTTACGGATAAACTCGCTGTACTTTTGCACCCGAATCGGGCCCACACTAATCTCAGCGTTGCGGCGCATAAAATTATAAAGCGCAATGCGCAAATTACGCGCAAATCGTTCATTGATAATTTCCAGCGTTGGCATCCGCCCACGCACAATGCGCTCTTGGCGACCAATATCATAGTTGCGGACAGCCGTAGGGTCGATGTCTTCCTCACCATCGTCCTCTTCACCGGTCACTCCGCGCAGCAGCGCATCGACCTCTTCTTGGGAGAGAATATCGTCAGCCATTATGTCTTTCTAAACCTAGTTTGGTACTCAATGAGATCGGATTATTGATAAAAGTATTTTGTAAAGTTAACGCTCAATACGCCTTCGTCTTTCTCTTCAACCTCAAGTATTTGATTGATTCGTTCTCGTATTTGACGCGCCAATTCTTCTTGGCCTTCGGCCGTTTTCACTTCTTCTAGCGTTTTTGACCGCAGCAAACGATTTACCGCATCTAAGATTTTTGGCTGCACCGCCTTAATTTTTTCTTTATCTGCAGCATCGGCCAGCTCAACCATGATTTCTACCTGCAAAACTGACTCAGCTTCGCCACTCAAATTAACTGTGAAGGGCTGGTCTTGCAGCTTATCAAACACAGGTGGAGTACCTGGTTCTTTTTTTTCTTTTTTCTTTTCTTTTTTCTTTTCTTCACCATGGGCTGCAGCTTCTGCAGTCACCTCATCTGCACTCCCTTCCGCAGGGCTTTTCAATAAGAAAAATGCCAAACCACCCACGAGGATAAGAATAAAAACCAACAAACCAATCACGGCAATGATCAAAATATTTTTTTTCGATTTAGGCGCAGATTCTGCTTTTGCGTCTACTTTTGCTTCTGCCATTTCACTTCCTTTGCTACCACATGTTTACGAATTAATTTGATGTTCACCGCTACTCTTTACGGGGGTAACTGACATGCCCTGCGCATAAACAGCGAAAAAAGCCACTAATACAGCGAAAGATACATTAAAACAGGCACTAAGCAAGCAGTTTAGATGTAATGGATAACAAATCAGACAAATAAACTCAAGCCACCTTTTGCCACAGGCAATCGTAGTGGACCGAGTTCTTGCATTTTTTCTCCATCAATTCCAACTTGTGCACCATAGACACCGCCTAAATTACGATTTGAGTTTTGTTGATTAAACCCCGATCCGGTCGCTGCTTGCTGGTTTTGATGCTGCTGTTGCTGATGCTGCTGTAGTGAGTCAGAAGCAACTTGTACATTAGTCAAGGTAAAGCCCTGATCTGCCAACAATGTCGTCAACTTAGGCATGGCAGCAGCTAAGGCCTCACGAACGGAGGCATTTTGTGAGCTAAACACCACACTGGCTTGGTCTTGCGCCAGATTCAAGCGCACTTCCATCGGGCCTAAATTGGGCGGATTAAGTTGCATTTCAATTTTCTGTTCTTGGCGCCCCAGCATTAAGCCCACACGCTGCGCCACGGCGTCCCCCCAGCGAGACTCACCCACTGGGGTCGCAATATGATGAACAGGTACTTCAGCAGACTTAGAGTTAGCTTGGACCGTATTGAGCGTAGATTGAGGGCGCAACTCACTCGTTGTCGCAAGCGTCGTTTTTAACTCATTTGCAAAGATCGGCTCGCTCGCCTTTAAATCCAACTCTGGAACGATGGATTTTGCCGCACTAGCGGCAAGGCTTGCCGCATCGCTCGTGTCACTTAAAGCCTGATTTAGATCAGTCACTGCTGCACTGGGATCAGTCGCCGACCCGCCGATTGGCGCCTTAGTTTGAAGGCCGTTCTGCGACAATCCCAAATTAAATGTCGGCAAGGCATTGCCAGCATCAGCCAAAACCAAGGCCTCGTCACTTTGTTGATTCTGATTACCCTCACTCAATTGACTCGCTAGCTGCGCAGAGTCTGGCGCTAGTTCTGTAGTCACTTTCCCATTGGCCACGCCTTGTAACATGGCCAACCATGGGTCTACTGTAGCAGCCTGAACCTCTTCAGCGTTGTCGGCAACTTGAGCGGTCCCCTCGTTTGTGGCTGTTTTTTCCGATGCAACGGGTTTGGCCGCAGGGTCGGTACGAGCCTCTTCAGTCCGGTCTCGACTCAGCTCGCGTTTAAATTCACGACCAAAATCATCATCGCGCCCCACACGTTCACGATTTGGCCGAGGCTCAATCGACTTAGCCGCAGGGGCTTGAATCTGTACCGGAGTTGTTGGAGACATTGCCATGATTGCACCCGAAAAAATAGACTTTGCAACAAGATAAGCAAAGACAGTGCCAGCGCTAGAATGCGCCGTGTTAAGCTTTCGTTATGGCAGAAGATTCAGATCTCGAAAAAACCGAACCGGCCTCCCCCAAGCGCATTGAAGATGCGCGTAAAAAAGGGCAGGTACCTCGTTCGCACGAACTCACTACATTCGCTAGCTTGATGGCGGGATTAATCGCGGTTTTCGTACTTGCGCCAGATATCTATGCGGCAATGAAAGAAATCATGGTCAAAAGTTTTACTTTTAGCCGTAGCGATTTAGTCAGTACCCAGTTAATGCAAGAATCTCTCGTGCAGGCGCTAGGGGCCGCTCTAATCGCCCTACTTCCGGTCTTTGCTGCAGTCGCCTTGGTGGCCATCATGGTCCCTATTTTAATAGGCGGTTGGGTTTTTAGTATGGAGGCGCTCGGCCCCAATTTTGGCAAGCTTAATCCCGCAGCAGGGATAGGCCGGATGTTCTCAGTCCGCACCATCGTTGAAACCATCAAAACGGTCTTAAAATCTGCCCTAATTGGTGGCGTAGCGGGCTGGATTTTATGGGATGAAAAAGAGCAATTTATCAGCCTCATTAGCATGCCGCCTGACAGCGGTTTTTTAATGCTGTGGCAAATGATGAAGTACACGCTATTGATGACTGTCAGCGGCATGGCGGTGATTGTTCTGATCGACGTTCCGTATCAATTATGGGATTACTACAAAGGCTTGCGCATGACTAAAGAGGATGTGCGGCAAGAAAACAAAGAATCTGAAGGTGACCCTCACGTCAAAGGTAGGATCCGCCAACTCCAACGCGAAGCCGCACGCAAACGGATGATGGCTGAGATTCCTAAAGCCAATGTGGTGGTGACCAACCCAACGCACTATGCCGTAGCAATTCGATACGATGAGGAAATGCGAGCGCCAAAAATCGTTGCCAAAGGTTCGTTTTTGCTGGCAGAACGCATTATTGACTTAGCCAAAGAACATAAAGTGACCGTTGTACGCACGCCACCCTTTGCGCGTGCGCTGTATCACCATGCCCAATTGGGCGAAGAAATCCCTGCTGCGTTGTATACTGCGGCAGCAGAGGTGCTCGCCTACATTTACCAACTGGATCAATATCGCAAAGAAGGTGGGCTTGAGCCGACCCTCAATACTGATCTACCCGTCCCTGCTGAACTCGACCCCGAATCACCCGCAAAGGGTATATGACTATAACCATTGATAAATAAAATGTTCAACAAGATACATCACCAAGGCGTCCACTATGTGGCGTAACAAGCTCACCACCCTCGCCATGCCTGCCTTGGTGCTGATGGTTCTCGGCATGATGATTCTGCCGCTACCGCCGTTGGCCCTCGATTTTTTCTTCACTTTTAATATTGCGCTTTCCATTATTGTTTTAATGGTCAGCCTTTACACGCACAAGCCATTGGAATTCTCGAGTTTTCCAACGGTTCTACTAATGACTACCTTGTTGCGACTCTCGCTCAATGTCGCCTCAACCAAACTGGTTCTCACAGAAGGCCATGCTGGTGGCGATGCCGCAGGTAAAGTGATCGAATCATTTGGACACGTACTAATTGGCGACAATATCGCTGTTGGTATCGTCGCCTTTATTATTCTAACCATCATCAACTTTGTCGTGATCACCAAGGGTGCCGGTCGGATTGCCGAGGTTTCGGCACGCTTCACTTTGGACGCGATGCCCGGCAAGCAAATGGCGATTGACGCAGACTTGAATGCAGGCCTCATTGGTGAAGATGAAGCCCGTACGCGCCGCGCGCAGATTTCCGACGAAGCGAACTTTTTCGGTTCGATGGATGGTGCGAGTAAATTCGTTCGTGGTGATGCCATTGCCGGCATTCTGGTCATGGTCATCAACTTAATCGGTGGGATGCTCGTTGGCATGTTGCAACACAATATGCAATTCTCCGCCGCCGCAGAAACATACACCTTACTTACGATTGGTGACGGACTCGTCGCACAAGTGCCAGCGCTAATTATTTCTGTGGCCGCAGGTATTGTTGTATCTCGTGTAGGGACCGATCAGGATTTATCGGAACAAATTCTTGGTCAGCTTTTTTCACGCCCACAGGTGATGTATGTCACCGCTGGCGTACTAGCTGTACTGGGCATTATTCCTGGCATGCCACACTTTGCCTTTTTATTGATGGCCGCGATTGCAGGCGGCTTAGCGTGGTTTGCCGAGCAAAACCTCCTTAGGCCAACAACAAGTGGGGGCGGAGGTGCAATAGGTAGTGGCACCGCGGCTGGCGCGACGCCTGCGCCCCCCGCTGATGCGCCGCTACAAGAAGTCAGTTGGAACGATGTACAACCCGTTGATCCAGTTGGGCTCGAAGTCGGTTATCGCCTGATTCCGCTGGTCGATCGCAATCAAGATGGTGAATTACTGCGCCGTATCCGTGGCATCCGTAAAAAGATCGCGCAGGATTTGGGCTTTTTAGTGCCTGCTGTACATATCCGCGACAATCTTGAACTCAAACCCAATCAGTATCGAATTCAACTCAAAGGGGTTGATGTTGGCGCAGGCGAAGCTTTTGTGGGTCAATGGCTGGCAATCAACCCTGGCAACGCAGCAGGTACACTACCGGGAACGGCCACGACCGACCCAACATTTGGCCTACCCGCCACCTGGGTGGACGGTAGCATGCGTGACCAAGCGCAGGCGATGGGCTATACCGTGGTCGACGCCTCAACCGTCGTGGGCACTCACATTTCCAATATTCTGCAATCAAATGCTGCCGAACTACTGGGTCGCGAAGAAGTTCAAGCGCTGATTGATCACTTCGGTAAAGACTCGCCAAAACTGATCGAAGAGTTAGTGCCCAAAGTGGTGCCGATTGGTACGCTACAAAAAATCTTGCAAGCCCTGCTCGAAGACGGCCTGAATATTCGCGATCTACGAACCATTATTGAGACCTTGGCCGAGCATATTGTGCGTACTACCGATATCGATGAACTGACCTCTGCCGTTCGCGTGGCACTTGGCCGCTCGATTGTGCATCAACTATTCCCTGGTGAAAACGAGCTGCAAGTTGTCGCTTTAGAACCACAACTAGAAAGCATTTTACTCTCAGCCGCCAGCGGAAAATCTCAAGGCGGATTAGAACCTGGTTTAGCAGAACGTTTGCTGCAACAAGCAGCAGCATTGACTGAACAATTAGAAATGCAGGGGATTAACCCCGTTTTAATCACACCAGTGCAATTACGCCCGATGTTATCGCGCTTTTTACGCCGTTCAATCCCTGGATTGCGCGTTATTGCGCATACCGAGATTCCCGATAGCAAGACGTTGCGAATTATTAATGTGCTCGGAGCCTAAAATCGAACGGCCTTGCTTGCGCCTTTTAGCAAGGTGACGAATCTTAAAAATGGCATAAAATTGTGTAGAAGGGCAGGAACAGTGATAATCGCCGTTTATTGCATGAACAGAAACTTGGGGCGTACTTGCTTAATGCACTTATGTACGGAAACGCTGTGATCATTATTTCATCATATGCTCGTTAAAAAATTCTTCGGAGCCACCACCCGTGAAGCACTGCGCCAAGTTCGTGATGAACTGGGGCCGGATGCGCTGATCCTGTCAAATCGGCAAGTTGCCGGCGGCGGCATCGAGATCATGGCAGTGGCCGATGCGGATGTCGCAGCGCTAACCAACATCCAAACCGTTGCTGCGCCGCCCAAGCCAGCGACGCGCGCAGCGCAAAATGGCGCTCGCCTGATGAGTTCAGCGCAACAACAAGCACCAGCGGCCCCAACCATTAGCAAAGCATTAGCACGCTCGTATGCCATTCCTGATGATGAGCAAGAGCCGACGATAGACGACGTACCCTACGAGATTCCATCGGTTTTACGCAGCAATCGGCAAGCCAAACCCGCTGCAGTGCCCGTGCGCCCAGAAGTCACGTTCACTGATTACATCAGTCGACCCGACCCGATTGAGGAGCCACGTAAAGAACCTGCCGCACGCCCAACTCCGCCGCCGCGCCGCCCAGCTGTTGCAGAAAAACCACTACCGACATTTAGCTTTGAAGATGAAGTCGTCAAGCCCGTAGCACCGCCGGTAGATCAGGAAGCGATGCAAGATATTGCCCGCGAAATTCGCATGCTGCGTGGCTTGTTGGAAAGCCAAATGGCAGGCATGGCTTGGGGTGAACTCTCAAAGCATGCGCCAGAGAAATTGGAAGTGCTGCGCCAACTACTCAGTGCAGGTTTTTGTGCCGCTTTATCCCGTCAACTGATAGACAAAATGCCCAACGGCATGAGCCTTGATACAGGGATGAAATGGGTCAAAGCGGCACTAACTCACAACCTGCCTTCGGTCAGCGCGAAAGACGATATCGTTGAACGCGGTGGTATATACGCGCTGATTGGCCCGACTGGCGTCGGCAAAACGACCACAGTTGCCAAATTGGCTGCGCGCTGCGCACTGGCCTACGGCCCGCAATCGGTCGCACTCCTCACCACCGATAGCTACCGGATTGGTGCACACGACCAGTTACGGATTTATGGCCGTATTTTGGGCGTACCCGTTCACGATGTGAAAGACGAAACCGATTTGCAGCTCACCTTAGGTGAATTGAGTGATCGGCACCTAGTTTTGATCGATACCGTCGGGATGGGGCAACGCGATCAACGAATTGGCGAGCAACTCGCGATGTTTGGTCAAGACAATGTAGGCACGGTGCTATTGCTATCGGCAAATGCGCAAGCGGGAACCCTGGATGACGTAGCAAGACGTTATAAAAACAATCATCTAGTCGGCTGCATTTTGTCTAAGCTCGATGAAACCATGGCGCTTGGCGGTTGCCTTGATGTCGCGATTCGCCATCGACTGCCGCTGCACTTTGTCACCAACGGTCAGCGCGTACCAGAAGATCTGCATCGCGCCAATTTAGCTTACCTGATCGATCGCGCGTTTCGTAATCCACAAGAAAACAGCGTATTTCATCTGCAAAAAGATGAGTACCCACTATTTATGAGCACGCAAGATACACCGACCGACTTCACCCTCTCCACCCATTCGCGATGAATATCACCTCATTTTATTTCAAACGACAAGGGTTGCTTTGTGCCTAAACGCTGGCCTGATCAAGCGGCGGGCTTGCGGCAACTGGTTTCAACGCCCACCTGCCGCACGATCAGCTTGTCAGGCGGTCGTGGCGATGCCGGCACCACCACGCTGGTCATTAATTTAGCCGCCGCGCTCGCGGAGCGTGAACGTCAAGTCGTTGTACTTGATGAGTTTACGGGCCTACACAACATCCCGCATCGACTACATTTGGCTGCAGGCTTTGAGCTTGAACATGTATTGCGCCGTGAAGTCACTCTGTTTGATACCTTGATCGAGAGTCAATATGGCTTTGGCATTTTACCGATTGCCGCCCAACCTCATTTGCTCGCCAATCTAAACGAAGGCGAACAACGTTGGCTTGCGGCAGAGTTTGAACAACTGACTGAGCAACTCGACTACCTGCTGCTCGATACTCGCCCTGCGATGTCGCAAAGCGTACCCAGCCTCTCGCTGGCGGCCGATGATGTTGTGATTGTCTTATCCAATCGCGCGGAGTCGCTGACCGATGCCTATGCCTGCATCAAGCAACTAGCCACTGAATATGCGCGCCGTGATTTTCGGGTTTTGGTCAATCGAGTCGCTAGCCTAGGTGAAGCGATGACTTTGTTTGAACGCGTTCGTGAAGTGGCGCAGCAATATTTAGGGGATGACATTCAACTCAAACTCATCGGCTACGTGCCTGAGGATGAATGGCTCAACCGCGCCACCCGACTCGGCCGCCCCGTGCTGGAAGCCTTTCCCGATGCCGAAGCCAGCGCCGCAATACGCCAATTAGCGGATGCCATGTTAAGGTGGGTACCACCTCGCCAGTCAAACGGAACAATGGCTAGCATCATATACCGCCTAATCGAATCATCTAAGCTATTGTCTGAACGGATTCCCCATGGCAAGTACTAAAGCGCAATTGATTGCCCAACCAGCACCAAACTCATTTTGTCTGAGCGGTGATTTGACGCTCGCCACTGTTCCTGAGGTCTGGCCAACAATACCTAATAGTGAATGGGCCAATACCCGCATTGATGCCCGAGAAGTTCAACAATGCGATGGTGCCGGTGCCGCCCTATTGTTTGAACTAATACAGCGCGGCGCTCAAATTGAGCACTTACCCGCTCAAAGTAAACGTTTACTCACGGCGCTCACTCCAGAGCAGCCCTTAATCACCAGTAGCCCAAAAAAACACGTTAATCTCATCGCGCAATTGGGCCGACAAACAAAAGGGATGATTAGCGAATTCCAACGCCAAATTAGCTTTTTGGGCGCGATAGCCCAAGCGATGCTCGACACCTTGCGGCAACCCAAAACCTTTCGCTGGCGAGATTTTTTGCAGCAATGCGAGCTGGTCGGCGCGAATGCCGTTCCGATTGTGGCTTTGATTTCGATTCTATTGGGCGTCATTCTTGCCTTTCAATCAGCGATTCCGATGCGGCAATTTGGCGCGGAACTCTATGTTGCTAATTTACTCGGGCTGTCTCTCGTTCGTGAGTTAGGCCCTTTGATTACCGCCATTTTGCTCGCAGGTCGAACGGGGGCTGCCTTTGCGGCTGAAATTGGCACGATGAAAGTGAATGAGGAAGTCAACGCACTGGTCACTTTGGGCTTTGACCCGATGCAGTTTTTGGTCTTACCGCGCTTAATGGCCGGCGTGTTGATGGCGCCACTATTAACCTTGTTTGCCGAAGCCATCGGTTTATTTGGCGGTGCATTGGTCATGAAAGGCTTTGGTATTCCGTTGAGTACGTTTTGGAATCAAGTCAACACTCAGGTTGATTTAGTCGACTTTTCAACGGGTTTAGCCAAAGCCGCTATTTTTGGCTTTATTGTCGCCTCAGTGGGTTGCATGCGCGGCCTCAATACCGGCAATGGCGCGAGCGCAGTGGGGGCGGCGACCACGCAAGCGGTCGTACAAACCTTGGTGCTCCTTGTGGTTGCTGATGGTTTATTTGCCGTGGTCGCTTACCACATGGGCTGGTAATGATGAGCGCGCTGATTCAAGTTCGGGATTTAAGCTGCGGTTATGGCAAGCGCCTTATTTTAAAAGACATTAACTTTGATATTCAACGCGGCGAAGTAGTGGCCATTTTAGGGGGTTCGGGCTGCGGCAAGTCAACGCTGCTCAAACACCTAATTGGCTTATTTTCACCACAATCAGGCAGCATACAAATAGCAGGTATTGAGCTAGTAGGCACAACTGGCAATGCACGCAACGAAATACTACGCCACTTTGGCGTCATGTTTCAGTCAGGAGCTTTATTTGGTTCATTGACTGTTTTAGAAAATGTGGCGCTACCACTCGAAAGCTTTAGCCGGCTCGATGCGCAAGCCATTGATACCTTGGCAAGACTTAAATTGCGCCTTGTCGGGCTAGAAGCATTTGCCGATTATGCCCCCGCCGAGCTATCAGGCGGCATGCAAAAAAGAGCAGCGATTGCACGAGCGATGGCGCTCGACCCCGAGATTTTGTTTTTAGACGAGCCATCGGCCGGACTCGACCCCATTACGTCAGCCGAACTGGATGAACTAATCCGCCGCATTGCTGAAACCCAGCACGTTACCTTTGTCGTGGTGACTCATGAATTGGCCAGCATCAACGCAATTGCAGATCGGGCAATTATGCTCGATAAAACAGTCCAAAGTATTATCGCGATTGACACACCCAAAGCGCTCGCAAAATCAGATGATGCCCGCGTGAGTGGTTTTTTTAATCGCGGCAAATTACCACTAAAAAGCGCGGAGTAATGATTGATCTTATCGATATCATTCATACAGAATATGATTTCAGCTCCCGCCATTTGAATGCATTACGAGTTATCACGAAGCACACGATGCTAGGATTAAACTAAACCATGGAACAAAAATCCAACTTTCGCTTAGGCTTGTTTATCTTAGCGGCCATTTTACTCGGCGCAGTCTTAATGATTGGGCTGGGTAGCGGAAAATGGTTTAACAAAACATTTCTGCTCGAAACCTATTTTGATGAATCGGTGCAAGGCCTCGATATTGGCTCTAAAGTGCGCTATCGCGGAGTCGTCGTTGGTGAAGTTAGTGCGATTACCTTTACTTATGCGCGTTACGAGCAAGGCTTGCCGCGCGCACAACGCTTGCAATATGTATTGGTTGAAACACGGCTTTCAAGCGATATGTTTGTCAACAAGGGGCTCGCCAATCCAAGCCAAGAGTCACTTGATGTTGAAGTTGCCAAAGGCTTGCGCGTCAAAATTGCGCCACAAGGTCTAACCGGTACCAGCTACCTCGAGATTGACTACCTCACCCCACAAAGTCGTCAGCTGCCTTTTAGTTGGACACCCGACAATCTATACATTCCATCCGCCCCCAGCACCGTTGGCCAATTTGTGAATGGTGCGCAAGACTTGATGGAGAAATTGAAAAAACTAGATCTAGAACGAACGCTAACTCGACTGGACCTGCTGCTGACCACCGCAGAACAAAAAATTGCGCCACTCCCCCTCCTCAGCATCACGCAAAAAATGGATACGGTTCTGGGCAATATGAGCCATGTTCCAGTCAAAAAGATGGCTGATGAAGCGACCAATTTATTGATTGAAGCACGCCAAACAAACCAAACCTTGCAAAACGTACTCACTCAACCGGGCTGGACCAGCGCCCCTGCTGATTTTGCGCAAGCCGCGCAAGACGCACGCAAGATCATGGGTGACCCTGCTATCGCCAGCGCAGTACAACGTATCGATAGAGTCACTCAGCGCCTTGACCGCCTCACCGCAAGCCAAGAGTCTGAGGTTGGCCAGCTCATCGAAAATCTAAATAGCAGCAGCGCTAGCCTCAAATCCATATTGGAACAAGTCGAGCAACAACCAAGCCGACTTTTCTTCTCACAACCTGTACCAGCATATATTCCACCAAAACCATGAAAATTTATCTCAGTGTTTTATTGTTTTGCAGCTTATTGTTCGGCTGCAGCGCCACCCCGGTTAAACGGCAAGACTTTCTACTCAGCGCCGAGCGCACTGAAAACAAAGTTGCCAGCGCGCCTTCCTTTGGCGTTTTGCAAGTGAGCGATCTGCGTGCTAGTCGCCCTTACAACACGCAATCGCTAATCTATCGAGAAAGCGCACAACGCTTTGTGCTTGATCCACATAACGGCTTTTTAGCGCCACCCGCACAGCAAATTAGCATGCAAACTCGAGAGCGATTATCGCGCAGCGGTTTGTTTAGCGCAGTCTTGCCGCAAGGCAGTACGCTAGCAGCACCATGGAAACTCGAAGGTGAGCTCATTAACTTTTATATTGATGTCAGTACGCCAGCCAAACCAACTATCACCCTGGAAATCCGCTATGCTTTATCCAACGACAATCAAGCAACGCCCAAGGTATTTTTACTGAGCAGCAGCGAAGCCATTGTCGATGCCAGCCCAGAACAGGCCGTTATCGGCTTTAACCGCGCCTTAAATGCCATTTTATTGCAATTAGAAGCTTCACTGCTTGGTGCAAAGCCCCAGTAGTGAGCTACACTTAAAGACGGTATTACTTAATTCAAATTCATGTCAGCTCATCGCGCACTCTCACTTTATCGCAATACGCAAAATAGCAGCGAAGATGATCGCGTGGAAAAACACGCGCCTTTGGTACGCAAAATCGCTTACCACATGATTAGCAAGCTACCTGCAAGTGTTGATGTCGATGACTTAATTCAGGTTGGATTGATTGGTCTGATGGAAGCGGCGCGCAATTTTGACCCTGACGCAGGCGTGCAGTTTGAAACCTTTGCCAGCCAACGGATCCGCGGTTCAATGCTTGATGAACTGCGCAATGCCGACTGGCTACCACGTCAAGCGCGGCGCAATATGCGCGAGATTGAACGTACCGTCGTCCAGCTCGAACAAACGCTGAGCCGAGCGCCATCAGAAGGTGAAGTCGCCGAAAAAATGAATCTCCCACTAGCCGAATATCAAGAAATGCTCGGCGATGCGCGTGGTCATCAATTATTGCATTACGAAGACTTTGAACAAGACGGCGAAAACGACCAACTTGATCAATACGCAGCAGACAGCAGCGCCAATCCTGCGGAAGTGTTTTCCGACGATCGTTTCCGCTCTCAACTGATTGCAGGCATTGATCTACTACCTGAACGCGAAAAGCTGCTGATGGCGCTGTATTACGATGAAGAACTGAATTTAAAAGAAATCGGCGCGGTACTGGGCGTCTCTGAATCACGGGTTTGCCAACTGCATAGTCAGGCGATTGCACGCCTACGTGGCAAATTAAAGGATTGGCTGGGCTAATGGATAAAATCAGTGTTTTTGGCGTCATTCTAGGAATTATCGCCATTGTGCTCGGGCAGTGGCTAGAAGGCGGCCACATCAATTCGCTGATCCAATTTACGGCGTTTTTGATTGTTATGGGCGGCACCGTAGGGGCGGTCATGCTGCAAACGCAAACACGGCATTTTGTTGCTGGCCTGAAAATGCTCAAGTGGATTTTCATCCCCCCAACGATGGACTTCAGAAAATTACTCACTACCTTGATGAATTGGTCGACCCAAGCTCGACGAGGTGGTTTATTAGCTTTAGAAGCCTTTTTAAATAGTGAAAAAGATCCGTTCGTTAAACGCGGTCTACAAATGGTTGTTGATGGTGCAGAGCCTGAAACTATCCGCCGAGCCATGGAACTCGATATCGACGCCTACGAAGACCAAGCACGCGCTGCCGCTAAAATTTGGGACGCAGCAGGTGGCTACTCACCGACCTTTGGTATCTTGGGCGCCGTGCTGGGCTTGATTCACGTCATGGAAAATCTGACTGATCCCTCGAAACTCGGCGCGGGGATTGCGGTCGCGTTTGTGGCGACCATTTACGGTGTCGGCGCAGCCAATATGTTTTTTCTTCCGATTGCCAACAAACTCAAACATTACATTTTGCTCGAAGTCCGTCGCAGAGAAATGGTCGCGGAGGGTTTAGTGACGATCGCCAACGGTGAAAATCCGCGTTTACTCGAAAATAAACTGGCTGGGTTCCTACACCACTAGCCATGTATATCTATCTAAGAGCTATTAATTAATGGCTAGATAGATATACCCATAGCACCAGTACTACAGCAAATTCAAGCAATTCAATCTATAGTCAAAGCATCGCCGATTCATGAGGCATTGAGGCACTAACGATGCTCTGGCTAATTCGCTGCTTTATTCGTGGCATTGCATTACTTGATTTGGCAGTCTTCACGCTGATCATGCTCTTGCTTGCCCTGCTGCCACGCGCAGCTCTCGCGCATTTTTATCCTAAGCTATTTCATTTATGGTGCCGTTGTTTTGTCATGGCCTTAGGCGTGTCCATACGCCTGCACCAACATCATCAGCAACCACTACCCAAACACTACATCCTGATTGCAAATCATCCTTCCGCCCTCGAAGACATTGGCATTCCTTCACTTTTTCCGGTGCGTAGCTTGGCAAAAATTGAGGTCAAAGACTGGTTTCTAGTCGGAAAAATTGCATCTGTGGCCGGAACGCTCTTTGTGCATCGTGAAAACAAAGCGTCACGACTAGCGGCACAAGCTGAACTGATTTCCGCTGTTACGGCGGGTGATTGTATCGCGCTTTACCCTGAGGGCGGCTGCAAGGGACGACGCATTGCCGAACGTTTTTTATTTGGCGCGTTTGCAGTGTCAATCGCGACCGATACGCCGATCGTTCCCGTATTTTTGCATCATGAAGCGCAAGAGATATTTGAGTGGACGAATAAGGAAAATTTAATCCAAAAGCTCTGGACAATACTCACCAGCCCAAATTCAGTGGTTCACTATCATGTCTTTGATCCCATGGACCCAAAGAATTTTGCGGATAAAGCAGCCTTCTGCGCCAGCGCACATCAGCAATACCTCAAATGGCAAAATCGATTTCTTGATTAAATTGATTAATTCAGCCCACAAACCAATTCATTTACCAAACATTCAGCAGGCTTGCCGTTATAATCGCGAAAGCTTCTCGTCTTCAGATATCCACAATGCCCTTATTTCGTAAAAAAAATGTCGCCAATGTTTCAACCCGTGCCGCTTTACCCCCCGGCTTGGCCAATTTACTGCGCGAATCGTGGTGGCTGATCTTGGTCGTGGTCTTGGCTTATTTGGTGTTGGTGCTATCGACCTACAACCAAGCTGATCCGGGTTGGTCGCACAGCGCCACCGAAGCAACGGTCTATAACCGAGGCGGCAGCGTTGGGGCATGGGTTGCAGATGTTTTACTTTATCTCTTTGGCTTTTCAGCTTGGTGGTGGACGGTCTTTTTATTTGCTGCCATTTTATGGGGCTACCGCCGAATTGACCGCGTTGCCGAATCGCCACGCCCTGTGGTGTTTTTAGCCTGCCTTGGTTTTGCGCTGATCGTTTTTTCCAGTAGCGCCTTTGAAGCACTGCGCATGCACTCGCTCAGCGCTCCTCTGCCCTACGTACCGGGTGGCATGTTCGGATTAGCACTTGGCACTTGGATGACGCTTAGCTTTGGCTTTAGCGGCGCAACGCTTATTTTGATCACCACATTTTGCTTAGGTATTTCGCTGTTCACGGGTTTATCTTGGCTCAATGTGATGGAAAACATCGGCACGCTCATCGAAGCTGCCTACTTCAGCACCATCAATGCGATACAAGCGGCCAAAGACCGTCGTATCGGGCGAGAAACTAAAAAAGCGCGTGATGAGCATGTGATTGCCGCTAAACAAAAACAAGCGGGCAAAGAGCCGCTCATTATTGAAACTGCAAACCTTGATGCGCCAGTTGCCCGTCAAGTTGAAAAGCGCATTGAACGAGAGAAAAAAGAACAAGAAAAACTGCAAGAACACGCGGCCAAACAAGCTGCTCAGCCTTTATTGTTTGCCGAAGAAGATCTTCCCCCAACACCGGCTAAGCGCGCCACCGCATCACCAAGCTCAGATAATTCTTTACCCGCGCTCGCACTGTTAGCGCCTGCGGTTGCCTCACAGGAAACTATCACTAAAGAAACGCTCGAATTCACCTCACGTCTGATCGAGCGTAAATTGGCGGATTTCAATGTCGAAGTCAAAATCGTCGCGGCCTATCCAGGCCCTGTCATTACCCGCTATGAAATCGAACCTGCGGTCGGTGTAAAAGGCTCGCAAATCGTCAACCTGATGAAGGATCTGGCACGTGCATTGGGATTGGTCTCCATCCGCGTCGTTGAAACGATCCCGGGCAAAACCTATATGGGTTTGGAGTTACCTAACCCAACGCGGCAAATGATTCGCCTCTCAGAAATTCTCAGTAGTGAAGCATGGTATGCATCCAATAGCCGACTCACGATGGCACTCGGCAAAGACATTACCGGTAAGCCCATTGTGACCGATTTAGGTAAAGCGCCGCATATGCTGGTGGCTGGTACGACAGGCTCGGGCAAATCCGTCGGCGTGAACGCAATGATTTTGTCTTTGGTTTACAAAGCCACGCCCGACGAAGTTCGCTTCATCATGATTGACCCAAAAATGCTGGAACTCTCGATTTACGAAGGCATTCCGCATTTGCTAGCGCCAGTGGTCACCGATATGAAATTGGCCGCCAATGCATTGAACTGGTGCGTGGCGGAAATGGAGAAACGCTACCGTCTATTGAGTGCCATGGGTGTGCGTAATCTGGCGGGTTACAACCAAAAAATCAAAGATGCTGAAAAAGCCGGCAAACACATTACTAATCCATTTAGCCTGACCCCCGATGATCCTGAACGCTTAGAGCATTTGCCGTTTATTGTCGTCGTGGTCGATGAATTTGCTGATTTGATGATGGTCGCTGGTAAGAAAATTGAAGAGCTAATTGCCCGTCTGGCACAAAAAGCCCGAGCGGCAGGGATTCATTTAATTCTAGCTACTCAGCGCCCCTCAGTTGACGTGATTACTGGTCTGATTAAAGCTAATATCCCAACTCGCCTAGCTTTTCAGGTTTCCAGCAAAATCGACAGCCGCACGATTCTGGATCAAATGGGCGCAGAAGCATTATTAGGCCAAGGCGATATGTTATTTTTACCGCCAGGTTCGGGCTATCCACAACGGATTCACGGCGCGTTTGTCGCTGATGATGAAGTCCATCACGTCGTTGACTACCTCAAGTCACTGGGCGAGCCCAATTACATCGATGGCATCCTCAATGGCGGCTTTGAAGCCGAAGCGGCAGCGGGTGGCACGGGCGGCAGCGCAGAAGGTGGCGAAGCGGATGCGCTCTACGATGAAGCCGTGGCCTTTGTACTCAAAACCCGCAAAGCATCCATTTCATCGGTACAAAGGCAGTTACGCATCGGTTATAACCGTGCCGCTCGTCTAATCGAGCAGATGGAACAGTCCGGATTAGTCTCTTCTATGGAAACAAATGGCAACCGGACTGTACTTGCGCCGCCAATCAGTGAATAATGTCGCCTGAGCATTTTCTAGAATGCAAGATGTTGTAAATCAGTCACTTCAGAGACTAAAGTCTGAAGTTTTTTATCAACGGACTTGAACTCAATCTGCGCTTTGTGATATAAACGTGGACTTTTCCAGTTCCGAACGTCAGGACAGAATCATGGCACGAGTATGTGTAGTCACCGGCAAAGGCCCGATGACAGGGAATAATGTTTCCCACGCCAATAACAAAACTAAACGTCGCTTCCTACCAAACCTGCAATCCCGCCGGTTCTGGGTTGAGAGCGAAAACTGCTTTATCCGCTTGCGCGTTTCTACCGCAGCTCTGCGCACCATCGACAAGAATGGCATCGATGTGGTTTTGGCAGATCTGCGCGCGCGCGGCGAACTGTAAGCTAAGGAAACTCAATCATGCGTGATAAAATCAAGCTAGAATCTTCTGCTGGTACAGGTCATTTTTACACAACGACCAAAAACAAACGTACCATGCCAGAAAAGATGGAAATCAAGAAGTTCGATCCCGTTGTTCGTAAACACGTGATCTACAAGGAAACTAAGCTGAAGTAATTCAGTGCAGTGACTCCATACTCGAACCCCATTCCTCGGAGTGGGGTTTTTGTTTGCCTGTCGATATGTATATTCACGCAGGCATTGTAAAGCAATGCCTAGCGTCAAATACTCAAGTACATGCTAACTATCGTGCGGCACTTCCAAGCCCCACGTTGCCCGCAATGTCTTCGTGAGCATCGCCAACATTGGATCATGCTCGCGGTCGCTGGAATAAATAAACTGCAGCAAAGCACTTATCGCCACTTCACCATTGCGCCACAACACAATAGAACCATCAGCGGCATAGCGATGCGCAGTACGCTCAGCCAAAATCGCAATCCCCATCCCTGATTTAATCAACTCCAGCAGTGTCGCCTCTTCATCAAACTCACCCACCAACTTCGGGGCGATATTTTGACTGCGCCACAGCTCTTGCGAAATATCGGACAAACTGGTGTATTGCGACAAGCCTAGCCACGGCGCAGCACCCAGCGTTTTCCAATCAGCATTAATCAACTCTGGAGCCATCGAGGGCGGCAAAGCCACGCAAAAGCCGATTTCACGCAACGGAACGGTACTGACGTTTTGGTAGGGGTTGCGTCCAAGGTAAAAGCCACCATCAAGGATCTTTTTACGCACTTCGTTCAAAATCCCCACCGAAATACCATGCGTCGTCTGCACAGTCAGCAATGGATAACTTTCGCGTAGCAAAGACAACCACGGGCCGAGCTTAAGCCGCGCCGGCACGCCAATGGTACCAATCCTCACCTTGCCCTTGGGCTGATTCTGTAAGGCCTTGGCGCGATACAACAAGCTACGCGCCTGCCCCAAGATCTGCTCGGCATCGGGCAAAATCAGCTTGCCTGCCTCGGTCAGCTGTACCCCCCCTGAGTAGCGCTCAAACAACGAAACGCCGAATTCCTCTTCCAGCGCTTTAATCTGCGCGGTCACGGCGGGCTGAGATAAGTGCAACAATTCAGCAGCTTGAGTCAAGTGCCCTTGTTGCGCCACAGTCACAAATGTACGTAATTGATAGATTTCCATACTGGGATTATCCCTCATTCCATGCGCTTAAGGGAATCAACAAAAACAAAAATGTAGTCCACAAACCTTGATTACACACAAAAAAGTAAGCTTTATGCAATACAACATAAGTCGAACTGATTCAGAACATCAAAAAATGCAATTAGCCTAAACCACAAGCTTTCACATAGATTAACGCCAGAACACCCAACTGGGTTTGACTATCGAATTATATGAGGAGGCAAGACATGCAAGATCATACGATTGAACGCATTCAGCAAAATCCCAAATTCCAAGAGCTGGTTCGGAAAAAATCCGGTCTGTCTTGGTTATTGTCGATTGTAATGCTGGTGATTTATTACGGTTTTATCTTGGTGATTGCATTCTCACCCGCAACCCTTGGTCAATCACTCTCTGGTGGCGTCACCACGATTGGCATCCCCATCGGCATCATGATTATTTTGTCTGTATTTGTGATTACCGGTATTTATGTGCGCCGCGCCAATACTGAATTTGACCAACTCACACGCGAAGTCGTTGAGGATGCTAAAAAATGATTAAATCCACTTTACAACGCCTCTCCATCACCAGCCTGATGCTGGCCACCAGTTTGCCAACGTGGGCAGCAGGTGCTATCGAAGGCGCTGTCGAAAAACGCCACGATCTCAACATCCCAGCTATTGTGATGTTTTTGATTTTTGTGGCATTTACCCTAGGCATTACTTACTGGGCAGCTCGCCGTACTAAATCAGCAAAAGACTTCTACGCGGCAGGCGGCGGGATTAGCGGCTTTCAAAACGGCTTAGCGATTGCGGGTGACTATATGTCGGCCGCTTCGTTCCTCGGTATCTCCGCAATGGTGTTTGGTGTGGGTTACGACGGTCTGATTTACTCGATCGGCTTTTTGGTCGGCTGGCCTTTAATTACTTTCCTAATCGCTGAGCGCCTACGTAACTTGGGTAAATACACCTTTGCTGACGTGGCATCTTACCGCCTCGCACAAACTCCAGTGCGCATTTTTGCGGCAACGGGCACTTTGGTGGTCGTGGCACTGTACTTGATCGCCCAAATGGTCGGCGCGGGTAAATTGATTCAAGTGTTATTTGGCATGGATTACACCTACGCGGTCATCTTGGTGGGTATTTTGATGATTATGTATGTGACCTTCGGCGGCATGTTGGCGACAACTTGGGTACAAATCATTAAAGCCATTTTGCTGTTATCTGGCGCAACCTTTATGGCCTTTATGGTGATGAAACATGTTGGCTTTAGCTTTGAAACGCTGTTCCAACAAGCAGTTGCTGTAAAACATGCTGGCGCTGAAGCTTTGGCACTGAAAGCAAACGTTGCTGCTGAAGCTGCCGCAGCTGCCGTTTCTAGCAATGCACCCAATGCATCCGCTGCGGTTGCTAGCGCTGCTGCTGCATCAAAAGCTGCCGTTGCTGCTGCTAAAGCCAACATCATGGCACCGGGCGGCTTGGTTTCAAATCCTATCGATGCAATTTCACTCGGTATGGCTTTGATGTTTGGTACAGCAGGTTTGCCACACATCTTGATGCGTTTCTTCACTGTTTCAAATGCCAAAGAAGCTCGTAAATCAGTGTTCTTTGCTACCGGTTTCATCGGCTACTTCTACATCTTGACCTTCATCATTGGCTTTGGCGCAATCGTGCTGTTATCGGGCGAAGCGGGGATGAAATTCAAAGAGGTTTCTGGTGCGCTCATTGGTGGCTCGAATATGGCAGCGATTCACTTGTCAGATGCCGTCGGTGGAGACCTCTTCCTTGGCTTTATCTCTGCGGTTGCGTTTGCAACGATTCTGGCGGTAGTGGCGGGCTTGACCTTGTCGGGTGCTTCTGCGGTATCGCATGACATTTACGCCTCAGTCATCAAGAAAGGCAAAGCCAATGAAGCCGATGAAATCCGTGTATCTAAAATGACGACCATCGCGCTCGGTGTATTGGCGATGTTCTTAGGGATTGCCTTTGAAAAGCAAAATATCGCGTTCATGGTTGGCTTAGCATTCTCGATTGCGGCCTCGGCCAACTTCCCAGTGTTGTTCTTGTCGATGTTCTGGAAAGGCCTGACGACTCGCGGTGCAGTCATCGGTGGCTTTGTCGGCTTAATCAGCGCACTGGCACTGATTATCCTCGGCCCATCTGTTTGGGTTGAAGTACTTGGCCACGAAAAAGGCAGCGAATGGTTCCCGTACAAAAACCCAACAATCTTCTCGATGACACTCGCGTTCATCACGATCTGGTTGGTTTCAGTCTTGGATACCAGCAAGCAAGCAGCAGAAGAGCGCGCTAAATTCTTGCCACAGTTTATTCGCTCTATGACAGGTATTGGCGCAGAAGGCGCAACTGACAAGCACTAAGAGCTGATACATCGTATAACGCCCTACTCGATTTCGATGTGGGGCGTTTTTCATTTGCCGAGAATATAAATGTCTACGCTATTTGATTTCTCCATCGCCCCGTACAGCAGCCTCACCAGTACTGAGCAGGATCACTTTGAACAAACGCTAGACCTTCAATATTTCGCCAGCGGTAGCACAGTGATTGCAGCCAACGCTGAAAATACAGCTTTACTGGTGGTCAACAAAGGTCTGATCGCAGAAGAAGAACAAGGAGAGATCGTCACCGTTTACAGCGAACTAGAAACACTCAATAGTAAAGCCCTACTCAATGAAAGCGCACCACAGCAGTGGGTAGCTATTGAAGACAGCCTCGTTTTTAGCATCCCACGCGACTTGATTTTAGAGTTAATTCGCAACAATGCGCGCTTTGGCGCTTATTTTTACCAAGACATCGCCCACCGTTTAGCCACGCTGTCGCAGCAACCCTCGGCAGAAGACGAACTACAGTCACTGCTACTCACCCCCATTCACTCGGCCTATTTGCATCCCGCCCAATGGCTAACAGCTGATGCAACCGTGCTCGATGCGGCACGGCACATGAAGGCACAGGCTTGCACCGCCGTATTCATTCAGCACCAGCAAAGAACGGGGATTTTTACGCAGACCGATTTGCGTGATTTTATCATCAGCGAGCAGAGCGCCAGCCAGTGCAAAATGGCGAACTACGCCCATTTTCAATTGCACAGTGTCAGGGCTAATGCGCCACTCCACAGCGCGATGGCGCTCATGGTGAAACACAGCATAGGCCGCGTCGTGGTCCAGACCGATGACGCCATTGTTGGCACCATAGAGCAAGTTGACCTGTTGGCATTTCTCACCCAGCACTCACACTTAGTCCAAAATCAAATCGAAAGAGCACGCAACCTTGAAGAGCTAGGCTTTGCTTGGGCTCAAACCGATAAAATCATTCGCCAACAACAAAGCCAAGGTATCAAAGTCACTTTGATCGCAGCCACAATTCGTGAGTTACATCGAAAATTTCTAGCCAAAATTTGGCAATTGATTGCCCCGAACGACATCACTCAGCATGTCTGCCTCGTTTGTATGGGCTCCGAAGGTCGAGGCGAGCAAATTTTACCGACCGATCAAGACAATGCGCTGATTATTGCCGATGGCTTTACCCACCCCGACTTGGTTCGCATTTGCGAAGCGTTTAATCAAGCACTAATTCGCTTTGGCTACCCGCCCTGCCCTGGCAAAGTCATGGTTAATAACCCCTATTGGCGGCGCAGCGAAAGCGAATTCAAACACCTATTTAACGAATGGATGGCGCAAACCAACGGTGAAAATATGTTGAATCTCGCCATTTGGGTAGATGCCTATCCGGTCATCGGAAACAAAGCACTATTCTCCCATTTACGAGATTACTTACAGCAAGACCTCAGCACCAATGACAGTCTACTTGGGCATTTCGCCCTGCCCATTGCACAATTTGATACGCCACTCGGCTTTTTCTCGCAACTGCGCAGCACCAGCGGGCAGCTTGATTTAAAAAAAGGTGGGATTTTTACCTTGGTCCACGGCATTCGCTGCCTCACGCTCAAAGCAGGGATCAAGAATCGTAATACTTATCATCGCTTGGATGTACTGCGCGAACGTGAATTACTATCGCCCGAATTTGCCCGCGACCTCAGCGAAACGCTCGCTTATTTGCAAAGCCTGCAATTAAAATTTGGCCTACAAAAAGCCCAGCAAGGTAAAACGATTGATAATCTCATCACGCTAAGCCAGTTGACGACGCTAGAGCGCGATTTACTCAAAGATGCCTTAGTGGTGGTCAAGCGCTTTAAACAACACATCAGCCATCAATTTAAGTTGCATCTCTTATGATTCGCCATTTAAAAACATGGCTTGGACAACGCCAATTACGCGATCCTGCTTTCGCATTTTTATTTGCGCCTGCGCCAGCCGATGAATGGGTTAGTATCGATTGCGAAACGAGCAGCCTTAATCCCAAACAAGCGGAAATCTTGTCGATCGCAGCGGTCATTGTCCGTGGCAACACTATTGTGAAATCCACCAGCCGACAATGGTTGGTAAAGCCCAGTGGACAAATTGATCCGAAAACCATACCCATTCACGGACTTCGCCAACAAGATGTCACCCACGGGCTGACATTGCACGAGGCACTCTCCGAGCTACTACAATTCATGGGAAGCCGGGCTATTGTCGGCTATTATTTGGAATTTGATTTAGCAGTCATCAATCGACAACTTAAGCCCTGGCTAGGCATTGATTTACCCAATCAAGCGATTGATGTGTCTGCGTTGTATTACGACAAAAAGGTCAGCGCATATCGACCTGATGTCGATTTATCCTTAACAACCATACTGAAAGAACTTGGGCTGCCCATACTCCCACGCCACGATCCAATGAATGATGCACTGACTGCTGCGATGATCTTTTTGAAACTCAACAATAGGGTATCAATACGAAGAGGCTAATCTAGATGAGATATGAGGCAATACTCAAGGTCTACGCGCCCATTGCTTCAATGCTTTGAGTAAAGCATCTGATTGAATCGGTTTGACTAAAAAGTCATCCATACCCACATCAAAACAGCGCTGTTTATCATCAGCTAAGGCATTGGCGGTCAATGCAATGATCGGAATGCCCGACAAAGCCCCGTTTGCTTGACTACGTATCAAACGCGTTGCCTCAAGGCCATCCATCTCTGGCATTTGCATATCCATAAACACTAAATCAAAGGGTTGTTCCAACACCGCCATCAATGCAAAGCGACCGTTTTCTACCGTCACCACAGAGCAACCCAATTTCTCTAGCATTTTGACGGCCACCATTCGATTCACTGGATTATCTTCCGCGAGCAACACCTTGCAGTGCTGAACCGAATTTACCTCTTTCAAAGTATGCCGCGTCACCAACTGCGAATCGCCTTCACCTTGCAGTACTAGCTCAAGCACGCCATAAAACTCATCGGCCACAACAGGTTTAGTTAAATACGCCGCAAAGC
The DNA here is from genome assembly GCF_019665765.1 of Deefgea tanakiae. GTDB lineage: Bacteria > Pseudomonadota > Gammaproteobacteria > Burkholderiales > Chitinibacteraceae > Deefgea > Deefgea tanakiae. Next base: position 2,451,647 of record NZ_CP081150.1, read on the forward strand.
CAGCTTGATGGGCTCGGCTACCATCGCCGCGTACGCCAATCGCCGTCACCAGCACTAAAGGCAGCGCCGCCAATGCTGTTTCACCTTTAATCGCCCGTGCCAATTGCAAGCCATCCATCTCGGGTAAATGTAAATCACAGACAGCAAGGGTAAACGGCGTCGAAGTGGATGCGCCCTCACGCAGCAAGGCCAAAGCTTTGGCACTACTTGATACTGCGACCACTTGCCATGCCCATGCGCTCAACAAACTCACCAAGGCTTCACGATGCGAATCAATCGCATCCACCAATAAAACTTTTTGTTGTTGAGGCGTTGAAGCCTGCCTTAATCGTATATGTGCCGCAGAGGATGCCATCGCCATTTGCACGGTAAACACAAAATCAGTGCCTTGCTCAGCAATGCTGTGCGCAGCGATTTCGCCGCCCATCAAGGTCACAATCTGTTTGCAAATAGCCAATCCTAAACCCGTGCCACCAAAACGGCGCGAAGTACTCTCATCCACCTGAGAAAAACTATTAAACAAACGATGAATTTTATCGCTAGGAATCCCGATGCCGGTATCGCTGACACAAAAACGCAGCGTAATGGCCGCGGTAGTTTGGCTTTCCAAACTGACACTCACGCTCACATGACCGTGATCAGTAAACTTGATCGCATTGCCAACCAAATTAATCAGTACTTGTCGCAGGCGCCCAGGATCGCCGCGCAGCATGGTCGGCACCTCAGCCGCAATATCACACTGATAGCGCAGGCCTTTTTCTTGCAAACGCAATGACATCATTGCTGAGAAATCATTCAGCAAGCGAGGTAGATCAAAATCAAGCGTTTCTAACTCTAAACGCCCCGCTTCAATCTTCGAGAAATCCAAAATATCGTTGATGACGCCCATCAACACATCACCGCTAAAACGGACGGTTTCGGCGTACTCGCGTTGCTGCGGTGTCAAATTTGAATCGAGCAATAATGAAATCATACCCAGTACACCATTCATAGGCGTACGAATTTCATGACTCATATTGGCGAGGAATAGACTCTTTGCTTGATTCGCTGCCTCAGCCGCTTGCATGGCTTGCTGGAGTTTGAATTTGGCCGCCTGCTGCTCAGTGACATCCATCACCATGCCGTACCACAACGTATCGCCTTCTGGGGTTCGTTCTGGTTTGGCATGCGCCTCAACCCAAATCAAACCTTTGCTTGGATGTTGAATGCGGTAGACCGTATCCCAATGCGATAATGTAGCTAATGCTTTGGTATAGCTTGCCACGACTTCATTGACATCGTCTGGATGAAGATACATCAATACTTTACTTGCATCATCGGCTACATCGAGAGGCTTCAAACCATAAATACCTTCAATCCCAGCACTGGCATATAAATAGGCACTGCTGCCATCTTGATTCATCCGTGTCTGGAAAATCAAGCCTGGTACTTGTTCGCCAATCTTGCGAAACCGCTCAGCAATATCGTCACGTTCTTGCCTAGCCAATTGACGCTCAATGGTGCCACCAACCCAGCGTGACATCAGCCTTAAGAACTCGTGATCAATCTCATCAAACTGGCGCTCTTGCACCTCGGGGGACGAAAAATTGAGTGTGCCGTAACGCTGTCCTGCGACCCAAATCGGAATCCCAATATAGGTTTCAAGACCAAATTCAGCGTAGCACGGGTGATTGCCCCAAGGCGACAAGCCCATCATTGAAATTGCGACGACATCGTCGGCTTGATAAGTCAAACTACAATACGTTTTTCCTAGGCGAAACTGTGCTCCGTCTTGCAACGCGCCATTAGCGGAATACTGCACCTCAATCACGTAATCATCTTGCTGAATATGACTGACAATACCAAACGGCACGCCAAAATAGCTGCAGCCCAAATATAAAGCATCAGCTATTAAAGTATGGTCATCACGTTGGCGTAGCGCGGTGATTTGGCTTAAAGCCCGCAGCGAAGCTTGCTGCCTATCATGCTTTTCTTGCGCGCTAAGCCGATTTAATACTTGGCGCTGAAACAAAATAAGTTGCGCTAAGGTTGTTAACAGTGGCGCTATTTTTTTAGCCAGTATTACCTTGTAAGCTTTATTTTTATTGGCTAATAGAGCAATACCAACCACTTCGTCCTGATATTGCATTGGCAACAACACCGCATATTGCACATCCTCGTTAAGACCCAGTAAGTCACAGATTGCGGCATTCATTGGCGATTGATTGAGGCAAACAGCCCGGCCCTTTGCTAAAGCAGTTCGGTGCTCAGCTTGCAATGACCATAGGGGGCTTGTGTCAGTTTTAGTTTTTGAAGCTTGCACCGCAGTCAGTTGGACAACACCATTAACGCCATTCAATTCACCAATCCCACCCCACGGGCTCTCGGAGAGTTGCAATAAGTCTTGTAGGGCAGCCGAAAACACGCCGGAGTCCAAACTCTCGGCGTTAAAGTTTGATTGTGCACGCAGCAGTGCAGGTAAAACATCAAGCGGCATTCCACTCCTTATCCACAAATTATGGCTCTCATTGCCTGTTCAGAATAGCGGGTTTAGGCGTTTTACCCAAGCAAAACCCTATTAATTCAAGTCACTCTGCACTACATCAGTCTCACTGATTTATGACATCAAAAAAGACAATTAGCTTTCAATGCCGTAATCCAATAAATTTCGAAACAGATTATTTTCAACTCAGTTTCTCTACGAAGGGGTTCACACATGAGTGGTATCGATTCAGTTTTAAAAGAAACACGTCTATTTCCACCATCAGATGAGTTTCGTACTAATGCAACCGTATCAGGCATGGACGGCTACAACGCCCTCTGCGAGAAAGCCACTGCCGACTACGAAGGATTCTGGGCTGACCTCGCTCGCAGCATGCTGAGCTGGAAAAAACCATTTACTCAAGTTTTAAATCAAGAAAACCCACCGTTTTTCAAATGGTTTGAAGATGGCTTGATCAACGTATCTTACAACTGTCTAGATCGCCACTTAGAGACTAAAGCCAATAAAGTTGCAATTATTTTTGAAGCCGACGATGGTTCTGTGACTCGCGTGACTTACCGCGAGCTCTATCACCGCGTTTGCCAATTCGCCAACGGCCTAAAATCACTTGGCGTTGTGAAAGGTGACCGCGTCGTTATCTACATGCCACACACCGTAGAAGCCGTGATTGCGATGCAAGCGTGTGCGCGTATTGGTGCGATTCACTCTGTCGTATTCGGCGGTTTTTCAGCTGGTGCATTGCGCGACCGTATTCAAGATGCAGAAGCCAAATTGGTCATCACTGCGAATGAATCAATCCGTGGCGGCAAACCAACGCCATTGAAATCAATGGTCGACGAAGCACTGGGCCTCGGTGGCTGCGATACCGTAACTAAAGTTGTGGTATTCCAACGCACCAGCAACAAACCAGAACACTGGAATGCAGAGCGCAATATTTGGTGGCACAAATTAGTTCAAGACCAAGCTGATGTTTGCGAGCCAGAGTGGGTTGAATCAGAGCATCCACTATTTATTCTTTACACTTCAGGCTCAACGGGTAAACCGAAAGGCGTACAACACTCGTCTGCAGGCTACCTACTCGGCACACAAGTAACGATGAAATGGGTTTTTGATTACAAAGAAACCGACGTTTACTGGTGCACGGCCGACGTGGGCTGGATTACAGGCCACTCTTACATTGCCTACGGCCCATTGGGCATTGGTGCAACACAAGTGGTGTTTGAAGGTGTGCCGACTTACCCAGATGCATCACGCTTCTGGCAAATGATTGAAAAACACGAAGTAACGACGTTCTACACCGCACCGACGGCGATTCGTTCATTGATCAAACTCGGCGGCGATTTACCAAAACAATACGATCTATCATCATTGCGCCTCTTGGGCACGGTGGGCGAGCCAATCAATCCAGAAGCATGGATGTGGTACTACGAAGTCGTTGGCGGCGGTCGTTGCCCTATCGTGGATACTTGGTGGCAAACTGAAACTGGCTGCAATATGATTGCACCGTTGCCAGGCGCAGTAGCGACTAAACCAGGCTCTTGCACCTTGCCAATTCCAGGCATTATCGCCGACATCGTTGATGAATCTGGCGCACAAGTAGATCTAGGCAAAGGCGGCTTCTTGGTGATTAGCAAACCATGGCCTTCGATGGTTCGCAATATCTGGGGCGATCCAGACCGTTTTGCCAAAACCTACTTCCCTGCCGATTACAACGGCAAGCTTTACCTTGCAGGCGACTCTGCGCACCGTGACGAAAATGGCTACATCTGGATCATGGGTCGGATCGATGACGTATTGAACGTATCCGGTCACCGCCTTGGCACGATGGAAATCGAATCGGCCTTGGTTGCTAACCCATTGGTTGCTGAAGCCGCCGTCGTTGGCAAGCCGCACGATATCAAAGGCGAATCTGTTGTTGCCTATGTGGTATTGAAAGGCAATCGCCCAGAAGGCGAAGAAGCCAAAGTGATCGCGAAACAACTTCGTGAATGGGTTGCCCATGAAATCGGCAAGATCGCTCAACCAGACGAAATCCGTTTCGGCGACAATCTACCGAAAACACGCTCAGGTAAAATCATGCGTCGCCTCTTGCGTGACATCGCCAAAGGCGTTGAAATCACGGCAGACACATCAACACTAGAAAACCCAGCGATCCTGGAACAACTACGCCAAAGCGCGATTTAAGCGCCAGCAAACCTAAACTTTACGAGAGTTTTTTACCCCGTCCTTGAGGCGGGGTATTTTTTTGTTCGCAATAACCTTCGCTTGATACTGCGCAATACGCTGCCCACTTTTTCATCGCAACATGAAACCAAACGCTCACAAAAAGAAAACACATGCATTTTTGGCGACATCTCGTACACCGTCTTAGCCCAGTGCTTTTCGTACTGAGCATGGTGTTGTTCGGGATCGGCGCGCCCTTGCATGCTGCGCCGACCGCCAGCACCAGCGCAGAGACTTCGATTTCACACTGTACTGAATCTACCAAATCGACAGCAATCAATCTTTCGAGCATCAGTGATTGTTTAAGTCACTGTGCCCTACCCGTTCCGCCCTCGATCACGATGGGAATGGCAGCGCTACAAAGCGAGCGCCATGCCGCGCCCTTGATTGCATGGCAAGTCATCAGCATTGCACCGCCTTCACCTCCGCCACGGTCTGATTCGTAAAAATCTACTTTTCATCCTTTTTTACGCTTCACTCAATGACGGCGCACTATCGGCTGCGCCACGGAGACTCACATGAACATGACTCACTACATGGCCTTGCTGGCCGAAAATCAACCGTGGAATCTGATTTTATTTATGGCGATTCCGGTCATCCTCGCTGAAACCGTTGCGATTACTGAGCTATTTATCCTTTTTTCGCGACAATTTCACGGCAAAATGCGGCAAATCAATCGCTTTGCCAGCATTACCGGCGGGATTTATTTCAGTGGCGTATTTGTCTATTTAATGATCAACGCGGTGATTCCTATTACACAAGCCGGAGAGTGGCGCGGCATCGCCGATGTCATTGCGGTCGGCTTTTATTTATCCGGTATTGTGCCCTTGGGCGGCTTGGCTTTATTGGATTTGGGCGTAATCGGTAAAGGCTGGGATGAGGAAAGAAAACTCAAACTACATGCGATCTTTGTTGCGGTCTTCTTAGTAGTTGCCCATATTGCGATGATTTTCGGGATGCTAGATCCAACACTATTAATGGCACCAGAGATGAGTAGTGCAATGCCAGCAATGCACCACTAGAATCAAAGGGTATATCCACCTAATCAATATTAATATTGACCCAGATGGCTATACCCTTTTACTAAATACGATCCTCACTTCAGCGCCGTTTAAATCACTACGCCCTAATTGAATTGCTCCGCCGTAGGCATCAACAATATCGGCAACCACAGCCAAGCCAATACCTTGACCGGGCTTGTCCGTGTGCTCATCTAAACGAATACCACGTTGTAAAGCACGCTCAGGTTCATCACCAAAGCCTGGGCCATCATCAGCGACAATCATCAGCAAACCACTACCATCATCGCGACGCAATGAAAGCGCCACATGCTGCTGCGCAAACTTCCCTGCGTTATCGAGCAAATTACCGAGCACTTCAAACGCATCACCTTCATCCAGCGGCCATGTCATATCGTCGGCGCAATCCAAAGTGAACGTTAAACCACGTGAAGCGTAGACTTTCTTCATCGCCACCAAGACGCGCTCGGCAATGGGCTTGAGCGCAATCGCCGCAGCCAATTCAACCGAGCCACGCAGCGCGGCGCGATTGAGTTGATGCTGCACAATATGATCCATTCGCGTGACTTGTTCATTGACGCGCTCTGCATAGTCAGCACCGGCGGATTCAGCAGGCAACATCGGCTCTGCTCTCAAAATGGCTAAGGGCGTTTTTAAGCTGTGCGCCAAATCGGCCAAGGCTTCACGATAGCGCTGCTGCCGCGCGCGCTCTTGCTCGACCAAACGGTTGAGTCGCCCTGCTAAGGGCGCGAGCTCGCGTGGATACTCGCCTGTTACCTCGGCTTGTTCACCACATTCAATCGCCGCGAGCTCAATTTCCAAACGCCTTAGCGGCGCTAAGCCCCAGCGCAACATCAGAGCTTGCGCCAACAATAAACAGACGGCAGCCGCTGCCAAACCACCCCAAAGTGCGCGTTGAAATTGCGCTAGTTGCGCTTGAAAATATTGCTGATCTTCCAGCACGCGAAAACGGATCGTTTGCGCCGTTTTCCCGGCCAGCCAGCGCACTTGATAAGCAGTTTGCAAAAAATCACGTTGCGCATAACGCAAATCGATTTGCTGCCAAATACCAGTTTCTAGTGTGAGCGCAGGAAGTTGTTTGAATTGTGCAGCAGATGGCGACACCCATTGCTCGGTTTGCGCTGGATTATCGATAAAAGCGTAAAGGCCAGAATTTGGAATTGAGAACAAGGGCTCGGCCATGGATTTGGGGAGCACCAACTGCCCTTGCGGGTTTAGCTCGGTCATCGCAATTAACAAATACACCGCGCTTTGCAGACGTGCAAAATGGCTTTCGCGTAGGTGCTGACTGTAAATGCTTTGCACTGCCAAACCCGTGACACAAAAAAACGCTAGCAAAACCATGCTAGCGCCTAGATGCAAACGGCGGCGAATTGAGAGATGACTGAGCGGGATCACACGGTTTCCAAAGCAAAACGATAACCACGTCCGCGCACCGTTTCGATACTCGGCTGCGCGCTATCTTGATCGAGTTTACGGCGCAGGCGGCTGAGTAAGACTTCGATGACATTGCTATCGCGGTCGGCTTCGTGTGGATAGAGATAATCGGCCAGCGCGAGTTTGCTCACGACATTAGGCCGCTGATGAATCAAATGTTCTAGCAGGCGATATTCAAACGCCGTTAAATCAATCACGCCCTCGGCATTGCGCACTTGCTGGCGTGCAAAATCAATTTGCAGCACACCAAAATCAAGGCCATTGGGCAAAGCTTTTAAGGCGCGGCGCAGTAAAGCCATCACGCGGGCGGCAAGCTCTGGGTATTCAAACGGCTTGGTCAAATAATCATCGGCGCCCGCTTCTAGGCCAGCGACTTTTTCTTGCCAATTGGCGCGCGCCGTCAAAATCAAAATCGGCATCGTATGCCCCGCAGCGCGCACGCGCTCAATCAGTTGAATGCCATTGAGTTTGGGCAAACCTAAATCAACAATCAGTAAATCGAAGGGAAATTCACAGGCTTGATACAAGCCGTCCTCGCCATCAGCGGCTGTATCAACGCGGTAGCCCTCAAGCGTTAAACGTGCCGCCAGCGCATCGCGCAGCGCAGCTTCGTCTTCAATCAGCAGCAGTCGCATCGGTTTAGTAGGTTTTACCGGTGGCTTCATCCACAAACACGGCCCGCACTTCACCGCTGCTCGTCAGCACTTTCACGCGCCAGACGTTTTTATCGCCCTCAACGAATTTCTCCACCGACATCACGCGCCCGCCGTTGGTTTTCTTTTGCGCCAAAGCCGAAGCATCATCACGGCTGACTGCTGCCGAGGCTGTACCCGCCAATAAACATGCGGCGCAAAACAGGACTTTAAATAGAGCTTTCATGACTTGTTCCTTGTAAATCAAGGTCGATTGTACCTGCAAGCGATGCCATCGCGGGTGGGGATAATCACAAACTCTGCCATCCACACCGCAATCGAAGGCTAATCATCCAATTCTACCAAAACGCGCACCGGTAAACGCGAACCTGGTTCGCCCGGATAACGTTGCATCGTCGTACTATAAACTTGTGAGCGATATTCATAATCCACCTGATAATCACGCACTTGCTGTTGATAGTCGTTGACTTGACGGCAGCGCTGCACTTCTCGATTCACCGTTTGAGCCGATGCCGTCCCACGAGTCGGATCTGCAACATGATTACCAATCATCGCGCCAATCAGCGTGCCAGCGACAATCGCCACATCGCGGCCACGCCCTTTACCCACTTGCGTACCAATCGCACCACCTGCTGCGCCACCGATAATCGTTCCGCCATAATGCGGGCCGGCAGGCTGAGCGACCGTTTCAGTCACCCATTCAGAACGACACTCTTGCCGCGGCTGGCTGATTTGCTCGTAACGAGGCTGAACGGAACGGATCACTGCGTAATCTTTTTGCTTCCATTTCGGCTTTTGATAGCGCTCTCTATCGTCATCCCATTCACGTCCAGCCTGAACCGTTCCAGCCAGTAAACTCACCACCAAACCCAATATCGCCCATGTTCGCATGATCAATCCTATGTCACATTCCGTGTTGATAGCGCTAGAATGCACCCACAAGGCTGAATCAATACTGAACTACGAAAAAATCAATCCGAAAGAATATTTGATGTATATCGGTACAGCCCAACGTGGCAAACATCCACAAAGCCATACATAACAAAACTTGAAATATCTGCAAAAAATAGTCGCAAAATATTAACGGCTCGCGCTAAATACTCAATGACGCGCTACGAATAAAAAGGCACCGCATGCTACGTTTAATACTGTGTTTATTTTTACTAATTCCGCTCAGCGTCAGCGCTGACGAAGCCAATCACTTTCAAACGCAAATCAATCAAATGGTGAATTTTCGCAGCCAAGCCTACCAATTTGCGCAGACACACCAAATCAACCAGCAAAAGTCAGTCAAACTCACGCGATCGCAAAGCAATGAAATGCGCAATATTGCGCTGCGCTACATCCAATTGCGTAGCGAAATTCTGCCCTATGCTGAAAAAGTTGTGCCCTTATTTCATCCAGACGTTAGGCTGAAACTCGACAATACCATCGCGACCAATGCGCACCAGTTCAAACCCTTACTCACCGCAAAACAGGTGAGCTACACCTTAAGCATCAATCCCAACGATGAGATGGGCCAACAACTTCTGCTCGATATTCAGCAAGGCTTAGCCGCGGCCTTGGTCTTGATGGACAGCTACCAAATCGCCGTGGCACCCTATGCCAACAATCCATCGTTCAACTATTTACTCACCTATGATGTCGGCAAAGGGATTTCACTGCGTCAGCTCGCGAGTAATTATCACTCCAGCGAGTTTCGCACTCGGCTGCTGAAAGCGACGCAATTTGTCGATCAATTAATGAACGATCGCCGCGAACAAGGCATTCATAGCAGTCCGCTCGAAATTGACTACTACGCGCTCAGCCAAAGCACCATCTGGTATGTGTCGCTACACCAGAGTAATCAAGTTGATGTGGCCGATACAGTGCAGTATTTAGTCGGTGAATTAGAGCTGCAGCAAAAAAGCGTACAAAACACCCTGAGTTACGGCCTCAGCATGGGATTTGGCAATATGGTGGGCTTGGTGCAAACGCGCAAAGGTAAAATGGCGCGCCTGGCTGCCAGTGACGTCGCCGTACTGGAAAGCCAGCTTAAACCACTGGATATCCTGCTCGAAAAAACGCCATTTCGCCTCACCGACAAAATGATTCCCGGCCATTATGGCCACGTTGCCGTTTGGCTAGGCAGCGAAGCGGAGCTGCGCGAAATGGGCATCTGGGATGAGATTGCACCAGCCTATCAAGACAAAATCCGCCAAGGTGGTCGGATTGTCGAAGCGCTGCGCAGCGGTGTAACCATCAGCAGTCTGGAACGTTTTTTAAACATTGATGACTTATTGGTGCTACGCGAAAGCCAAACGCCTGATGTGGATGATCAGCAAGCAGCAGTCCTCACAGCGCTGGCGCAAGTCGGTAAAGAATATGATTTTAATTTTGATGTACTGACGCACGAACGGATTGTGTGCTCGGAACTCGCTTATGTCGTCTTCCCAGAATTACCGTGGCCGATTAGCAAAGCGCTCGGCCGCTACACGATCAGCCCCGACAATGTCGCGCAACTGGCTGTCAGCGAAGAACCAATTCTCGACCCTGTGATTCTTTATCGTGATGGTGTAGCGATCAACACAGACCTCCGCGACACTTTGAATCGTTTAATCAATCCCAAAGCGACGCGCCTTGCAAAACAATAAACATCTTTCGCGACACAAGGCTTGAGTCCAATCGCACATCCGCCCACAATGCACCCTCTTGCTTTCAATCAGGTTACCCATGTTTGTTGAATACCCCAATTCACCGTACAAATTATTTCAGCCCTTCCCGCCCGCTGGCGATCAACCGAAGGCAATTGAACAGCTGATTGAAGGCTTGGACGATGGATTGCGCTTTCAAACACTGCTGGGCGTAACGGGCTCGGGCAAGACGTTTACGATGGCGAATGTCATCGCACGCACGGGGCGGCCGGCGATTGTGATGGCACCGAATAAAACGCTCGCCGCGCAGTTGTATTCGGAAATGCGTGAGTTTTTCCCAGAAAACTCAGTCGAGTATTTCGTCTCCTATTACGATTATTACCAGCCCGAAGCCTATGTGCCGAGCCGCGATCTGTTTATTGAAAAAGACAGCGCGATTAACGAGCACATTGAGCAAATGCGTTTGAGCGCGACCAAAGCGATGCTCGAGCGCCCCGACTGTATTATCGTCGCCACCGTCTCGGCGATTTACGGGATTGGCGATCCCTCTGATTACCACGCGATGATTTTGCATTTGTCGGAAGGCGAAAAAATCGGCCAGCGCGACATCATCAAACGCCTGACGACGATGCAGTACGACCGCAACGAAATCGAATTTGCCCGCGGGCATTTTCGGGTTCGCGGCGATGTGATTGATATATTCCCGGCCGAAAGCGCCGATTTAGCGGTGCGCGTGTCGATGTTCGACGATGAAATCGAGCGCATCAGCCTGTTCGACCCGCTCACCGGCCACGTGAAACAGCGCATGGGGCGCTTCACCGTGTTCCCATCCAGCCATTACGTGACGCCGCGTGAAAAAGTGCTATCCGCCATTGAAACGATTAAAGACGAGTTGCGTGATCGCCTCGCGTTTTATTATCAAGAGCACAAATTGGTTGAAGCGCAGCGGCTGGAGCAACGCACCAAGTTCGACCTTGAAATGCTCAATGAAATGGGTTTCTGCAAAGGCATCGAGAATTACTCGCGGCATTTTTCGGGCAAGCCCGCTGGCTCTGCGCCACCGACTTTGCTCGATTACTTACCGAAAGACGGCTTGATGATTTTGGACGAAAGCCATGTGATGATTGGTCAAATTGGCGCGATGTATAAAGGCGACCGTTCACGCAAAGAAAATCTAGTCGATTACGGCTTCCGTATGCCGTCGGCCTTGGATAATCGCCCACTCAAGTTCGAAGAATTCGAGCGCTTGATGCCGCAGACGATTTTCGTTTCCGCCACACCTGCGGCCTACGAAGCTGAGCATCAAGGCCAAGTGGTCGAGCAACTGGTACGCCCAACTGGACTGGTCGATCCGCTGATTGAAGTTCGCCCTGTCGGCACGCAAGTCGATGATTTGCTCTCCGAGATCAATCTGCGCACCGCGATTGGCGAGCGTGTTTTGGTGACGACACTGACCAAGAAAATGTCGGAGCAACTCACCGAATATCTGGCCGAGCATGGCGTGAAAGTGCGCTATTTGCACTCGGACATCGATACCGTTGAGCGCGTTGAAATCCTGCGCGATCTGCGGCTGGGCGTGTTTGACGTACTGATCGGGATTAACTTATTGCGCGAAGGTTTGGATATTCCAGAAGTCTCGCTGGTGGCGATTCTGGATGCCGACAAAGAAGGCTTTTTGCGCTCTGAGCGCAGCTTGATTCAAACCATCGGTCGCGCCGCGCGTAATTTAAATGGTAAAGCAATATTGTATGGCGATCGGATCACCAATTCGATGGAAAAAGCGATTGGCGAAACGCAGCGCCGCCGCGAAAAACAAATTGCCTACAATCTCGAACACGGCATCACGCCGCGCGGCGTGGTGAAACGGATTAAAGATATCATCGACGGCGTTTACAATGCCGAAGAAGCCGTAGCTGCGCGCCTCGAAGAGAAGAAACACAAAATCGTCGCCGAGATGGATCCGAAACAATTAGCCAAAGAGCTGAAACGCCTCGAAAAAGAAATGATGAACGCGGCGCAAAATCTCGAATTTGAAAAAGCAGCCAATTTGCGCGATGAACTCAAACGGCTGCGCGAGCGAGCATTTGGCCATGACTAGGGTATTTCAATGAAGACAATATTCAATATTGCCTGCAAGGCAATACCTACAGCACTACTAATATGTAGCAGCGTGGCTTACGCCGAAACCACCATCGCCCCCAACCAAGCCTTTGGCGAACATACGCCCGAATTCTTGCGCGGTATGAACACGGAGCAGCCGTGGAAAACGTGGATTGTTGCTCCTGTGCTCACGCATCATTTTGATCGGCAAGCAGTGATTGATGACGATCTAAACGAGCGCAATCCCGGCTTTGGTATCGAGCGCAGCAACGGGCTTTGGCACTGGATGCTGGGCGCGTATCGCAATTCAATTCGGCAAAATTCCGTCTACGCACAACTGGGCTGGACGCCGCTGCAATGGCATTTTAGTGAGTTGGGCAATCTCTCGCTCGGCGCTGCAGGTGGGCTGTTGACCGGCTATCAAGATACCGAAAAAGGCTATCCCGTTGTCCCTGCTGGCGGACTCTTTGCCTCGCTGGAAACGCCCTATCATTTCGGCATGAATCTGTTTATCGTCCCCACGGTGAAATCATTTCAAGTCGAAGGCTTTGTCGCGCTGCAAATCAAAGCGCATTTTTAATTCGCTCAAGGATAAGCCCATGTTCAACGACGTATTAAATTTCTGGTTTGAAGAGATTAGTCCCGCACAGTGGTGGGCGAAAGACCCACAGTTTGATCAGCAAATCACCACGCGATTTGCCGCGCTACACACCCGCGCCGTGCAATGCGAGCTGTACGAATGGCGCGATACCGCGCATGGCCGTTTAGCCGAAATCATCGTGCTCGATCAGTTTTCGCGCAATATGTTCCGCGATACGCCACAAGCCTTCGCCCAAGACCCCCTCGCGCTGGCGCTCGCGCAAGAAGCCATCGCCGCCGGCGCCGCCGATTTGCTCACGCCAGTCGAGCGCAGCTTTTTGTATTTGCCGTTGATGCACAGCGAGTCGCTGTTGATTCATGAGGTAGCGGTACAGCTCTATACCGAGAATGGCCTGCAGAATAATTTGGATTTTGAGTTCAAGCACAAAGCCATCATCGAACAATTCGGCCGCTACCCACACCGCAATGCCATCCTTGGTCGAGTTTCGACGCCTGAAGAACAAGAGTTTTTGAAGCAGCCGAATTCAGGGTTTTGAATCTCGAACGGCGATGCACACGCAAGCCTGTTGTAAATCGAAAAGCAGCTACCTATATTGCAAGACATGTTTCAAGACTCATTCAAGCCATTGAATATACGTCTTTTTTCGAGATCGAAAATGTCACCAACGCAACCAAAGCAGCCAATTACTATCGCCCATTTGGTCAATCGGCTCAGCGTACTTGCCTTGATTTTATCAAGTAGCCTGCAAATCAGCGCAGCAAGCGCAGGTGAATTAACCATCTACACCGAAAATGACCCTCCCTATGTGATAGTCGATGCCAATGGTCTGGTCGGCGGTCTAACTAAACCCAAGCTAGATCGCTTTTTACGAGCCATTCCATACCCAAACCAACAAATCAAAGTCCAACCTTGGGTGCGCGCATACCATGAAGCGACCAGCAAACCCAACACACTCGTTTATCCCATCGTCAAAACGCCAGAACGCGAAAAGAAACTCACCTACTTATATCAACTCTACGAGGCCAGCGTCTTTTTCTATCGGCTCAGTGAGCGCAAAGACATTCAAATCAACTCACTGAGCGATGCGAAAAAATACAGTGTCTGCGCGGTTCGCGGCGACTATCGCGCTGAGTATTTGCAGCAAAATGGATTTACCCAAATCGATCTCGCCGCAGACTCGACCAGCAACGTAAAAAAAATCCTCGCAGGCCGCTGCGATTTGGGCATCCTGACCGAAATCGGTATGAACAGTAAGCTGAATCAACTCAATGAAGCGCCAGACCGCGTTCGCATCGCCTACGCCCTGCAAGAACTAGATAGCAATCTCTACATTGCCATCAATAGCAACAGCGACCCGCAAATCATCAAACAGCTACAACATATTGCGCGTAGCCTCAATTAATCTCTAGCCCACCCTTGGCTGCCACGTCATCCTCGCCACTTGAGTCACACCATAAAAAACGCAGCTCAAAGGCTGCGTTTAAAGTGAGTAGGGTCAGTCAGGTTTAGAAGTTAAGCTGAGCACCCGCATAGAGCCCCTTGGCGAGGGTTGCCGATGGCTTGCCGCTTGTGAGCTCCACATCGGTCAATTGATAGCCCAAATCCAGCGCGACCATTTTGGTCATATCCCAACGCACGCCAGCGCGAAAATCTCTGTAAAGATCCACACCACTACTGGCCATCGCCGAATTGGCAAAATAACCCTGCCCGTACACCGTAAAGTCACCCACTGGAATATCCACCCCTGCCCCAACCGTCACCGCATACTCCTGATCTTGCTGTTTTAAATCGAGATAAACCAACTGGCTACCCGCTTTGAGCTTCACAATCCCCAACGGCGCTTGCACACCCAAACCCAGCGAAGCAACGGTACCCTCATCCGTATTTCTTAACCAATCGGCACTGGTGGTTAGCAATAAAATACTGCCCTCATAGGACGCCCCCACAAAGTCATTGCCCACGCGGGCAGATAAACCACCTGCCTGTGCCGCCAGCGGTAGAGATAGGAATAGCAGAGGAAGCAGTAGTTTTTTCATATTGCGACTTTGTTCTAAGAAAATGATTGCCGCATTATAAGTTCGAGAATTTTCTTTGGGTTGTGATTAGTACCAGACGTTATAGCGGGTATTAAATGGAAGTACTTTATTGACAATAGCTAGCAGGCAATACATGCCAAATTGTGGCTAATGATTTATAAGGTGGCGGATGTGATTCTTCAACGTGGGATCGCGCTGATGCCGCGCGGCACTTACTTTTCTTGCTTCGCCAAGAAAAGTAAGTTTCTGCGGAGCAAAATAGTAAGTGCACCTATATCTGCACCGACTTCGTCGGCTTGATATCAAGGGGTTTTAAACCCCAAGCTCAACGAGCGAGAAATAATTTAGATGTATTGCTGGCTAAGCATTTTTAATCAAAGGCCATAAGCAAATACATCGACACCGTAAGGCGTCAGCGCTACGCGAATTGCGCCGAATGAGCCGCAAACAAGCATCGCAACGGTGCGATTCGCGTAGCTTTCAGCCCCCTACTTTATTGCGTCATATGCGGTTGGTTTTTCAAGCGCCGCCGATCCAGTTACTCTAGAAATTCATCCACTTCAGTCGCTGGGTCAAAATGATGCAAGAGCAAACAATCTTCCCAGCCATCATCGCCTTGTGCGATCGCCATCGTGGCGCGCTGCAATTGGAACGCAAGCAAGGAATTTTGATAAATCCGTTCTTTGCATTCGTGCCAAAGCGCGGCCAGATCATTGGTTTTGTATTCAAAATTGATAAACGCACCGTTTTCGTTACCCTCGGTGACACGATGACCGATCACCAGCGCCTGCTCAGCAAAGGCCGCCAGCGCAGCACGCGCTTTGGCTTCGTCCATTGTGGGCACTAAATGCGGTTGCAGCTGAATCAATAAAATACGGGTTGCCATGCGCATTGCCTATTTGATCTGAGATCGCTTATTTTACGCCGTTTTATCCGCCATCAGGATGTCAAATATAGCATCGGCTCCGCCATGCCAGAAATCCACTACGCGATTAAGACGTAGATGGGTGGAGCGCGGCGATACCCATTCCACTTGCTTACGTATTGCTAGCTAAGCATTCATTGATAGTGGCTATAGACAGATACATCTCTTTTGTAGGGTGTAACAAGCGAAGCGCGTTACACCGACTTACTTGTGATGGCGTAATGCGCTTCGCTTATTAGCACCCGAGATTGCGGCTTACGAGTTACTGCACCGTACGCGATAAAGTACAAAGCCATCATCGAACAATTCGGCCGCTACCCGCACCGCAATGCGATCCTAGATCGAGTTTCGACGCCAGAGGAGCAGGAGTTTTTGAAGCAGCCGAATTCGGGGTTTTGATCGTTTCATGATTTGCGTGGGTTCTAGCGGCTGCGATCTTTCAACGAAAGTCGCGCTGATGCCGCGCGGCACCTACTTTTCTTTGCTTCGCCAAAGAAAAGTAGGCCAAAGAAAGGCGACCCATATATCTGCACCGACTTCGTCGGCTTGATATGAGGGGTTTTAAAGCCCCAGCTCAACGAGCAAGAAATAATTTAGACGTATTGCTGGCTAAGCATTTCTAATCGAAGGCTACAAGCAAATACATATAACAATTAGATGTAACGAGTATCGTGATTACACAGAAATTAATTGTTTAGGTTTTGTAGGTTGGTGCTGAGCTTGCGAAGCCCAACAATCGCGGTAAACGTTGGGCTTCATTCCATTCAGCCCAACGCACGGCCTTGCTCAGCACGCTGCCGCATTTCTTGCGCTAGCGCCAATACGCCCAGCCAATTACAGCCTGTGGCGTATTGTGGTCAATCATTATCTACAATTGCAGCACTATAAAACCCCATAATCTCTCCCGACTCACAATAAGAGCCACTCATCTTTCCTTTAGAATGGGTTTGAGGACTAGAACAAAATAAACTTGATGAGAAGCAGGCACCAACAGAATGATCAGAAGAATCAGAAGATAGAGGAAGATATCCCGGCTCACTCTGTTGTCTGTATTGATGGTATGGCTGTTCATTAATTTGTGGTCTTATATCGACATAATTGCTATTGAAAATAACAGGCGGCGTATTCTCGTCGATATATCTCCGGACACCCAGAATTAACTCTGGAGCGATGTTTCGATATGCAATCCATTCAGATTGCGTTTCCGCGTTCGGAATGCCTGCTTGATAATCATAATATCGGAGCGTGGAACTCATTCTGTAGAAATTAAGTGTACTACGAATTATATACACATAAGCGGGTCTACCTGTGGATGCAACGACTCTGCGCGCGTAAGATGCCGCGTATAGTGAATCAGTTGAAACTGAAATAAACGCACTATTTCTGAGAGAGTGAAAACAGCTTACCCCTCTGGAGTGGTCTTTGACATTGTCATTGTCACCCAGACTCACAAAACCATTCAGAAATATCTCTTCTGGAGGGCGTGTATCCACCCTAAAAAACCATCCACGATCTTGCTGCTGATCAGCAAATGAGAATAAAGAGTATATGGAGAATGATAAAAAAATCACGGCACGTATAAGATTTTTTTTTAATATCACAACTCACTCCTGGAGTAACTCAACCGCATATATGTCATCACCATTAACGCAAATTGTGACTTTTGCTCCAGTAATAAATGCCAATCGGGCTGAGTTAACCATTGGAATATAACCTGTATTCAACGGCTCCCTGAAATATAACCTCCCACCTGACTTTCCACCAGTAGAGTTAGTTAATTCAATCCACGTAGCCTCGTAACCATTATAAGCTGTGGTTGAGTTGAATCTCGTCACCTTGCCAGTGAATGTAGGGTATCCATTACATATCACGCTGCTATTCATCCCAGGATAATGCGACAGAGCCGCCGAACTATGGAAAGCAAATGACACACTTAAAAAAAATGCCATTACACGTAATTTCATAACCAAACCTCATTAGTTAATAATAAAAAACACCTGTCATACATATCGGGAGGATATAAAATGAACGGCATATAACATGCATGTTTAGAAATTTGATACCCTCAATAAATTAAATTGGCACCTAGTAAACACTTCTTAATACGTCACTACGCCCTTATGTCATTCGAGTCTGGCGCTGTAAAATTGATCCTAAGAATACAGAAAAATATTCATATAATTTAAAGAGGGCATCGTTTCTACTGCCACTGATTTACACCGCCCCATTTCTTCTTTAGGTACAGGCCGGCTCCTCTGTTTCTTCGTCACTAAATCATCCACGTGTTGCTTCGCCACCAAGACCTATTTATGCACTTCAGACATACCACATAAATATGTAGTTCGAAGGAGCTACCAAATGTCAATGTGTTGTTATATTTGGTGGGCTTTTATTTTTTTGCTGCATACGCTTCCAATTACCTTCAGCATTCTGAATCAATACTTACTTTTCTTTGTTTGCATTAAAGCTGGGTAAAAATTAACATATGTATTTAATTTTTTGTTTTCATTGCTCAAAATTACACAATTAAAAATATTTATATCTAGAGTTGCTTGCATTTTTGTAGGTTAAGCCTTGTAGGGCACCAAGACCTATTTATGCACTTCAGACATACCACATAAATATGTAGCCGTGTAGGGCGGGTTAGGTTTACCAACCCGCGCGGATTACCCTTCGTGATACCGGAATCTTGTGGCAGGTTATCCCCCAAGGGGACTTGCTTCGGGGCGGGGTTTTTGGGGTCAATGTTTGAGGCCGAAGGCCGAGTTTTGACCACAACCGCCTCGATTGTCCGCTGCGAGGTGTGGCGCAGCTTGGCAACTTGTTGCCTTAGCGGAGCCCATGGCCTCAGGCCAGAACGGGCGTAGCCCGCGCAGATACTAGGGTCGCCTTTCTTTGGCCCACCTTTCTTTGGCGAAGCAAAGATAAGGTGGGTGCCGCGCGGCATTAGCGCGACCCAAGTTAAAAGAACACAGGTGCAGTACGCTTAGTACAGCGCCCACCAAGTTGGCCACCCCAATTCCCGCTGACTCTCAAACCGCCTCGCCTCCCCTGTTACTGGATCAACAAACTCTATCGCCCGCGCCAACAATTGCAGCGGCGATGAAAAATCGTTGCCTTTATCGGGCATCAGCTCGGGATACCACGCGTCATTCACAATCGGAATGCCCATGCCCGCCAAATGCACGCGCAATTGATGCTTGCGGCCAGTGTGCGGCGCGAGGCGGTAATGGGCGTAGTTGCCACGACGCTCTAGTAGCTCAATCGCCGTTTCGCTATTGGCTTCGCCCGCCACTTCTTGCACCGTAAACGCATCGTCGCGATATTCGATACGGCTGGTGTGTACGCAAGGAAACGACAACTCAGCACGAAAACCGGCAATCGCTTCATAGGTTTTCTGAATTTGCCGCGATTCAAACAGGCCATGATAAGCGTGGCGATGCTGCGGGCTTTGGCAGAACAAAATCACGCCTGCGGTTTCTTTGTCGAGACGATGCAGCGGTGTGATTTCGGGGTTATTCAGCCGCAAGCGCAAACGAGTTTGTAGATTTTCCAGCGCATAACGCCCCACGGGGGCGACGGGCAAGAAATGCGGTTTATCGACGACGAGCAAGACGTCGTCTTGGTACAAAATATGCTCGGCAAACGGCACGGTCAGTGGCTCTGGCTGGGGGCGGTAGTACCACAGCACGGTGCCAGCGCGGTAGGGTGAATCCACGCGGTAAGGATTACCGACTTCATCAACGACTTCACCACGCAGCAAGCGGCCACGAATATCATCGGCCGCGACGTGCGGGAAGCGCTGAATTAAAAAATCCAAAATCAGCGGCCAATCGCCTTGCGGCAGGCCGACAAAACTCGGCGCGATGCCGTCGCGATGCGGAATCGGGGCAATCGGTTTAGCCATTCAAATGCCTCTGCATCGTCAAACTCACTTTCAACATTAACGTACCTTATTCGGCCCACGGCGGCCGCGTTGTTTCGGTTTGCCTGCGGGTTTCGGATTGGGGTTCGGCACATGCACTGGGGCGACGGTGATGGTCTGCATCTGCCCTAACTCGACACCATCAAGTGTATAGCTACCTATCGCATAGCGAATAAGGCGTAGCGTTGGATACCCAACCTTCGCCGTCATCCGGCGCACTTGGCGGTTTTTTCCCTCGGAAATTTTAATTTCTAACCAGCTCGTTGGAATCGCTGCGCGCTCACGAATCGGTGGCACGCGCGGCCAGACTATTTCGGGCTGCTCAATCACACGCGCCTCAGCAGGTAGCGTTTTGAAGTCGCCCAAATCCAAGCCACCAGCACGCAATGCTTGCAGCGCGGCGTCATCAGGAATGCCTTCGACCTGCACCCAGTAGGTTTTGACGAGTTTGTGCTTGGGATCGGTGATTTTATGCTGCAAAGGGCCGTTATCAGTCAGCAGTAATAGACCTTCGGAATCGGTATCCAAGCGCCCGGCCGCATAGACGTCTTTCACCGAGACATAATCGGCCAAACACTGGTGCGGTGGGCTGGGTGAAAACTGGCAAATCACCCCATAGGGCTTATTCAATAAAATCAATTTAGGCATGGCAACAGTTTATCGAGTAAATCTTGGCAGAATGGCTGCAAACCTGTGATAATAGTGCGTTTTTTCGCCGCGACAAAAATATTAATCAATTGCGGTGAAAGTTTTTAACCACTGATTTCACAGGTGTGCCCGATGAGTCTAATCAAAGTCCCACAAGGGGGCGAAAAGATCGTTCCTAACCTAGCAACGCCAAACAACCCAATCATCCCGTTTATCGAGGGTGATGGTATTGGTGTGGATATCACTCCGGTGATGATCGACGTAGTCGATGCAGCGGTTAAAAAATGCTACGGCGATGACCGTAAAATCCATTGGATGGAAATCTACTGCGGCGAGAAAGCGTCTAAATTGTACGCGGATGGCTCTTACCTGCCACAAGAAACACTCGATGCATTGAAAGAATACGTTGTATCGATCAAAGGCCCATTGGCAACTCCAGTTGGCGGCGGCATCCGTTCATTGAACGTGGCTTTGCGTCAAAACTTGGACTTGTATGTTTGCTTGCGTCCAGTACGTTACTTCCAAGGCGTTCCTTCGCCAGTAAAACACCCAGAACGCGTTGACATGACAATCTTCCGTGAAAACACAGAAGACATCTACGCCGGTATCGAGTGGGATGCGAACTCTGAAGGCGCGAAAAAAGTTATCGAATTCTTGCAAAAAGAAATGGGCGTGAACAAGATTCGCTTCCCAGAATCTTCTTCAATCGGTATCAAACCAGTATCGAAAGAAGGTACTGAGCGTTTGGTTCGTAAAGCAATCCAATACGCAATCGACAACAACCGTAAGAGCGTTACCTTGGTTCACAAAGGTAACATCATGAAGTTCACCGAAGGCATGTTCCGCACTTGGGGCTACGAACTCGCTAAAAACGAATTCGGCGGCGTTGAGATCGACGGCGGCCCATGGTTGCAATTGCCAAACGGTATCGTGATCAAAGACGTGATCGCTGATGCGTTCTTGCAACAAATCTTGTTGCGTCCAGCTGATTACGATGTAATCGCTACATTGAACTTGAACGGCGACTACATTTCTGATGCCTTGGCAGCAGAAGTTGGCGGTATCGGTATCGCTCCAGGCGCGAACTTGTCTGACAACATCGCTTGCTTCGAAGCCACTCACGGCACGGCACCAAAATACGCTGGTCAAGATAAAGTGAACCCAGGTTCAATCATCTTGTCAGCAGAAATGATGTTGCGTCACATGGGCTGGACTGAAGCCGCTGACAAGATCATCGAAGCAATGGGCAAAACGATTCAAGACAAAGTTGTGACTTATGACTTCGCGCGCTTGATGGATGATGCTCAAGAAGTTTCTTGCTCTGCCTTCGGTAAAGCAATGATCGAACGCATGTAAGTAGGAAAGCAAAAAATGCCTGGCTGCGTTGTCTTGCCTAGCCGTACTTGATGTACTGTCTTCGGCATCGACGCCTTGCCAGAAAATTTTTGCGCTAGTTGGCCGCTGATCTTTCGATTAGTAACGTCAATCAGCTACATGATAAAAAACCCCGTTTTTTAACGGGGTTTTTTCATTTTCTGCTGAAAATAGTCGATAACAAGAGAAAGCAGGCAATAAAAAACCCGCCGAAGCGGGTTGGGACTTTTTACTTAAAGCAAAAATTAAGCAGCTTGGATGTTACCAGCTTGCTGACCTTTTTGACCTTGAGTAACGTCGAAAGAGACACGTTGGCCTTCTTTCAAAGTTTTGAAGCCTGGCATGTTGATCGCAGAGAAGTGAGCGAATAGATCTTCGCCGCCTGCATCTGGAGTAATAAAGCCAAAGCCTTTAGAATCGTTGAACCACTTAACAGTACCTAATGCCATGTCGAGGACATCCTGAAAACAAAAAATAAAAATAAATTGCCGATCAAACTAGAATAGAAAATCGGTAAACCGGTTTGTCGTAGAAGGTCCACAACAAACATGTATAACTTTTTACGCCACTTTGACTATTTCGGTCAAGCAAAAATAAAAGATACACGGCACACTGTGGTATTGCATTCACGCTTGAAAAATTCGTTGTGAGCGCCAAATATAAAGGTAAGCGAGGAAAAGACAAAACCAATGGCGATCCAGCATCAAAACGACACGCAGTTAAAAGACTCAGCGGTACGCACAACCCCACCACCTATGTGGCAAGTCGTACTCCTTAATGATGATTACACACCGATGGATTTCGTCATCGATGTGTTGCAACACCACTTTGGGATGCCCGGGGAGCGAGCTAACCAAGTTATGTTAAAAGTCCACACCGAAGGCCGTGGCATTTGTGGAGTTTATCCTAAAGATATCGCCGCCACCAAAGTGGCCGAAGTTACGCAGTACGCTCGGGCGCATCAGCATCCGTTGCAATGCATTATGGAGGTGAACCAATGATCGCCCAAGAACTCGAAGTTAGCCTGCATATGGCTTTCATGGACGCAAGGCAAAAACGCCACGAGTACATTACCGTGGAACACTTGCTGCTCGCGCTACTCGACAACCCTTCTGCCATTGAAGTCATCAAAGCCTGCGGTGCTAATTTAGATGAATTACGCCGTCAGCTCAGCGACTTTGTCACCGAACACACACCCGTGGTGTCGGGAACGGCTGAAGTCGAAACCCAACCCACGATTGGCTTCCAACGCGTCATCCAACGTGCCATTTTGCATGTGCAATCGTCGGGCAAAAAAGAAGTGACGGGTGCCAACGTACTGGTCGCCATTTTTGGTGAAAAAGACAGCCATGCCGTGTATTTCTTGCACCAACAAGGCATTACCCGCCTTGATGTGGTCAATTACATCGCGCACGGAATTAGCAAGTCAGCCAGCAGCCAACCTTCAACACCACGCTCTGAGCCTGCTGAGGATAGCGAAGGCGAAAGCAGCGCAGGCAAAGCGCTCGATAGCTATACGCAAAACATGAATGAGCAAGCGTTGGCGGGAAAAATCGATCCTTTGATTGGTCGCGATGCAGAGCTTGAGCGCGTCATTCAAATCCTATGCCGTCGCCGCAAAAACAATCCACTTTTAGTCGGCGAAGCCGGTGTAGGTAAAACGGCAATTGCTGAAGGTCTAGCGCGTTGCATCGTTGAAGGCGAAGTACCCGACATCCTTGCCGATGCAACGGTGTATACGCTGGATATGGGCGCGCTATTGGCCGGAACCAAATACCGTGGCGATTTCGAGCAACGCCTCAAAGCGGTCATCAAGCAATTGGGCGAAGAACGCAACGCGATTTTGTTCATTGATGAAATTCATACGCTCGTGGGCGCAGGAGCCGCTTCTGGTGGCACACTAGATGCGTCGAATCTACTCAAACCAGCGCTATCTAACGGCACGCTCAAATGCATCGGGGCAACCACGTATAGCGAATATCGCGGTATTTTTGAGAAAGACAATGCGCTCTCACGTCGCTTCCAAAAAATCGACGTGCCTGAGCCAAGCATCGAGCAAACGATTGAAATTCTCAAAGGTTTGAAAGAAAAGTTCGAGCAACATCATGGCGTGAAATACACGCAAGCGGCATTAACTACCGCGGCCGAACTATCAGCCAAATACATCAATGACCGCCACTTACCCGATAAGGCCATTGACGTGATTGATGAAGCCGGAGCCGCGCAAAAAATCTTGCCACGCTCGAAACAAAAGAAAACCATTGGCAAAGGCGAAATCGAGGATATTATTTCGAAAATCGCTCGGATTCCGCCAAAATCAGTATCGAGTAACGATAAAGACACCCTCAAAACCCTTGAGCGTGATTTACGCAATGTCGTGTTTGGCCAAGAAAAAGCGATCGAAGTACTTGCCACATCAATCAAAATGGCGCGTGCAGGCTTGGGCAATCCGCTCAAACCAATTGGGTCGTTCTTATTCTCTGGCCCAACAGGTGTCGGCAAAACCGAAGTGGCGCGGCAATTGGCGTTCACTATGGGCATTGAGCTGATTCGCTTTGATATGTCTGAGTATATGGAGCGCCATGCGGTGAGCCGTTTGATTGGTGCACCTCCGGGCTATGTGGGCTATGAGCAAGGTGGCCTTCTGACGGAAGCGGTGAATAAGCATCCGTACTCGATTTTGCTGCTCGATGAGATTGAAAAAGCGCATCCAGATATTTACAACGTGTTGTTGCAAGTGATGGATCACGGCACGCTGACTGATAATAATGGCCGCAAAGCTGACTTCCGCAATGTGGTAATTATTATGACCACTAATGCTGGTGCAGAGATGCTGAATAAATCAGCGATTGGCTTTACGAATAAGAAAGAAGTCGGCGATGAGATGCAAGAAATCAAGCGCATGTTTACGCCTGAATTCCGTAACCGAATCGATGCCATCATTCCATTCGCCTCATTGACGCACGAGATTATTCTGCAAGTGGTGGAAAAATTCTTAATGCAACTTGAGGCTCAGTTGCACGAGAAAAAAGTCGAAGCGCATTTCACCGATGCACTCAAAGACTACTTGGCCAAAAATGGTTTCGATCCGCAAATGGGCGCTCGTCCAATGGCGCGCTTGATTCAAGACACCATTCGTAAAGCTTTGGCTGATGAATTGCTCTTTGGTCGATTGACCAATGGTGGTGAAGTCACGATTGATATCGACAGCGACGGCAAGGTATCTCTTTCTATCCCAGTATTAGAAAAGGCTACCGCCTGATACTTTTTAATAAATATTGAGTCCACAAAAAAACCGCCAGTACGCTGGCGGTTTTTTTTAAGCTTTAAAAATTACTGTTGCTGCACCATCACAACTTGCGAAGGCGTTGGCGCGGGGAAAGCAGACAAGGTCGCCAAAATCGCTTTATTGGTATCGAAATACACTTGCCAGTAGTGGTCGTTATGGCAATACGGACGCACTGCCAATACAGGGCCAACCAATTGGAATTCCAAAATTTCAACATCAACTGCAGGATCAGCAATCACATTTGGGATTTTAGCGATGTTTTCTTTCAACAAAGCAATCGCTTGATTCACATCCGCAGCGCCTGACAATTGCGCTTTCAAATCAACACGGCGGAATGGCGTTGCGGTGTAGTTTTGAATGTTATCAGTAAAAATTTTATTATTGCCGACTACGGTCAAGATATTGTCTGGCGTCATGATGGTCGATGCAAACAAACCCACTTCATGCACTACACCCGTTACACCACCGGCAGTAATCATATCGCCCACTTTAAATGGGCGCAGCACGATCAAGAACGCGCCACCCGCAAAGTTTGCCAACAAGCCAGACCATGCCATACCCACCGCCAGACCAACTGCTGCGAGTAATGCTGCGAAGGTTGTCGTTTGAATTCCAACATAGCCCAAAATGCCAATCACGAGCAGTACATTCAATAGCACCGTGACCGCCGAACCCACATAACGCAATACGGTTGGATCGACTTTTTGCTTAGTCAAACCGGCTTGAACAAAACGAACCACTAAGCCAATGAGCCAGCGACCTACGACCCAAAAAGCAATACTCGCCAAAATTGTTACGCCAAATTGAGCCACATAGCCCACGGCGATATCCTGATACTTCGACAGTAGCGTTGCATCTATCATTAATGATCTCCCATAGTTAAACGTCATGGATTTGACGGCAAACAAAGCTTACCTGATTCATGCTGAAAACTGAATTTTTAACCACGTGGATGATGTGTTTGGTGCAAAGATTTCAATCGAGCAGCCGCAACCTGTGTGTAAATCTGCGTTGTCGTGATATCAGAATGGCCAAGTAGCATCTGCACCACACGCAGATCAGCGCCATGATTAAGTAAATGCGTGGCAAAGGCGTGTCGTAAAACATGCGGGCTAAGCAACTCAGCTGGTATCTGAGCCAACTCGGCGTATTGCTTAATAATGTACCAGCAGCCTTGTCTTGTGAGTGGCTCGCCGCGTTGATTAATAAATAAACAACCCTCACTCGGCTGTTTAATCAGCAGCAAGCGTGATTCACATAAATATCGCGTTAACCAATCGGCGGCCCAATCGCCAATTGGCACAAGGCGCTGTTTACCGCCCTTACCGTTCACAACGCGAATATATTTCTCACGGAGGTACACTTCATTGACTGACAAGGTCACCAACTCAGTCACCCGCAGTCCGGTCGCATACATCAACTCCAGCATCGCACGGTCTCGGATACCAGCCGTTGTCTCCAAATCCGGTGCGGCCAGCAAGGCTTCAATACGGTCTTCTGATAAAGCTTTCGGCAGTGGCCTAACTCGCCGTGGTGAGCTTAACTCAGCACTCGGATCAACCGTGATTTGCGCATTGAGAACAGCATGGCGGTAAAACTTTCGCAAACTCGCCATCCGCCGCGCCAACGTAGCCGCTTTCATATCACGCGACTGCCGCGCCATAAAAGCCTGCACTGCATCTCGGTCTGCCGTCATCAGCGTATGGGCCGTCTCGGCTTGCAACCAATTAGCCCAGATGAATAAGTCGCGCCGATAACTTTCAATGGTGTTGATGGCCAAACCATCATCGAGCCAAATCAGATCGAGAAACTGATTAATGATTTCCAGTTCTCGCTCTGCCACTTCAGGTAGCGCCGGTTTATTCGGCATAAATCAAACCTTCATGCCGCAGTAGCCAACGCTTAATAGGCAACCAATCAAGACCATTTCGATTAGCGTTAAAGCCTCCCAAGCCTTTGGCTGCGACAACGCGGTGACAAGGAATAATCACCGGCAATGGATTGCGCCCACAAGCACCACCAATCGCACGAGGCGCAGAGCCAATCTGTGCTGCAATCGCGGCATAACTTGCCACTGCACCAGCAGGGATAGCTGCGATAGCCTGCCAGACTTTCAACTGATGCACCGTACCTTGCAACTGATAAGGCAAATCAAACGCAAAATTGGGATTGCGAAAATACGCCGCAATTTGCTGCTCGGCCTCCCGCAACAGTGGATGATGAGCGGTTAACAAAGTTTCATGGCTCGGTAAAAAATCGACCGCCTTCAGTCGCTCAGCCTCCACCCAAAGTCCTAAACGCCCAAATGGCGTAGCAATCACGGCATGAGACATTAAATCGATCGACATAAACCCTCTCTGATGTATATTGCCATAGCCATTGATTTAAAATGCACACAAGAACATACCCAACTATTGAACACTCAAGCTCAAAGCATCAAGCAAGGCATTGCTCGGATCTTCGGTATATTCCCAAAACATCAATCCCGCCAAGCCATGCTGCTTTGCGTATTGACCTTTCAAAGCAATCGATTCAGGATCTTCATAACTAATAAACTCATCACCATCAAACAACCAGGGCACCTGAGCCTCGGCATCCCAGTGTCGGGTATAGCGCCCACTCGGCAGTAGCTCATCGACAATTGTCTGATAACTGTACGTGCCATTACTTTTGGCTGTACCCGCCGCGCCTAAGCCGGCAGCGCCAACACCGCGCAAACTTCGCCCATAAAATGGACAACCCAAGACCAGTTGATCGGCGCGTACGCCATTGGCTAAATAGAGCTGCACCGCATGATCTGCACTATCGCCCTCAGGATCATGGCTTGCGCGATATAGGTTGGCATGATGGCCAGCGCACGTGGCCCAGCCATTGTAAAAATCATATGTCATTAGATTGATGAAATCGCACTGCTCAGCGACCGCTTTAATTTCTACACCATCCAGATAATACTGCCCAGCACCGGCGGCGATGGTTAGTAAATAGGGCGTACGTTTCACGGCTGTCGCCGCGGCGGTCAATTGCTGGCGCAAGGCGGTGAGCAGCAGCGTGAAGTTTTCTTTATCTTCTACTCGCGCCTTAATCCCAGCCATATCGTTGCTAGGATATTCCCAATCTAAATCAACGCCATCAAATTGGTATTTTTGGATAAATTCGAGCGTTGAACGTGCAAATTTGTCTCGCGTTTCTGACGTTAGTGCCGCATCAGAAAAACCATCGGCACTCCAACCGCCGACTGAAATCAAGAGTTTCAAGTCTGGATTACGCTGTTTGAGGTGTCGCAATTGTTCGCTAAGGTGCTGGCAGTAGGCCTCTTTACTCACCCTGGGATCACCAGAGTCCTGCGGTATCACGTCACCATCAACGACTTTGGCAAAGGCATAACATAGATGCGTTAATTTTTCGACCGGAATCCGGTCCACATCAAACGGCTGCCATGTCGCTAAATACGCTAATACAATTGAAGCCATACCTACCTCACAAAATTAATACACCCAATCTCAGAGCCATATTTACAAGGCCGCAATTACCGTCATTTCGACCTTATAAGCGGGATCCGCCAATTTAGCCTGCACAGTAGCTCGAGCTGGCGTATGGCCTTGGGGTACCCATTCCCCCCAAGCTAGATTCATCGCATCGTAATCAGCCATATCAGCTACATAAATGGTCACCTGCAAGATTTTGCTTTTATCGGAGCCTACCTCGGCTAATAATCGATCAATGCAAGCTAACACCTCGACGGTTTGCCCCAGAGCATCTTTACTCAAATCCTCTGCAATTTGCCCAGCCAGATACACTGTATTGTTGTGTACCACGGTTTCGCATAAACGTGGACCAACGTGATAACGCTGAATAGAAGACATTGACATACTCCCCAAATAAAAAGGCGAACCCACGGCTCGCCTTGATGTTGAAACATAATGTTTAACTGCAATTAAGCGACCGCACGCAAACGCAGCGAAAATTCTCGCAATGACTGAATGCCACTTGCTTCAGCGCGGGCGCACCAATCTTGTAATTGCACAACCAGTTCATTGCGATTCAAACTTGAGCGCTCCCAAATCCGAGTCAGCTCTTGGCGCATTTGATAAACCTGCTCCAATACTTTACTTTGTGCAAGAATCAACTCAAGATGAATTTTATCACTCGCCGAGGTGTCTTTTGCATCTTGCTTGAGCCAAACCTTCATTCGTTTCGCGACATCAAAATTAACTGATGGTAAACACGCATTCGCCGACAATTGCTCAATTTCTTGTGCCACGGTTGCTTTCAAAGTACGCGCATAATTGGCTGCAATCGCATAGCGATTAGCAATAATCGCCTGCAACAAAGACTCATCTAACACCGGACGAGTTTCGGCAATCACTAATTTAGGTGCCACCTTACGTACTTTAGCCAAACCCAATATCGATAAGATGCGGATGTAGAACCAGCCGATATCAAACTCAAACCATTTGTAAGACAATTTGGCCGAAGTCCCAAAAGTATGATGATTATTATGCAGCTCTTCACCACCTATCAAAATTCCCCACGGCATGATATTGGTCGAGGCATCTTCAGTTTCAAAATTGCGATAGCCCCAATAGTGACCAATCCCATTAATCACTCCTGCTGCCGTCACGGGAATCCATAGCATTTGCATGGCCCAAATCCAAATACCGTTAGTACCAAACAGCAATAGATCAATCACCGCCATCAGCGTTGGACCCCAACTCGCATAGGGGGTATAGAGATTACGCTCTAACCAATCATCTGGCGTGCCATGACCATACTTTTGCATCGTCTCAGGTTTTGCTGCCTCAGCACGATACAACTCCCAACCTTCCCAAAACACTTTCTTAATACCGAAAACTTGCGGACTATGCGGGTCTTCTGCTGTTTCGCATTTAGCATGATGTTTACGATGAATCGCAGCCCATTCTTTAGTAACTTGTGCCGTTGTTAACCACAACCAAAAACGGAAAAAATGGCTGACAATAGGGTGCAAATCCAAAGCCCGATGCGCCTGATGGCGATGCAAAAAAATGGTGACTGATGCAATCGTCATGTGCGTCAATACCAGCATTACCAATACATATCCCCACCATGGCAGGTCAATCAGGCCATTCAACCATTCCATACAATTCATCCTTCGAGCCATTGCCCGCATACAAGCATAAAATCAGATTTTACTCAAATTCCATAAAGTTAGGCGACTTAACTGACAGAGTGCGGCACTTCTGGGCTAGATAAAATCGTAATATCACGTCGTGGATATGGGATTTCTATGCCATGCTGTTTAAATAATTGCCAAACTTTTAAATACAAATCTGAACGTAAACCACCTTGACCATTTTCAGGGTCTTTTAACCAAAAACCCAGCGTCAAATTAATACCATTATCAGCAAATGCCAAAATCATCACCCCTGGAGCAGGGTCACGCAAAATTCGATCATTTCCTTCGGTCACCGTTGGCAATAATTCCATGACCATTTCTAAGTCTGAGTTATACGCAATTTGAACAGGTAATCCAATCCAAATTGCCCGCTCATAATATGAGTTATTCACGACAGTGGAGGTAATCAGAGTTTCATTTGGAACTAATGACTCAGTCCCATCAGGTGCTTTGAGAACAACATAACGTGAGGTTAATTTACTAATCACTCCTTGCCGATTATCAACAGCAATCACGTCACCCAATTTCACCGAACGATCCAGCAAAATAATAAAACCAGAGACATAATTTGAGGCGATTTTCTGCAAGCCAAAACCCAGACCCACACCCAAAGCACCACCAAAAACAGATAATACCGTTAGGTCAATCCCCACCATCGCAAGGGATGCAAGTATCGCCAACACAACTAACAACGAACGCATTACTTTGACCAACACAACACGAACGTTCATGTCCATCATGTTAGCCGACATTAAACGCTGTTCGAGTAGTCGTCCGGCCCACATTGCAATCACAAGCGTAAAACAAACCGACATCAAGCCTTGAATGACAGTCAGTACCGAGATATGAATTGCGCCAACATTAAAACTTAGAGAGTCTAAAATGTTTAAGACTTCGGGCAAGATACCCACGACATGCAACACATAAGCACACCAAACACTTGCTGCGATATATTTTTCACTTTGTTTAACCCAAGCGGAACCATCAAAAGCCAACCTAAGTACGTAAACTAATATTCGAATATTGACCATCGCCAACATTAACAAATTAGCGACTTGCAATAAGGAATTAGTCCTGCCTTCAATAAAGTGCAAAATAAGGTTAGCGACACTAACTAAAATTAATGCCAAAGCAGGAAATAGTATTCGGCGAATCCCGTCCTCTCCGACCTTCCACTTGCCGGTTTGCCCTTGAAACTGCCGCAACAAAGAGCGAGAAAACCAATATGCACCACCCCAACTGATCAATAATACTGCCGCCTGAATCAAAAACTGAGGATGAAACACCCCAAACTCACTAATATCCTGAATGAGTTTAGCGAGTAAATTATGTTGCTCATTGACCATAACGGTTACTTACCCCGAATTAAATTCAACGTTTTAGTCGTTGATGTATCAAACAAAAATGGAATTGAATGCACTTTGCCACTACGGCTGATTGTTTCTTTACTACCTACAATGGCATCGATCGACCAATCGCCACCCTTAACTAATATCTCAGGCTTTAATAATTCAATTAAATCAAATGGCGTATCTTCATCAAACCAGGTCACCAAATCAACCGCCCCCAAACTTGCCATCACCGCAGCACGATTCAATAAAGGATTCACTGGTCGATCATCGCCCTTACCGAGTCTTTTAACAGAAGCATCTGTATTTAAAGCCACCACCAAAGCAGCCCCCAAAGCACGTGCTTGTGCCAAATAAGTGACATGCCCACGATGCAAAATATCAAAGCAACCATTGGTAAAAACTAAAGGACGCGGTAGATCAAGCATGCGCTGCATTAAATGAGCAGGCTCACATATTTTTTTTTCAAAATCGGGCATCGGATAAAGAGACAATTCAGTTTGCATTTTTTTATATCCAATTTAATTGATCACTAAGCTGAAGACTTGGAATACTAACCCAATAGGCAAGTGAAGCACCAAGGAAATATAACCACAGCTAGGTATAATGCTTATAAGCCATATTTTTCATAGATTATAAAGCAATACCAACCACATCTATTTCCAGCGGACAGCAAAAAGCCCGACTCTTTCGAATCGGGCTCTTCTTTAGGGAAGTCTGGCAATGACCTACTTTCACACGGGCAATCCGCACTATCATCGGCGCTGAGGTGTTTCACTGTCCTGTTCGGGATGGGAAGGAGTGGGACCACCTCGCTATGGTCGCCAGACATTAAACTGTCTGGTGCGGTGAGTTTTCTCACCACACTTTGAATTATCGCATTCAGCTGCACTATTTCTAGTAACACGCCTACAGCGCTAACTCACAAATCAATAGAAGAAGTAATTATACTACACTTTCCAACCACACTGTCTCAGTATTTATCTTTCGTATCATGCACTTACGTACACTCTACTTTCTTTGGGTTGACTATATCTTCGTCGCATTACGCGTCTCAGGTTATAGGATCAAGCCTCACGAGCAATTAGTATTGGTTAGCTTAACGCATTACTGCGCTTCCACACCCAACCTATCAACGTCCTGGTCTCGAACGACTCTTTAGAGGATTTAAAACCCTAGGGAAATCTCATCTTGAGGCAAGTTTCGCGCTTAGATGCTTTCAGCGCTTATCTCTTCCCGACTTAGCTACCCGGCAATGCCACTGGCGTGACAACCGGTACACCAGAGGTCAGTCCACTCCGGTCCTCTCGTACTAGGAGCAGCCCCCCTCAAATTTCCAACGCCCACTGCAGATAGGGACCAAACTGTCTCACGACGTTTTGAACCCAGCTCACGTACCACTTTAAATGGCGAACAGCCATACCCTTGGGACCGGCTACAGCCCCAGGATGTGATGAGCCGACATCGAGGTGCCAAACTCCGCCGTCGATGTGAACTCTTGGGCGGAATCAGCCTGTTATCCCCGGAGTACCTTTTATCCGTTGAGCGATGGCCCTTCCATACAGAACCACCGGATCACTATGTCCTGCTTTCGCACCTGCTCGACTTGTCGGTCTCGCAGTTAAGCCGCCTTTTGCCATTACACTATCAGTACGATGTCCGACCGTACCTAGGCGACCTTCGAGCTCCTCCGTTACAATTTGGGAGGAGACCGCCCCAGTCAAACTGCCTACCATGCACGGTCCCCGATCCGGATAACGGACCAAGGTTAGAACCTCAAAGGGGTCAGGGTGGTATTTCAAGGACGGCTCCACTGAAACTAGCGTCTCAGCTTCAAAGCCTCCCACCTATCCTACACAAACCACTTCAAAGTCCAATGCAAAGCTACAGTAAAGGTTCACGGGGTCTTTCCGTCTAGCAGCGGGGAGATTGCATCTTCACAAACACTTCAACTTCGCTGAGTCTCGGGAGGAGACAGTAGGGCCATCGTTACGCCATTCGTGCGGGTCGGAACTTACCCGACAAGGAATTTCGCTACCTTAGGACCGTTATAGTTACGGCCGCCGTTTACTGGGACTTCAATCAAGAGCTTGCACCCCATCATTTAATCTTCCAGCACCGGGCAGGCGTCACACCCTATACATCCACTTTCGTGTTGGCAGAGTGCTGTGTTTTTGATAAACAGTCGCAGCCCCCATTTCTCTGCGGCCTTATATAGCTCCAAACGCAAGGTTCTTCACCTATAAGGCACACCTTCTCCCGAAGTTACGGTGTTAA
Source organism: Deefgea tanakiae (assembly GCF_019665765.1). GTDB lineage: Bacteria > Pseudomonadota > Gammaproteobacteria > Burkholderiales > Chitinibacteraceae > Deefgea > Deefgea tanakiae. Next base: position 2,485,794 of record NZ_CP081150.1, read on the forward strand.
TTTGCCGAGTTCCTTCTCCCGAGTTCTCTCAAGCACCTTAGAATACTCTTCCTACCCACCTGTGTCGGTTTGCGGTACGGTTCAATATAAGCTGAAGCTTAGTGGCTTTTCTTGGAAGCAGGGTATCAGTTACTTCATCACCTAAGTGAATCGTCATCATGCCTCAGCGTTAAGACCCCCCGGATTTGCCTAAGGGATCCGCCTACACACTTAAACCAACTATTCCAACAGTTGGCTAACCTAACCTTCTCCGTCCCCACATCGCACTTATATCAAGTACAGGAATATTAACCTGTTTCCCATCGACTACGCATTTCTGCCTCGCCTTAGGGGCCGACTCACCCTGCGCCGATGAACGTTGCGCAGGAAACCTTGGGTTTTCGGTGAGGGAGCTTTTCACTCCCTTTATCGCTACTCATGTCAGCATTCGCACTTCTGATACCTCCAGCATCCTTCTCAAGACACCTTCACAGGCTTACAGAACGCTCCTCTACCATATGCCATAAATGGTCATATCCGCGTCTTCGGTTATCAATTTGAGCCCCGTTACATCTTCCGCGCAGGACGACTCGACCAGTGAGCTATTACGCTTTCTTTAAATGATGGCTGCTTCTAAGCCAACATCCTGGCTGTCTGTGCCTTCCCACCTCGTTTTCCACTTAATTGATCATTTGGGACCTTAGACGGCGGTCTGGGTTGTTTCCCTCTTGACCCAGGACGTTAGCACCCCAGGTCTGTCTCCCATGCTCGCACTTGACGGTATTCAGAGTTTGCCATGGTTTGGTAAGTCGCGATGACCCCCTAGCCATAACAGTGCTTTACCCCCGTCAGTGATACATGAGGCACTACCTAAATAGTTTTCGAGGAGAACCAGCTATTTCCAAGTTTGTTTAGCCTTTCACCCCTATCCACAGCTCATCCCCTAACTTTGCAACGTTAGTGGGTTCGGACCTCCAGTGCGTGTTACCGCACCTTCATCCTGGCCATGGATAGATCACTTGGTTTCGGGTCTACGCCCAGCAACTATGCGCCCTATTCGGACTCGGTTTCCCTACGCCTCCCCTATTCGGTTAAGCTTGCTACTGAACGTAAGTCGCTGACCCATTATACAAAAGGTACGCAGTCACCCCATTTTTCAAGGGCTCCCACTGTTTGTATGCATCCGGTTTCAGGTTCTATTTCACTCCCCTCCCGGGGTTCTTTTCGCCTTTCCCTCACGGTACTGGTTCACTATCGGTCGATGATGAGTATTTAGCCTTGGAGGATGGTCCCCCCATCTTCAAACAGGATTTCTCGTGTCCCGCCCTACTTCTCGTACGCTTAGTACCACAATTGACTTTTCATATACGGGACTATCACCCACTATGGTTGGACTTTCCATTCCATTCTATTAAGTCTACTGCTATCACGTACAGGCTCTTCCCATTTCGCTCGCCACTACTTTGGGAATCTCGGTTGATTTCTTTTCCTCCGGTTACTTAGATGTTTCAGTTCACCGGGTTCGCTCTACTAGACCTATGTATTCAGTCTAGAGTGACCCAAAAGGGCCGGGTTTCCCCATTCGGAAATCGTGGGATCAAAGCACTTTGCCAGCTCCCCCACGCTTATCGCAGGCTATCACGTCCTTCGTCGCCTATCATCGCCAAGGCATCCACCAGATGCACTTATTCGCTTGATCCTATAACCTCAAACACGTAAACGTATTTCAAGTTACTGAAATCGTATTTGCGACTTGCAAGTGAGTTCTCATTTCACTTGCGGTTCAATCAAACTGGCATGAGACCAATTCAACTGAACAGATACAATCAACCCAATATATTTACTTTGAAATCAAATTTATCCATCACTGCAAGCAGTAATCTCTAAATCTAATTCCACAACAATGTTTATTGGAATTAATTACTTCTTCTATTTTGTTAAAGATCGATATTTCAATTCACTTTCGTGAATCATTCTAATTTTAGAAACCAGAATAAAATACACTGCACAATACATCGTGCAATCCATAGAATTCTATTTTCTACTAGGTAGTTCCAGACCAAACTAATGGTGGAGGCTAACGGACTCGAACCGTTCACCCCCTGCTTGCAAAGCAGGTGCTCTACCAGATGAGCTAAGCCCCCAACTAAGGTGGTGGGTCAGATAGGAATCGAACCTATGACCCCCGCGTTATCAACACGGTGCTCTAACCAACTGAGCTACTGACCCATATCGTTGTCATCTCAATTCAGATTATTCATCTCAATCAATCCGACATTCTTCAAATCTACAGCCGATGAGTGTGAGTACTTAATTTGTTCGTCTTTCTCTTGAAAGGAGGTGATCCAGCCGCAGGTTCCCCTACGGCTACCTTGTTACGACTTCACCCCAGTCATGAATCCCACCGTGGTAAGCGGCCTCCTTGCGGTTAGCCTACCTACTTCTGGTGAAACCCACTCCCATGGTGTGACGGGCGGTGTGTACAAGGCCCGGGAACGTATTCACCGCGACATGCTGATCCGCGATTACTAGCGATTCCGACTTCATGCACTCGAGTTGCAGAGTGCAATCCGGACTACGATCGGTTTTGTGAGATTGGCACCCCCTCGCGGGTTAGCGACCCTCTGTACCGACCATTGTATGACGTGTGAAGCCCTGGTCATAAGGGCCATGAGGACTTGACGTCATCCCCACCTTCCTCCGGTTTGTCACCGGCAGTCCCATTAAAGTGCTCAACTAAATGTTAGCAACTAATGGCAAGGGTTGCGCTCGTTGCGGGACTTAACCCAACATCTCACGACACGAGCTGACGACAGCCATGCAGCACCTGTGTTACGGTTCCCGAAGGCACTCCTCTATCTCTAAAGGATTCCGTACATGTCAAGACCAGGTAAGGTTTTTCGCGTTGCATCGAATTAATCCACATCATCCACCGCTTGTGCGGGCCCCCGTCAATTCCTTTGAGTTTTAGTCTTGCGACCGTACTCCCCAGGCGGTCTACTTCACGCGTTAGCTGCGTTACTAAGCTCCGAAAAGCCCAACAACTAGTAGACATCGTTTAGGGCGTGGACTACCAGGGTATCTAATCCTGTTTGCTCCCCACGCTTTCGTCCATGAGTGTCAGTATTAGGCCAGGGGGTTGCCTTCGCCATCGGTGTTCCTCCACATCTCTACGCATTTCACTGCTACACGTGGAATTCCACCCCCCTCTCCCATACTCTAGCGAGACAGTCATAAACGCAATTCCTAGGTTGAGCCCAGGGATTTCACGTCTATCTTATCAAGCCACCTGCGGACGCTTTACGCCCAGTAATTCCGATTAACGCTTGGACCCTACGTATTACCGCGGCTGCTGGCACGTAGTTAGCCGGTCCTTATTCTTCGGGTACTGTCATCCCCAGTAGTTATTAGCCACTAGGATTTCCTCCCCGACAAAAGCGCTTTACAACCCGAAGGCCTTCTTCACGCACGCGGCATTGCTGGATCAGGCTTTCGCCCATTGTCCAAGATTCCCCACTGCTGCCTCCCGTAGGAGTCTGGACCGTGTCTCAGTTCCAGTGTGGCGGATCGTCCTCTAAGACCCGCTACTGATCGTTGCCTTGGTAGGCCTTTACCCTACCAACTAGCTAATCAGCCATCGGCTGCTCCAATAACGTGAGGCCTTGCGGTCCCCCACTTTCCCCCTCAGGGCGTATGCGGTATTAGCACTCCTTTCGAAGCGTTATCCCCCATTACTGGGTACATTCCGATGTATTACTCACCCGTTCGCCACTCGTCAGCGGTGCAAGCACCCTGTTACCGTTCGACTTGCATGTGTAAAGCATGCCGCCAGCGTTCAATCTGAGCCAGGATCAAACTCTTTCGTTTAATCTCTGTGCTAATTTTGTACTACTTGGCTTGCGCTCAAAACTTAAAGCGCCTCGATGTAAACATCGAGTTATTTCTCATTTGTGAATGCAAGCACTTGTTTGACTTGCAAATCAAGCACTCACACTCATCGGCTGTATTTTGTTAAAGATCAGTGGCTTAGACACCGAAACTTGCTTTAGAACCGCTTGTTTCGTTTGCTGTGTCAGCAGCAGAGAGGCCGAACTATACCCACACGACCGAAACACGTCAACACCTGCGTACAAAGAAAATAGAACTAAGGCGATAAGTCGTTGTTTTAAATAAAAACAAACTTCACACAAAACAGAAGCAAAACTACAAAAGCAAAAGGGCGCTGACGCGCCCTTTGTTAAAACCACAGCCATAAACCAGCAAAACAACTCGATTTATTCTTCTTTTGGCTTATCTCGATTGCCGCCAGCGATCATTTTGTATTCAAACAGGCGACATTCCAGCGGACCATTAAATAAAACCGTGCGTTTTGAAGCTTTCAAGCGCATATGTTTTGGCATATCTAAGTCTGCGGTAAGGAAATATGTATTCCAACCTGCAAAGCGTTGTTTCAACACCGTAGCCCATTGTGGATATAGAGTTGCTAAATGCTCTTTCTCATCCATACGCGCACCATACGGCGGGTTGCAGACCCACACACCGGACTCAGCCGGCGGTTTTGCATCTAAGACATTCAATTGCTTTAACTGAATACTGTCTTGCATGCCTGCCGCTTCGATATTCGCTTTAGCGTGAATCAGCACAGTGCTTGATACATCGCTTCCCATGATGACATTCGGTGCAGCGCTCAACTCTTGCGCTTTGGCTTCGGCCAAAATGCTATTCCAGAAGGTTTGATCGAACATGCGCATTTTTTGGAATGCAAATTGACGATCCATACCCGGTGCTACACGACGTGCAATCATGGCAGCTTCAACAAGGAAGGTACCTGAACCGCACATTGGATCGTAAAACGCTTGATCCGGCGTCCAGCCACTGAGGGACAAAATGCCCGCTGCTAGATTTTCACGCAATGGCGCATCGCCCGTTTCAACGCGATATCCGCGCTTAAATAGTGGCTCGCCCGAAGTATCGAGATACAAGGTAACGTTTTTCTCTGACAGATAAACATTAATTCGCATATCAGGCGCTTCAGTATCGACGCTAGGACGATTGCCACATTTGAGGCGAAAACGATCACAGATGCCGTCTTTGACTTTCAGCGCGACAAAGTTAGTACTGCGTACTGGTGAACGAACGGCAGTCACGCTGACTTTAATCGTATTGTCGACTGCAAAAATCTCAGCCCATTCGGTATCGCGTGCCAAACGGAAAATATCGTCTTCCGAGCGATATGGTTTTTCTACTAATTTCCACAAAACGCGACTTGCAACGCGTGAATATAGATTGGCTTTGTACATCAAAGTCCATGGGCCAGAAAAAGCCACGCCACCATCGGTAACGTGAATCTTCTTGGCAGCTAAGGCCTCAAGCTCTTTTTCCAGTACGGTTTCAAGGCCGCGCGGGCATGGCGCAAAAAAATCAAAAATTTGTAGCACTAATATTCTTCTATAAAAACTAAACGGATGTTGCCACTTTACTCGCATCGAGCACATTTTGCTCGGTACGACGACGGGTTTGCATAATGAGCGGTGCCCAAGTTTCGCCCGGACGCTTTTTCCGCGTCGTTAGCGTTAATTCGGCCGGCCCATACACATTGGTATTGTGCGTCAGTGGTGTCGTAATCAAATATTGTGCATTAGTGGCTTTCAGGAAAGCGCCGACGCGGTCAATATTGAAAATATCCAAATGCGCGAATGGCTCGTCGATAAACACAAAGCCGGATGGATTGCTTTCATCCATCATCAAGCCAATCAGCAGAATGAGCGATTTCATCACCTGCTGGCCGCCCGATGCTTCGCCATCGTTCAAGCCCATCATGCCTTTTTGGTCGAAATTGAAACGTGCCGTCAGGCCAGCTTGCGCCAGTACCACATCGTCGTTTTCCAAGTGTGGCATATCGAGCTCAACATCGATCCCCGCCAACTCGCCCAAGCCGCGCACATTACGGCCATAGGCGCGCACTGTCGCACGTAATTTATTGATATACGCTGCGCGTGCTTCGTCGGTCAGTTGCGCAGTGCGGTCGACCTCTTGACGATGGCCAACTGATTCGCCTTCCAGTGCCTTGTAGTCATTCACCAGTTTATCGCGGCGTTGGACGATGGTTTCGTCCTTTTCCCAATGCGCTTGGCTCAATTGCTCGGCTTGGCGCGCCATCATATGCCGTACTTCGGATACGCTGTTGTAGTCTTCTTTCAACTGGCGCAGCGTCGCTGGCACCAACCATGCTGGCAATGCTTTTTCTTTCAAGACGCGAATCATGCCCAACTGACGACTAATTTCATTGCGTTGGCGCTGTAACTGCGCCTGCATTTCATCAATGGCACGCTGCAATTGATCACGCTCGATTTCAATTTTTTGGGCGCCCAAACGCAAATCAGCACGACCTTCGCGTGACGATTCCAGCGCGGCTTGCGCTGCGGCCAATTCGGCACCGAGGCGCTGTACCGCCGCCTGCTCTTCTGGATAACGCGCGGCGGCTGACGCCAATTCAGCTTGGCGACTCGCCAACTGCACCACGGCTTGCATGCCCATCAATTGTTGGGTAATCGCCGCGATGTCGCGCATTAGGCTACTGAGATCGGCTTCTTTATTCAGAATTTCTTCATTTAATGCTTTTAAGCGCAAAGCGATGTCCGACAAACGCGTATGTCGCGCAGCTTCACCAAAGGCATAATCACGGGTATCAACGCCGATAAATCGCGCACCACGGCGTTCACGCAGATACCCCTCCCGCGTAATCCAATCACCATTAATTCGAGCGCCCGCTTCAACTGATTTTACGCGTTGAATACCATTCAGCTGCCGTGTCAGCCACGCAGGCACTGGCGCTTTAAAATCAAGAATTTCTAAAATCGAACCCAAAGTCGCACGCGGCGCGGGCTCACGCTCTGACACAATAAAGCTGCGATAACGCAAGCGCTCGCCCACTTCCCAAGCGCGCTGTTTATCAGCCTCGCGCTGCAACAAGATCAAATGCTTCGATGGCGCGAGCAATGCTTCAACGGCATCTTGCCAAGTATTGTCTTTCACTTCGCAAATTTCAGTCAGCAATTGATGCGGAATACCGGCCGCATCCAGCGCAGAGCGCATTTGTCGCACGAACTCAGGCGACGGTGCTTTACCCGCTTGCAAGGCAAATTGCGCCTCGGACAATTGCTGGCGTTCTTCTTTAGCATTTTTCAGCCAGAGCTTCAAATCGCCCTCTTGCTGCTTTAACTCACCCAAGCGGTCATTCAAGCCAACCGCATCGGCGCCATGCTCTCGCTCGGCGAGTTCACGCAGGCGCTCACCCTCTTTAATCAGTTTTTCCGTATCGCGCGCGGCATCGCGAACCGCTTGGAACGCCTGAAACTGCAAATCGTAATCGGCTTTACTGAGCTGCTCGCCATTCAAGGTTTGCTGCGCGGCAGTGCGCGCCACGGCGAGCTGCTTTTCCAGCTGCGCCAAATCGCCACGGCGATGCCACAAGCTGCGGCGATTTTGCTTAAATTGCGTTAGGTAATTGCGTAGATTGTCTTGCGCTTCGGCCACTTGCAGCGCCGGAATCACTTCCTGCTCCAAACGCACGGTATCGGTACTGAGCGAGCACCATTCCAAATAGCTACTCGCGCGCAGGCGGAAACGCTCGACATCCAAACCAAGCTGCGACAGCTGCTGGTTCATCTTATCCAACTCACCCTCGGCCTCGCGCAAGCGCACTTTGGCTTCTTGGTAATGATCGAGCACTTCTTTGTCGCCAAACACCTGAAACACCAAATCCAATAGTGTTTTAGGGGAGTATTCGCATAGCTTGTCGGTATCACCCTGCTCTAAGGCCAATACCTCGGCAATCGCCGGTGTTAAACCTGCTTGTTCCAAGCGGCGACGGTAATCACCCACGCCGAGCCATTGCAGATTATTCTCGGTCGTACCATCAAGCTGCGCGTCGCCTTCGGCAATCGCGTACTGGCGCACCCAATCACCGCCCTGCTTTTTAATCCGACAAAACAGCGTCACCGTCTCACTAGCGAGCGGGAAAAACAAATACGGAAAAAATCCACCACCGGTGCGTTTGGGATTGCTCACCACCGCACGCAACCACGCGATATTTTCTTTGTTATTACGAACATAACGTTTGTAGTCACGGCGACCCGAGCATTTCAGCGCCAACATCGTGCGCAATGCATCGAGCAGCGTCGTCTTACCCGAACCATTTGGCCCCACCACTGTAACGATTTGCGCATCGAGTGGCACTGAAATCCGTTGCCAGAAATCCCAGTGAACCATTTCCAAAGTTTTAATCTGGAACATTTTGACTTCCTTGTAATGTTTGCTGCCATTCCGTTGCTAGCAAACCTAAAACCACTTGATCTTGCGGCACTCCGCCAATCAAAAAATGCTCACGCAAAAGGCCTTCCTGCTGAAAACCCAATGTTTTAGCGAGAGCAAGCGAAGCCACATTTTCAGCCGAAATCATCAAACCTAAGCGGCGATAACCCACGGCAAACAACTGTGCAATCCACATCTTCATTGCTTGAGTTGCCAATCCGCGCTGACGCCATTGCGGCAATAGTGCGTATGTCAATTCGGCGTATCGCATTTGCGTGGAACGCTGCCGAGCCCCAACCATGCCAATTGTATTGCCCTCTAACTCAAGCACATAAATGAGCTCTGCCGAATCATTGAGCGTTAATTCAACGGCAGATTCAGCAATTCGGCTCGACAACTCGGCGACGGACAATAGATTTAACGGCATAAAACGCAAAGACTCTGCATCGATCCGCAGAGACATTAAAAAATCAACATCATCGCGTGTCGCTGGACGCAAAATCATTCTTGCAACTCAGCTTCTGGCGCAAGTTTGGTATCGGTCAATTTCAAAATATCCGCCAGCGCACCATTGATAATGCGTGGCGCGAGTTTGGCGTAGTCGATCATCAGGTCGAGCAGTGGGCCTTCGTGAATCATCCGATTACGGCGTACCACGAAACCCAATTTTGAAAGTTGGCCCAAATTAGTCGCAAAGCGCATTTTACCGCCGAGCACTTTGCCGAAATCGGCATACAGCGCGTCTTCCGAAATGCCTTGCGCGACGCCGTCACCGTGTTCAATCGGCTTTTCTGCGCCAAACATATCACTTTGATCTTCATTGCCGACTTCAACGCGGGCAATTTGCCGTTCGCGTTTTGGCAAAATAATCAGCGCCCAAACAACGACCAGCAGCGCAATCCCGTCGCGCGGCAGACCCATATTGTTGGATAACCAATTTTCACCTTCGCCAAACACCCATTCTTCCATTTGCGGCTGCAGTGCCACTGCGATGTGTTCGGCATAGGGATTTTCTAATAATTGCAGACCACAATCAGCAAGACGATGCTCAAGCGACTCGCGAAATGCTTCGTCAATCAAGGCGCGGCGCGCGAGTGGGTCTTTGCGTAACACAAAACGCTGCGCCAACAGGCGAGCGACTAAAATATTCAGGGCTTGATCCATTACTTATCAGCCTTATTCAAAACAGTAGACAACAGTCGCCCAGCGCTAATGCTGGCAACTTCGGGATGATTGGGCTCGTGCAATTCGCCAGTAATTTCAATGCTTAATGGCAGCTTCACAATATCGGCGACAATGCTTTTCTCTAGCGCGGCTTCGGCGTCGCCGAGCAGCGACAACAGCGAGAGTCGATACGCGGTTTCTTTGTAAGTGGGTGCCAGCACGGCCGTTGGCAAATCAGCACCTAGGCCATTGGCTGCCATTTGTTGCAATTCTTCATACAACGCTTCTGCCAACATCAGGCGTTCGGCCTCGATTTCCCCAACCTCTTGCGCCGCAGCACCTTGCGGCATTTCACTGACCACATTCACTGGGCGCTCGCGCTCCAGCACTTCAAACTCGGTAATATCGAGCAACACATCCGACACGACAAACGCCGGCTCTGGATGGAACAACACTAGGTCGCGCCCCAAATCAGCGAGTTTTTCCTGCGTTTGCTGGCGCAACCAATCGGCGACATTGGTCGTCGATAAGCCCGACTGCCCTAAATGCACGCGCTGCGACGCCAGCTCAGACAAGCGGCGATGAAAAACCGAAGTCAAACGCAGCATTCTGGCTTGTGCCAAGGCAATCGATTGCGCGATTTGATACACGCGCGGATCGGTTTCTTCGTCGGTCAGCACCGTGCGAATGACGTCGGTGCCTTTTTCGACCCACTGCCAGACTTTTTCCAGTTTTTCCCGCGCGGCGCGAATTTGGAATTCAGATTGCGACTCGAGCGCGGCTTCAAAATCGGCGTATAGCTCATTCAAGCGCGCCAATAAATTAAGCAAAACTTCGTTCGACACTTGGCCGAGCGATTGCCCTGCGGCGACTTGCGAAGTGAGATAGCCAAGCTCGGCATCACCATCGGCAAACTGCACCACCGTACCAAGCGCCGCCAGCGCAACGCGGCCGGATTCAGACATCGCGTACAGTTGCTCGTCGCCATCCCAAATCAACAGACCGTTTTCGCGCAAGCGTTTGAGCACCGTGTCGAGCTTGATGGAATTCAAATAGGAAAAATGCGATTGCAAATCTTGCGGTGACCAGCGCGGCGCATCGGCGCGCGCGCCAATTTCACGCAAAATCAGCAGCCGAACGAGCACTTCATCGTCGCCACCGCGAAACAGCGTAATAAACGCATCCAGATAATGCCGCGCCCGCAACAAACTCGCCATTGAAGGCAAATCATCCGGCGCAAAGCCATTGGCAAAAAATTGGGAGAGATCGTTTTCGTCTTGCATGGGAATGACAAAATTCAGGGAGGAGCAAGGCTAAAGCTAAACGGCGGGAAAGACAATCCTTTTCGACTGATGGCGACAGCTAAAAACGGTTGGATTCGACGATTCGCGGCGGTATTAATGAAGATAAAAATAGCGGGCATAATCTCAAACCATAGAGACACCTCACAAAAACCACAAAAAAGCAGACGTATAGCCAGCAAGCATTATTAAACAATCACTAGATCAATATACTTATAATATTGCCATTGGTTATGGCGCTCTATCATGATCACTGCTGATGACCACCGCTAGTTATCAAACTAAGCTGAATCGTTCAATTCCGTAGACTCTCAATGCGACAGCATGTGACTTATCTTTGAATGCTGCAAAAGCCTATCCAGTAACGACCGCTAAAACATCATTTGTATTAAATCTGCTTGCTAATCCACTACGCGAACATAGGCTAAGAAATTCATGAAATGGAGAAAATCATGTACTTACATCATCATTATCTATTGCTACCGATTACAGCGCTTGCGCTAAGCAGCTGCGCGACACAAGAACAGCACTCACCGATGGCGCATGCCAAGCTGCAAGCGGCAGAATCACAAACGGCCTCGGGAATGGTGATGTTTCATCAAATGGATGGCCACCTGATGGTTCACGCCAAAGTTACCGGCTTAACGCCTAATTCTGAACATGGTTTTCACATTCACGACAACGGTGATTGCAGTAAGGCTGACTTCACTAGCGCGGGAGGCCATTTTAATCCCAGCCAACAAGCCCATGGCATGCAAGAAGGCGAACATCATGTCGGTGATATGCCCAACCTAACTGCGGACAAGATGGGAAATGTGAACGCCAAGTTTATGTTACATACGGCCAGCCTGACTCCAGACGCACTCAATAATGTCATGGGGCGTGCAGTGATCATTCATGCCAATCCCGATGATTTCAAAAGCCAACCCGCAGGTAACTCGGGGCCGCGCATAGCTTGCGGAGTGATCGTAGAAAAGAAGATGCACAGTGGCCCTCATTAATTGAACTGAATTTCATTGCAACTTCTTAGCCGCAACGCTATGGGGTACTGAACAAAGCACTCGTGAATCGCTAGAGCACGCTCAGCTTATTCCAGCCGATGATGATTGCGGTTTGCTACTTGCCGACTATAGCAATACATCATCAAAATCATTATTCTACTCCTGGAGGTACTGCTGGCCCCGTGGGCAAAGCCCATCGCAAAGAAAAACGTCCCGAGGTGATTATCCTAACCTCGAAGCCGACTTGGCCGATATACAGCAATAAAACCCTCACCCACTCAATCACAAAGGCATCTATAGTAATAAAAACCAAGAATAGGGTTTTGCCATGAATTCCACTTCCAGCAATATTCTACGTTATGCACTGATTTTTCTGATTTTAGTGTCAATTGGGGTGCTGACGTGGCAGCACTTTGGCATGGAACGCAAACTGAGAATCGACGCTAATTCTGCACATCAATTTATCGCTGTTGATGACCGTACTCAGGGGGGCAAAAGCGTTGCTCATTTAAGTAAAGTCAACGACGCGATGGTGATGAAGTGCAAAATTGCCAAGAGCGAATATCAATGGCCATACTGCCAAATCCGTATCCAGCTCACCAAAATGCCTTCTGGAATGGACCTTTCTCACTTTGACGATATCGATTTCAACTTAAGTCGAAGTGGGCCAGGACCAGAAAAAGTCCGAGTATATTTGAATAATTTTGAAGCCTACTCAAAGATCAACGACAGCAGCACATTAAAAGTCAATGAGCTTTTACTTGATACGAAAGGGGCAGACATGGCATCGAGCCACATTCCCTTAAATCTATTTCGTGTGGCTTCATGGTGGGTTGAATATAAAAATATTCCACTCATTGATACGGATATGCAAGTCGATAATGTCCCGATCATTGAAATATCAACACCAGGTTTTGCCCCCGAAGGTGAGCATGAAATAACATTCAAATACATCGAGTTTCATGGCAAATGGCTGAGCCTAACCCAAGTATTACTAGGAATTGTGAGCGCATGGTTGACTTTCGGTGTTGCATGGCTTGGTTTTGAGATATTCCAATACCGCCAGCGCCTAAGCCAAGAAAGATCACAGCGTAGCGAATTAGAAGTCATCAATCGTGTACTCGAGATACAAGCAGAGGTATTGAGTAACCAAGCTCAAATCGACCCATTAACTGGAGCGCTCAATCGCGCCGGGCTTAACAATTTACTAAGCAAGAAATGGCCTGGAGAAATACCAAAGGACGCCCAATTGAGTATTTTGTTTGCCGATCTCGATCACTTCAAACGAATTAACGACACCCACGGGCACGCAGTCGGCGATGAAGTTCTGCAACAATTTGCCCAATTGGTGAAAAGCAAAATTCGAAAAAGCGATGGTTTTGTTCGTTGGGGTGGTGAAGAATTTTTGGTCGCTTGCCCAGAAATGCCACATGATTTGGCCGTGAAACTCGCAGAAAACATCAGAGACAGCGCCGAAAAATCAAGCTGGCCACACTCAATTGCAGTTACATGCTCCTGCGGTGTAGCAACACGAAATCACGGAGAGGATTTCAACGCATTGATTGAGCGCGCGGATATCGCGCTTTATCGTGCAAAAAAAGGCGGCCGAAACCGAGTGGAAATTGGGTAAAACTGAAGATCACGGCACGCTGAAAATCACTTTTATTTTTCCATCAAAACAAAATGAATGGGTATATAAACCCAAGCATTATTTAATAAAGACTTGAATCAAATACCCATTAAATCCGATATTGAGGTCCCCCGCCAATCAAACGACATTTTACTTCTCACTTTTGAGGCTTTTCATGCAAGTAGAACACCGAATCACAATCAATGCTTCCCCAGAAACAGTCTTCCGAATCTACGAAAATGTCCAAAACTGGCACACGTGGGACCCTGACACAAAGCAGGCTTTTCTTGACAGCCCATTTCAAGTCGGCAGCCGCGGCAAAATCACGCCACCAAAGGGGATGACCGTACCCATGCTACTGACGCAAGTGGAGCCCAATAAGTGCTTCACCGTCGAATCAAAAATTCCCTTGTTTCGCATGCTATTCGAACACGAACTAGTCCCAGTATCAGGTGCGACCGAGGTCGTCCACAGGGTTACATTTTCAGGCTTGCTGTCATTTTTACTGGGACCAATGCTGTCTAAGCAATTGAATTCGGGACTTCCGGTTACTCTGCGCAATTTGAAAGCACTGGCAGAAGCGTCAACCTAGATCAAAAATGAGTCAGCAATCATATAGAAGAAAGCCCAAATTAAACGTATATGGTTACAAGCATTGATAAATTTTGGCTAGGCTCAAATACCCATATAAAATCAACAAAAAAATCCCCGCCAATTGAGCGGGGATTTTTTTGTATCGAATATTCACTACGAGGGCTTGCTGCAGGTCGCCCCGTTGCTTATCCGAGTGGCATTTACTTCACATCACCCGCTTCCAACGCTGCAGCACGTGCAGCCAACAGCGCAGCTTTTTCTTCGGCGAGGCGAGCGGCTTCTACTGCAGCAGCTTCCTTGGCGATTTTTTTCGCGGCGTCGAGGTAATCCATAATCGCGTAAGTCAAATCGCGGCAACCTTCACCGGTCAAACCTGCGATCACGAACAAGCGCGGCTTGAGTGGCTCAAAATCGGCGTATGGATTTTGCTCACCCGCATCCCAACCATAAGCTTCCAAGAAGGCGGCGACCCGTTCTTCGCGCTCGTCTTCCGGAATCATGTCGACTTTATTGAGCACCAACCAACGTGGTTTTTGATGCAAATCTTCGTCGTATTTACGCAGTTCTTCAACAATCGCTTTGGCTTCTGCAACAGGATCAGTATCAGCATCAAACGGCGCCAAGTCGACCAAGTGCAACAAAATACCGGTGCGTTGCAAATGCTTCAAGAAACGATGACCCAAGCCAGCGCCTTCTGCTGCGCCTTCGATCAGACCGGGAACGTCGGCAATGACGAAGCTGCGGTTTTCATCAATACGCACTACACCCAGATTCGGGTGCAAGGTGGTAAATGGATAATCTGCGACTTTTGGCTTGGCGGCAGATACAGCGCGAATAAACGTAGATTTGCCCGCGTTAGGCATACCCAGCAAACCCACATCGGCCAGCACTTTCAATTCCAAACGCAAATCACGGCGCTCGCCTTCGAAACCGGGCGTCGTTTGACGTGGCGCACGATTGGTCGATGATTTGAAATGCAAATTACCAAAGCCGCCGGTGCCGCCTTTGGCAATCGCCACGCGCAGACCGTTGGTGGTCAAATCAGCAACCACTTCGCCTGTGTCTTGATCGGTAATCACTGTGCCAATTGGCATCCGCAATTCGATATCGTCGCCGCCCTTGCCGTAGCAATCCGCACCGCGACCATTATCGCCATCACGTGCTTTGTATTTTTTCTGGAAACGGTAATCAACCAAGGTGTTGATGTCTTCATCGGCAATCGCCCAAACGGTACCGCCTTTACCACCGTCGCCACCATCGGGACCACCACGGGGTACGAATTTTTCGCGGCGCATACTGGCTGAACCATTGCCGCCTTTACCGCCAATCACTTCTACACGGGCTTCATCAATAAATTTCATCTTTTTCTCCTAGCGATCTCGGTGCAAAGCATGGGTATTGCTTTGCAGGCGAAGTGGCTTGTTGCATGGAACTAGATACCTATAAACCCATCCAACAAACCGCTTAGACTTAAAACCGCATCGTATTTATAAAACAAAAAAAGCCCTATCGCATGGACAGGGCTTTCAAACCTACCAAAGAAGCCGCAAATTAAGCAGCAGCTTCTTCTTCGCCAACGTATGGCAATACAGTTACAGTGCGGCGTTTCAAAGCGCCCTTCACTGCGTACTGTACGTAACCATCGCACTTAGCGAACAAAGTATGATCTTTACCCATACCGACATTGTCACCAGCGTGGAATTCAGTACCACGTTGACGAACAATGATTGAACCTGCAGGGATCAACTCGCCGCCGTATACTTTGATACCGAGGCGTTTTGATTCTGAATCACGACCGTTACGTGAACTACCACCAGCTTTCTTATGTGCCATTATTTAGCTCCTTAATTAAGCGACGATAGCGTCGATACGGATTTCAGTGAAATTCTGGCGGTGACCAGCGCGGCGCATGTAGTGTTTACGACGACGCATTTTGAAAATGCGTACTTTTTCGCCACGACCTTGCGATACTACAGTTGCCTTGATGGATGCACCAGCAACCAAAGGCGCGCCGATTTGTACGGCTTCACCGTTTGCAACCATCAATACTTCTTCGAGTACGATCTGGCTGTCAACGTCTGCAGTAATCTGTTCTATGTTCAATTTTTGACCGACAACAACTTTATATTGTTTGCCACCGGTTTTTACGACTGCATACATAACAAGCTCCTAGGGAGTTTGGCCCAACACGCGGCATAAACGCTCGCGTGCCTTCCCAAAATTGGGAATCGGGCATTCTACTAACGATTCCCAATAGAGTCAAGCACTTAACTGAGCCAACACCGCCAAACAAGACGGCATTTATAGTTTCCTGCTAGAATCGCGGGATTATATTCAATTTGGCGGCGCGGGTTTTGGTGCGCGCCATCACAATCAGGGTGAATCCAGCGTGTCGATGAAGTTTGTTAAATCGGTCATAGATGCCGATATGGCCTCGGTAGATAACGTCATTCGTGACCGTTTATATTCAGAAGTCGTCTTGGTGCGCCAAGTGGCCGAGTACATTGTGGCCTCAGGCGGCAAGCGTTTGCGGCCAATGATTGTGCTGCTGGCAGCGCAAGCTTTGGGCTATCAGGGCCACAAACATCACGAACTAGCTGCGGTGATTGAATTCATCCATACCGCAACGCTACTCCACGACGATGTGGTCGATGAGTCCAGCCTGCGTCGTGGCCGCGATACGGCCAATGCGCTGTTTGGCAATGCCGCGTCCGTGTTGGTTGGCGATTTTTTATACAGCCGTGCATTTCAAATCATGGTCGGCTGCGGCTCGATGCGCGTGATGGAAGTGCTTTCTGACGCGACCAATATCATCGCCGAAGGCGAGGTGTTGCAATTAATGAACATCGGCAACACCGACATCGATGAAGACGATTACCTCAAAGTTATCCGTTACAAAACCGCCAAACTCTTTGAAGCCGCGGCGCGCCTCGGGGCAATCTTGACCGACAGCGATGCCGCAACGGAAGACGCGATTGCGCGCTACGGCATGCATTTGGGTACCGCGTTCCAAATCGTTGACGACGTACTCGATTACTCTGGCAAGCAAGAAGAAATCGGTAAATCACTCGGGGACGACTTGGCCGAAGGCAAACCAACGCTACCGCTGATTTATGTGATGAAATATGGTGAAGCGAACGCCGCTGCCGTGGTTAAAGACGCACTCGAAAACGCCAAGCGTGAAAACTTTGATGCCGTACTGGCCGCTGTTCAGCAATCGGGCGCACTCGATTACGCACGCAAAACCGCCGAAGCAGAAGCCGAACGCGCCAAAGCCTGCCTCGCTAATCTGCCCGACAATCCATATACCCAGTGCTTGCATGCTTTAGCAACGCTGGCGATTGATCGGAACAGCTAAAGAAAAAGCCCAAGCTTCAAACCTTGGGCTTTTTTACGTAGTCTTAATCCTGCAAATCCGTCTTTCCCAAAATAAGTTATTTACACAAAACTCAAAGCCATTCCTTTAAATCATCATACCGGCGAAGGCCGATATGATGAATTGATGTTTTGCTGCTATTTGAGTTGTGTTGATACCGTCCACATTGGGGTATCGATTTTTGGAGCCAATCGACTTATAGTTTGAACTTACCTTTTCGAGTTACCGCATGAAAATCTGGTTTTTCTACCTATCGTTATTAATGGCAAACCTCAGCCATGCGGGCGAATTTCGTCTTGCTGCCGCAGCAAGTTTGCAACCGACGATTTCTGCGCTCAGCAAAGACTTTAGCCAAAAAACCGGCCACAGTTTTCAAACTAGTTTTGGCGCATCGGGTAAATTATTCGCGCAAATCAATCATGGTGCGCCGTTTGATGTGTTTATGTCGGCCGATTTGAAATATCCACAAGAGCTGATCAAAACAGGCGCAGCCATCGCTCCGGTGGTGCATTATGCCAATGGCGCTTTGGTGCTGTGGACAGCTCAATCAAGCATCCCAAAAGACTGGGCGGCGTGGCTGAAATCAAATGCCGTACAAAAAATCGCCATCGCCCAACCCGATAGCGCACCGTATGGCCGTGAAGCGATGCGTATTTTAAGTAGGCAAAATTTACTTCCCACATTGCAGAGCAAATTGGTGTTTGGCGAGAGCATTGCCCAGACCAGTCAATTTATCAGCACCGGCGCGGCGCAAGCGGGCTTTAGCGCTAAATCAATCGTCGCCAATCCCGATCAAAAACAAAACGGAGCTTGGTTGGAAATACCGCAGGCTATGCACCAGCCGATTGCTCAAGGCGCTGTGCTCAGCACGCGCGGCAAAGACAATCCAGCCGCAAAAGCATTTATGACTTACTTGCAAAGCCCTGTCGCGCAGGCCATCTTAAATCGCTACGGCTTTCTGGCACCCACACCATGAATCGACTGCCTGCTACCTTGCAAAATATTGAAATTCACGGCGGTTTTGCTTTTGTCTCTGCCGACTGTGGCGGCCACAGTATGAGCGCGATGCTGCTCGGCATCAGTGAAGACGTGGCGCAATGGCAGCGTGGTGCTGCATTAACGCTGGCTTTTGCCGAAAACGAAGTGGCGGTTGCGGTCAATTTGCAAGGCGAAATCAGCCTGCGTAATCGGTTTTCCGCGCAAGTTTGTAGCATAGAATCAAGTCCACTGCTGAGCCGAGTCGGCTTGCGCTTTGGCGAGTACACCTTGCACGCGCTGATTACCCGCGCATCTAATGAGCGAATGCAACTTGCGATTGGGTTGGATGTGGAATGGCTGGTTAAATCCAATGAAATGCAGGTGAGCCGTGCTTGATCCACAACCATTACTACTCACCCTCAAGCTCGCGACCCATACGACGCTATTATTAACTATTGTAGGTATACCGCTATCCTATTGGTTAGCCTTTGGCTCTAGCCGTATACGTTACCTTGCTGAAGTCATCAGCAGCCTACCCTTAGTCTTGCCACCGACCGTACTCGGTTTTTATCTGCTACTGCTGTTTAGCCCAACGAGTTGGGTCGGGGCTTGGCTAGCCAGCGCCTTAGACCTTCGCCTTGTATTCTCCTACCCTGGCCTTGTGATTGGCTCGATGGTGTTTAGCCTGCCGTTTATGGTGTTGCCGCTAACCAGCGCTTTTCGTCAACTACCCAGCAATCTACTGGATGCCGCTCGCACGCTGGGCAAATCAGAAATCAATATCCTTGCCCGCGTGATTTTGCCCAACTGCAAAATGGGTTTAATCGGCGCGCTGATTTTGACTTTTGCACATACTGTAGGGGAGTTTGGCGTTGCACTGATGATAGGCGGCAACATTCCTGGACATACCCAAGTTGCTTCAATTGCGCTGTATCACGAAGTAGAAACGCTCAACTATTCAGCCGCGCATCTGTATGCCGCCGTGTTGGTTGGATTTTCTTTTGTGGTCTTACTGGCATTACGCCTACTCAGCGTACGGATGACGCATGAATAATCTGCACCTCGACATTCACACCACGATGCACTCGGCACAAGGCGCGATGCCTTTGCAGCTCAAAACGGAGTTTTCTGCTGGCAGCATCACCGCACTTTCGGGCGACTCTGGCGCTGGCAAATCGACGGTATTGCACATGATCGCCGGATTAAAAGCACCTGAGCACGGAGAGATTCGTTACGGCGACACGGTTTGGTTTGCAGGCAAAACCAACATCCCCGCCAGACAACGCAGCGTGGGCTTGGTGTTTCAAGATTACGCGCTGTTTCCCAATATGAGTGTGCACGAGCAACTCAGCTACGCACAGCACCAGCGCAGCCCGAAAAAAGTAGACGCTTTACTCGCACAAATGGGGCTCAGCCAACTCGCGGAGCGCAAACCGGCGCAACTGTCTGGTGGCCAGCAACAGCGTGTTGCGCTAGCACGCGCGCTGGCCGCCGAACCCCAAATATTGCTGCTCGACGAAGCGCTATCAGCACTCGATCGCCAACTACGCGTCGAACTGCAACAACATTTACTCGACTGGCAACGTGAATCAGGTGCCATCGTCATCGTGGTGAGTCATGATTTAGGTGAGATATTCCGGCTGGCGACACGAGTCTTGAAACTAGAGCACGGACAATTGATCGCAGAGGGCTCACCCGCAGAAGTGCTGCTACCTCAGCGCGCCAGCGGGCGACTACAACTCACCGGCACACTATTAGCGATTGAATCAGCTGGCGTCGCCGCACTTGTTACCATCGTTTGCGGCAATGAAATCATTGCAACTTTAGTTAACCCCGATGAAGCTAAGTGCTATTCAATTGGGCAAATGGTGGCAGTTACTTTGTCGGGGGCGAGCGCGGCAGTATCGAAAATCTAAGGTAAGCGCTCAGCTGTAGCAAGTCGATACATTAACTGAGTGGTTGGCAGCCACACCAATATGTCATCAAAATTAGAATCTGGCGTGTCTTGCACAAATTCTTTTGCCGTAAGGCCCCGATTTTCCAACTCATCCTCCGAAGTACCTGCCCCATTGGGACCTTCTGAAAAAATCACTGCGGCAGCATCGCTGACTAGCTTTCGCGCAGTAACCGGATTGCCATCGCGTGAACTCGCGGAAAACACAGAAATATTTCCTGCATCCTCCAAGCCAAAACACGGCTTCACTGCCGCAAGTCCACAATTAGGCGTCGAAGTCAGATCGATTCCAGCTAAATCATCTTTAACACCACTCACCACTGGGTATGCCGTGACTTGGTATTTCAACCTACGTCCCCACGAATCCAACTCCGGCAACCCTAATGATTGCCAAGGCAAGTCACCATAGGCCGACACGCAGCGATTCATATTTGCGCCAGATGAATGTCTCGCTTCGAGCCCGGCGCTATCCGCCGGGCACGGCAAACGATTATTCGCCAAGGCAAAGCCAATGAGCGCTTCGTTGGCTCGCTCAAGCATTTGTTTAGTTTCTTTCAAGCGTTGGTTACTCATTTGACTACTGAGCGCTCCCAATCCAGACGCCATTAAAACCCCAACGATGACCAACACAATCGCCATTTCAGCGAGCGAAAAACCACGTTGCCAATGCACTAACATGCGCTTTTCCTTTTATTGCAAATGCCTTTGCTGCAGGTGTACATCAAATCATTACTCGTGCAGGACGGTGTTACATAGCGGTAATTATCAGCAGTCCACGCATCTTGATTTTCTGCGTCATCCAGATATAGCGCCAAATTAGTCGAAGCCATCGCGACCGTATCAGGGGTCAGCAAATTATTTGCGCGTCGTGTACGAGCGGCACCGGGAATAATATACAGCGCATCAATCGTCGCATCGGTCACGCCATCAATGATGAATGGCGTCGTGCAGACCAAGCCCTGTTTGACTGCATACACAACCCCGCGATGCCAAATATTTTGCTGAAACCAAAGCGGCTTATTACTTGCTGGCGTAGATAACAAAGTCGCACCGGTCCAACTATCCGCAGCACGGGGCAAAATGCCAGCGCATAAATTCTCTTGCGAAGGACAAATACCCAGCGCCAGCGAATTATTCTGGCATGCCGTATCGGTCAGTAGATTCGCGGGATAAGGCGCGGTAATTTGTACTAATGAGGCCAAATTACACGCGCCATCATCCTTCCATCCCGCCTTATTGCTCGGAGGTGGCGGCGTATTATTAGAGTTTTTATTTTTTGCACTCCAGTTGTGTCCCGCATAGCTGGCGACATCATTCTTTTGGTAAGTCACATTCGCATCCCACGGCGCGACACATGCAACACCACCTCCTCCGCCACCAGAAACAATTTCAGCCTGAACCGCCTGATAATACGCCAGCATTTTCTTTGCAATTTCGCTACCTAGGCGTGTACGTGCTGCGTCAATTAACGATCTCCCCGTTATCACGCCAAGTTGATCATTAAATATCGTCTCACCAGCTGAATTTTTCTTCAATTCGCTAGTAACATAAGGGCCTCCGTGTGTCGCATTACTTGGTCCACTAACGGTCAGGCCTTCTAAATACTGAGCTGCAGCAAGAGGCGAAGCTCGCGTTTGGACGTCTACTGGTGGGCCCGCTGCAAAAATGACTGCCGCAGCGCCTTGACCATTGAGCGTTAATTCATTGGTGCCTGAATACACTTTTAATGCAGCAAAACTATCGCCATTCACTTTTCGAGACTCATCTTTCGTACGGGCAACAAAACCTAAATCAACGCTATACCATAAGGGCTCACCATAGCCGTCGACTAGCTTTGGAATGCCTAGTGTTTTCCACGGTAGCCAGCCCGTTCGCGCAGCAGGCCCCGTCACGCCAGCACTATTACAACTTGATCTTGATACACCAATTGAATTCAATGCCGCCTCATTAGGATCTGCTGGGCAAGGCAACTCAACGGGCGAATCAACCGAGCTACCACTCGACGTTCGGCTCAACGACCACACCAACAATGCTTGCCTTGCTTTTTCAATCGCAGCAGCGCTTTGTTCGCGGCGTATATCCTCGGGATTGCGCCCACGCAGGTTCGACACCAACAAAGTAGCAAACACCGTCATCATCACTAACATTAAAATCAGAAGCGTCGCACCGGACTGGCGCGCAAGCGGCATATTCATTCGGCAAAGCTCAATACGTATGAGCTTAAACCATAGTCGACAGCAGACAAAAAAACACCCCAATGGGTATTGGGGTGTAGCTTTTATTAGATAATGGCTAGAAGAAAATACCCCACACCAACTTCATCACTGAGTTTCATCACCATAGCCATTTGGATTTTGACTTTGCCAGCGCCAACTGTCGTTGCACATATCTTGCAAATTCTTCTCGGCGCGCCAGTCCAGTTCGGCCAAGGCTTTGGCGGGGTTGGCATAACACGCAGCGATATCGCCTGCCCGACGGGCAACGATTTGATACGGAACAGCCTTACCGCTGGCTAGCTCAAAGGCTTTAACCATATCCAACACCGAATACCCAACGCCAGTTCCCAAGCTCACGGTCACATTGCCAGGACTAGTTTCAAGTTTTTGCAGTGCTTTGACATGACCAATCGCCAAATCGACGACGTGGATATAATCCCGCACGCCGGTACCATCTGGCGTGGCATAGTCGCCGCCAAACACCGACAATTGCGCACGCTTGCCCACGGCGGTTTGCGATACAAATGGCATGAGATTATTCGGAATCCCTTGCGGGTCTTCGCCAATCAAACCGGACTCATGCGCGCCAACGGGATTGAAATAACGGAGCAACGCAATATTCCATTCCGGCTCAGCCACGCGTAAATCACGTAAAATATCTTCGACCATCAGTTTGCTGCGGCCATACGGATTGGTCGCTGATAGCGGAAAGTCTTCTAAAATCGGCACCGCATGCGGGTCACCGTACACAGTGGCGCTGGATGAAAAGACTAGATTTTTGACATTCGCCGCTTTCATTGCGTCGAGCAAACGTAATGTTCCCACGACATTATTGTCGTAATACTCAAGTGGTTTGGCGACCGATTCACCGACCGCTTTCCAACCCGCAAAATGCACCACGGCACTAAATTGCCACTTAGCAAATACCGCGTCGAGCGCAGCACGATCACGCACATCGGCTTTCACCCATTCGATCTCTTGCCCAGTAATGGTTTTGAGGCGATTCAGAACTTCGGGTTTGGCATTATTAAAGTTATCCAAAATCACCGGCTTAAAGCCAGCCTTAAGGAGTTCAATATAGGTATGCGAGCCAATGTAGCCAGCACCACCGGTTAGCAAGATATACATCACAAATTCCCATTACAAATCAATATTACGAAAGGCTTGCCCATCACCCGCCGCGCTCTTGCCGCCATAAGAAAAAGACCGCCAAACTCATCAGCACTAAACTTGGTGTCCCTGCAGCTAGCATCGGCGGCAGCGCATACAACTCACCCACATACGTGACGAGCTGACTGGCAAAATTAAATGTCACGCCGAGCAAAATCCCCAAAAATATTTTCACCCCAACATTACCCGCCCTACGTTGCGCTAATGCGAACGGCAACGCAATCAGCATCATTGAGATACAAGCCAATGGATAAAAAAGCTTGGCCCAGAATGCCAGCTCATAACGCAAGGTGCTTTGCTTATTGGTTTCCAAATGTCCAATGTAACTACGCAGTGCATCGACTGACATTTCCTGCGGTTTGACCATCAGCACGGCCAACATATCGGGGTTGACTTCACTCTGCCAAATATATTTCGGCAGGCTCGTCACAGTCACTTTGTCGTCATAAAAATCGGTGCGTTTGACACCTGTTAAGTGCCAGTGCTTGTCACTTTCGAAAGTGGCGCGTTGCGCGTCGAAAATATGCGATAGTTTGGCACCATCCGCCAAAGCATAGACGCGAATCCCTTCAAGGCTCATATCGGGATTCATCACGGAGACGTTCATGATACTAGCGCCGTCTTTGATCCAAACCCCCGAGCGAAATTTGCTCAACAACACTGATTGTTTGGCTTCAACCTGATAGCGTTTTGCCGCTTCGCTGCCCATCGGCGCGACAAACTCGCCAATTAAAAAGGTAAGGACGGCATAAGAAACTCCACAAATCAGCATCCAGCCACTAAGGCGTAAGATCGATACGCCAGCAGTGCGCATGACGGTAATTTGCGAAGTATCAGCCATGCCCGACAAAGAAAAAATACTGCCAATCAACACCGCCACCGGCAATAATTGATACAAACGGCTTGGCAATGTTAATGCAACGTACACCAGTGCATTTTTCAGCGTGTAGCCTTCTTTACCCACATCGCGCAGTTCCGCAATCATGTCAAAAAATAAGAACACACTAGTGAGCACCAGCAAGGTAATCAGCACATAGCCAAATACTGACTTAAATACGTAGCGACCTAAACGATTCATTTCATTAGCCTCGCACTCTGCTACGCCACCAGAATAGACCCATGGTCAACAGCGCCACCGCCCCATGCAAAGGCCACATTCCAACAGCAGGTGGAATCTTGCCGACCGCCAACCACGCCTGCATCACATTAATCCCGTTGTAATAGCTAAAGGCCAATAAGGCTGCAATCACCATGTGATAGCCCTTACCACCCCGTGGATTAGTAAACGCCAGCGGAATCGCAGCTAGCATCAGCAAAAAAGCTTGAATCGGCAAAGCAATTCGCCAAGCGAGTTCGGCCTGATGCTGTGGTACATCGCTGCGCCACAAATCTTTACTGCGCATTGATTCGGTACCCGGATTAATCACCGCTTGCTCGGGGTTTTCTACCCGGACTCTGCCTTCTTTAAAAGTCAAGATATCGTATTGAGGTGAACCTGCGAGTGCTTGATAGGCGGTCGCGTCTTTAAGCCACATCCAGCGATCGCCCATATCATCCACATACATGCCGCCCCGATTGGCCAGCACGGTGGAAATCTTGCCGTCCTGACGAATTTGTACAAACACATTTTCGCCCTGCCCGCCTTCGCCCGAGAAATTTTCGATAAAGTAGACCCGATCAGCGCCGCGCGACTCACGAAAAATCCCAGGAGAAACCTGAGATACTTCTTCATTTTTCAAACTCGCAGCGCGATATTCACGCCCTTTGAGTTGCGCCCACGGCGAAACAAACAAAGACAGCGCAGCAATCAAGAGCACCACCGGCACGCCCATTTGTAATACGGGAGGAATAAAGCTGCGGATAGAACGGCCGGCGGCGAACCAAACCACCATCTCATGGTCTTTCCACAATCGAGTTAGCACCGACAAAATAGAAATAAACAACATCAGTGAAAATAAAATTGGAAAGTACCTTACCGCAGCAAAGCCCATCACAGCCCACACGGCCGATGACGCCAATGTACCAACCGCCGCCTCACCCAAGAGACGTACGATCTGCGAGGTCATCACAATGACCAATAAAACGACGAATAGCCCAAAGGCTACCCAAGTCATTTCATGAATTAATGTTTTTCGAAACAACATGGAATATTTATATCTGTCTTTTGACTTGGCCCGAGGGTCAGTGAATAATCAGCCCACCAGAGCAATTTTGCTCCAATGTTTAGCATTGCCAGCCCCAACAAGGAGCCTTTCATGGAATTTACCATAGTTTCCCCTGCACCCGAGCATGCAGATTGTGTCGTTTTACCGGTACTTGGCGAAAAATTACCTGCCTTTGCCAAAGATTTAGATATTACATGTGGGCACTTGTTTAGTACGGCAATTAAAGACGGCGAACTCGCCGCCAAAGCGGGCAGCACACTGACACTGGGTCTACCTGCGAGTTTAGACTTCAAACGCGTTATTTTAGTCCAGCTCGGTAAAGAGCCAAACGCCAAAGAATTGCGCACGGCCGCGACTAATCTTGCCAAAGTGCTGATTGCCAGCAATAGCGTGTCGGTTTGCATTGCCTTGTCGCTTGCCCAATACAAAAAACAAGATAACGAAACATTGGCGCAAGAACTCGTCCAAGCTTTGATGCTCGAATCCTATCGTTTTGAGCAATTCAAATCAGAGCCAGCCCCCGCCATCAAACTAGAACTCGTTAGCCTATTGGCGCCGAAAAAATCAGATATCGCCGACGTCGAAGCGGGCTTAGTATATGGACTTGGCGTCGGCCACGGCATGAACCTCACCCGCGACTTAGGCAATCTGCCGCCAAATGTCTGCACGCCCAACTACCTTGCTGCCACCGCCCAACACCTCGCGCACACTTACGATTTTTCTTGCCATATTTTAGAGCAAGAAGAACTCGAAACCTTAAAAATGGGCTCGTTCTTGTCGGTCGCCAAAGGTTCTATCATTCCACCGAAATTCATCGTGATGGAATATCGCAACGCCGATAAAAAAACTGCGCCAACGGTGCTGGTCGGCAAAGGCATCACTTTTGACTCAGGCGGCATTTCATTAAAACCAGGCGAAGGCATGGACGAGATGAAATACGATATGTGCGGCGCAGCCACGGTATTGGGTGTCTTCCGCGCAATTGCTGAACTTGATCTGAAAATCAATTTGGTTGGCGTGATTCCAGCCTGCGAAAATATGCCGAACGGCAACGCAGTCAAACCGGGCGACATCGTCACCAGCATGAGCGGTAAAACGATTGAAATTCTCAATACCGATGCTGAAGGTCGCCTCATTTTGTGCGATGCGCTGACCTATGTAGAGCGTTTTGAGCCTGCAGCCGTCATCGACATTGCCACATTGACTGGTGCGTGCATTATTGCACTCGGCCACACCACCAGCGGCCTATTTGCCAATGACGACGATCTCGCCGCCGATTTACTCAAAGCCTCGCGCCAGACGGATGACAAAGCATGGCAAATGCCTTTGTTTGAAGAATACCAAGAACAACTCAAATCCAACTTCGCCGATATGGCCAATATTGGCGGTCGCCCAGCGGGTTCTATCACCGCCGCAGCTTTCCTGTCGCGCTTTACCAAGAAATATAAATGGGCGCATCTAGACATTGCTGGCACTGCGTGGAAATCGAGCGCAGCCAAAGGCGCAACGGGCCGTCCGGTGCCATTACTCGTTGAATACCTAAGAGGTATTCAAGGCTAAGCCATGCAAAATATTGCGTAGAGATAAATACCCCACTCTACGCAATATCAGACTCTTACCTTGCGACTCATGACTGAAATCTCTTTCTACTTTAATGTGAACAACCGCGAATCCGCGCTCTGCCAACTGGTTGGCAAGGCGCTGATGCAAGGTAAACGCATGATTATCCTCACGGGTTCAGAAGCGGCGACCAAGGCACTCGATAGCCTGCTGTGGGAAATGCCACCCGCTGGTTTTTTGCCGCACTGCCAAGCCGATGCATCGTTTGCATCAGAAACCCCAATCATTATTGATCATCGCGTCGAAATCATCACGCCACGCGATATACTCTTTAACTGGACTGACCGTATCGCGCCTCGATTTAGCGATTACAGTCGATTAATTGAAATCGTCGATACCGACGAAGACTTAAAAGCGGCTGCCCGCCAACGCTGGGCAGCCTATAAAGCACAAGGGTATACCCCGAGTGCGACCGATATGCAGGAGCTACTCAACCGTGGCCGATCAGAAACAAATACCGAATGACGACTCGGTAAATCCACTGTTTAACAAAATGGATGCGCTGATGGCGCGCCATCGCAGCCCTGCGGGCCCGCAGTTTGAGGATATCCCTATCCTGACCGACATTGCGCCCGAAGCCTTTGACATTCCGATTCTGACTGATGTGATCAATGAAGAATTGATCCAAAAAATTGAAAACATCGAGCGCAGTCTAGCCGAAGCACAATCAGCCAAAGCGCGGCAAAAATTAGCTGAGAAACTCGCCAGTGAAAACGAGCTGGCGATTCCAAGTTTGATGTTTGAACCCACATCCACCAACAAATCACAATCAGCCGGCGATAAGCCAAGTATTGCCGTAGAGGCTAAATCTGCAAACCCTATTGCAGACATACCCCGCTTTGCAGAAACGCCACGCCCTACAGCGAGCACGCCGATTGCCGAAACACCCGTTTTCTTAGATTTACCATTACTTGATTTAGACGCAATCAACACGCCCCCTGTCATCCGGAGCGCAAAACCCGCGCCAATACCAACTGAACCGACGCTTGAATTTGTTGCCGATGATTTAGTGATTGATTTTGCCAACGTCTTTGCCGCAGAACTTGATGATTCAATCACAAGCAAAGAACTGACTATTGATGAGTTTAATCATGCTGCGAGCGACATTGATCGCGAAGAGACTGCGCATTTTGAAGCTCCCGTATTGAGCCATGTAGAGGAAGCAAGTACGCCAAGCGATTTGGCTGATTTTGACTTAAACATTGATTTAGTCGAAGAGCCTATCGCAAGTGCCAGCGAAGTCATCGATCAACTCGATATCAATACCATCGCCGAAGCCGAAGCCGAAGCCGAAGCCGAAGCCGAAGCCGAAGCCGAAGCCGAAGCCGAAGCCGAAGCCGAAGCCGAAGCCGAAGCCGGCACAGTTTTCACGCCTGAAGTGATGACGGCAAGCCCAATCATCACATCGACTGCTTCAAGCAGTTTGTATTGGGAAGATGATATCAATCCAGCAAGCGACCTGAGTCTTAGTAGTATCGACATTGAGCCGCGCTTTGAAATCACACTCAACGAAGATACGGCTGAGGCAGGTATTGAGTCAGCGACATTAGCAGATAAAGTCCACAATCCAATACCTATAGAAATTTCAACTAGCCCAAGCCCTGAAGCCATTAGCATCAGTGCGGCGAGTGAACCGCAATACCTCAATAACGATGCCGTGGCAGAACTCACCGCCGTCGTCGGCGCGCAGCTTGCGGTAGATATTGCCAGTGAAGTCGAGCAATTGGCGCGGCAACACTTCTCCAAACTGATGGCACAATTTTATGGCGATACGCTGCGTGAACTCACGAGCGACATCAGCCAAGAACTCGAAGCCAAGCTCGCACCCCGAATAACAGAGTTAGTCGAGCAAGAATTGATTAGCAAAGGTCTACTGAAATAGATCAAAGCGCCAAGTTCAGACTTGGCGCTTTTTTTTAACAAACCCGTACTTACAAACAAAAATCAATCTCAATTATAGTTTGAGCTGCAGCCTAGCTATGGCACAATAACGACCACAATGGCATTAACATCCAGCCAACAACAATACCAATTAAAAATAGCGCCCCATCATAGGCTGGATCAAAATGAATCCCTTGCAACTTTATCTCCCTGCACCACAAGCGCAATTTAAAACACCATTAAAGCTCAATCTAAAGCAGCTCAAGCTTTGGCTCGCGCAGTTGCCTGCAGCGGATGTAATCGGTTCTATTCAGCAATTACACGACGCACTTTATGCCTTCAATAGAGCGAGTCTTGATCCAGACGAGCGCAGTGATTTACTTGAAGCCTATCAAGTTGAATTCACGCTACTCCATAATGCGTATCTCGCCACGAACCAACTCAACGCGATACCTTACAAAGCGCAAGATTTGCAAAATGTTCACCTAGTTCGCGACCTCTGTCTTGAGCTGAGTTTCGCGTATAAATTGGTACTACAGGGACGTCAAAACAAACGCTATTTCTTTGGTAAAAACAAGCAGTTGCCTACCCTGACACAGCAAATTCTAAATACCCATCGACTCATTCAAAATCTATCCTGTTTAGCCTATTTACCACTACCCGATTTTTTTTGGCTCGATAGTCACAAACTATTTCGCTTTGCCAGTGAGAACAATTTTCTGAATGAAATTAATGCAGAAAGCAAAAAATCAGCACTCGATCTGTATAAATATTTACTGCTACTTCCTATCTGTAATCCAAAGCGGTTTAGCCCGCGCGAATTACAACATCTTTTTGAAATTACACTGCAATTCGCTGGTCATGCCGAGCTTAAATCAATCTCTGAACTCAATCATGAAACCGATGTGTTTTTGGTCTGTATTGATGAAGACATCGCACCACATTTTTTTGGATCACAAAGCCTCAACCAATTCTCTGGCGCTGCAATCTTGCTGGAAACCGCGAAATTAATTCAAGCGCTTGATCGTGCGTATGACTCCGTATCAGGTCAGACACCGAAAGCGAGTGAACGCACCAATCATCAACGCTGGTTAGAAACCCTAAAACGAAGTAAGCAACATTGGGATAATGGCAGTAAGCGAAGTTTTAATCGGCTCAATACGAGCAGCCAAGCTGAGATCTGTTTTGGTCTGCGGGCTATTTGCTTAAATTTAAATCAAGGACACAGCTTATTACCACAATCAGAGCTAGACGATTCGCTCCCGCTTAATTTCGAGACCATTACCTCTAGCTGGAATATTACGGATGAGAGTCCTTGCGGCTATGCATTGGCGGCGCAGGATATTCCGCATGAATATGCTCGAGCGGGTGAAATCATTGCGCTACGTAATCAAGGCCAAAATCATTGGCTGATTGCTTCAGTTCGCTGGATAGAGCAAGACGCTCAGGGCGAAGTCAAAATGGGGGTTGAAATTTTGGCCGGCGCAGCGGATGTCGCGATGATTCGCCCTGCAATTGGCTGCGATAAAATGACCTACCAACCCGCGCTATTACTTCCAGCAATAAACTCACGCCAACAAACCACGCGGATTATTGCCAGTAAGACCGTATATACCCCCCAATATGAATACGCCATTATCACAGCTGAAGGCCATTCAAAAATTCGCGCGCAAAAATTACATGAACAACAAATGGCCTACGACCTATTTGAGTACGGCATTGAGCAATAGGCAGTAACGATCTCTGCTTCAAAGCCCCACTACAAAGCCCCTTATCGCAACATGAAGGGGCGTTTTCCCTCTAATTAACTCCCGATTCAGTGCTGTATTTAAATCCGATTAGACGATGAGCTCTAGATAAAATCTAGAAAGCCTCTGCGTTTTTTTGCGGTGATTCCCCATTCCTATCAAGCAAGCTTTATAATCTGTGGTTTCGCTTTAACTGAGCACGCACCATGGAACTCGCCAAGAGCTTCGAGCCACAGAATATTGAATCGCATTGGTACCCGTTTTGGGAAAGCCAAGGCTACTTCCAACCGAGCATGGACCTTGCTCGCGAGGCATTTTGTATCCAATTGCCACCGCCCAACGTCACCGGCACGCTACATATGGGCCACGCGTTTAATCAGACCATCATGGATGGCCTCACGCGTTACCACCGCATGCGCGGCGACAATACGCTGTGGCTGCCTGGTACTGACCACGCTGGTATCGCGACGCAAATCGTTGTAGAACGCCAGCTTGATGCGCAAGGCATTTCGCGCCACGAATTGGGCCGTCCGGCTTTCCTCGAAAAAGTGTGGGAATGGAAAAAAGAATCCGGTGACACCATCACCAGCCAGATGCGCCGCATGGGTTCATCGGTGGACTGGGGCCGCGAGTACTTTACGATGGACGACAAAATGTCGACCGCCGTCGTCGAAGCGTTTGTGCGCCTGTTTGAAGAAGGCTTGATTTACCGCGGTAAACGCCTATCGAACTGGGACGCCAAACTCGGCACCGCCGTTTCTGATTTGGAAGTGATTTCCGAAGAAGAAAACGGCCATATGTGGCATATCAAATATCCAGTTGTGGGCAGTGATGAATTCATCACCGTAGCGACAACTCGTCCTGAAACCTTACTCGGTGACGTGGCCGTGGCGATTGCGCCGGACGACGAGCGCTTTACACATTTGCTCGGTAAAATGGTTGAGCTGCCGCTCACTGGCCGCCAAATCCCAGTGATTGCTGACGAATATGTTGATAAAGCTTTCGGTACTGGTTTTGTCAAAATCACCCCAGCGCATGATTTTAACGACTATCAAGTCGGCAAACGCCACAACACGCAACTGATCAATGTGATGAGCCTGCAAGCGACCATCCTCGCGAAAGCGCAAGTCTTCAGCTTTGACGGCGCCAGCCTCGGCAGCGTTGAATTGCCAGCAGCGTATGCGGGCATGACCACATCAGAAGCACGTAAAGCGATGCTCGCTGATTTGGAAGCGCAAGGTCTGTTACTCGACACTAAACCGCACAAACTGATGGTGCCACGTGGCGATCGTACTGGTACCGTGATCGAGCCCTTGCTGACCGACCAATGGTTTATGGCGATGAGCAAGGCCGATGAAACGGGCCAAAGCATCACCGAAAAAGCCCTTGAAGCCGTACACAGCGGCGAAGTGCAATTCGTGCCGAATGATTGGGTGAACACCTACAATTCATGGCTCAATAACATCCAAGATTGGTGTATTTCTCGCCAATTGTGGTGGGGTCATCAAATCCCAGCTTGGTACGATGAAGACGGCCAAGTGTATGTCGCCCGCACTGAAGCGGAAGCCGTTGCCAAAGCCGGCGGCAAGTCAGTGACGCGCGATAACGACGTACTCGATACGTGGTTCTCATCGGCTCTGGTGCCATTCTCTAGCCACGGCTGGCCGAATGAAACACCGGATTTGAAAGCATTCTTGCCATCGGCAGTACTGGTGACGGGCTACGACATTATTTTCTTCTGGGTCGCCCGGATGATTATGATGACCAAACATTTCACTGGCAAAGTACCGTTTAAACACGTGTACATCCATGGTTTGGTGCGTGATGCGGAAGGACAGAAAATGTCCAAATCCGAAGGCAATGTGCTCGATCCCGTTGATTTGATCGATGGTATTGCTCTAGAGCCCTTGCTAGAAAAGCGCACGACCGGATTACGTCGCCCAGAGAACGCACCGAAAGTCGCCGCTAAAACCGCCAAAGAATTCCCAGAAGGGATTCCAGCGTATGGTGTGGATGCACTTCGCTTCACGTTTGCGTCACTCGCATCGCTCGGTCGTTCGATCAATTTTGACCAGAAACGCTGCGATGGTTATCGCAATTTCTGCAATAAAATCTGGAATGCAACCCGCTTTGTGATGATGAATGTCGTCGACAAAGATTGTGGTTTAGAGGACGGTGCAGAGTTGGAATACAGCTTTGCAGATGAATGGATTATCTCTCGCCTGCAAGAGACTGAAACCACCATTACCACTGCGCTCGATACCTTCCGCTTCGACTTAGCGGCGCAAGCAATCTACGAGTTCACGTGGAATGAATATTGCGATTGGTATATCGAGTTGGCGAAAGTGCAAACCCAACACGGTACCGAGCCACAACAACGTGCGGCGCGCCGTACTTTGATTCGCGTGTTAGAAACCATCCTGCGCTTGATTCACCCGATCATGCCGTTTATTTCGGAAGAAATCTGGCAAACCGTCGCACCACTGGCAGGCAAGAAAGATACCGAGTCACTGATGATGGCGGCGTGGCCAGTTGCTGATGCAAGCAAAATCAAACCGGAAGCGGTAGCGGCGATTACTGAACTGAAAGCCATTGCCTTTGCAGCGCGTAATTTGCGCGGCGAAATGGGCTTGAGCCCAGCGCTGAAAGTACCGATGTTTGTTGAAGGCGGGCCAGAGCTGCAAAAATACGCCAAGTATTTAATGCCGTTGGCTAAATTGTCGGAAGTGAATATCGTTGCTGCATTGCCAGAAGGTGATGCGCCGGTTGCCGTAGCAGGCACCATCCGGGTAATGTTGAAAGTAGAAATCGATAAAGCCGCCGAAACAGCGCGCTTGAATAAAGAGATCGGCAAAACGGCAGAAGCGCTCGAAAAACTCGTCGCCAAGCTAGAAAAACCAGGTTATACCGACAAAGCACCTGCACATTTGGTCGCCAAAGATCAAGCGCAAGTGATTGAACTCCACGACAAGCTGCATAGCTTGAATGTGCAAGTCGATAAGCTAAAATAAACGCAAGTTTGCAGTCAAAAGGCCACTCAGATGAGTGGCCTTTTTAATAGACCATTTCAAATGGCGAGCAATGCAATACTGCAGTCCCCTGCGTTACCAAAGATAAAATCAAAATCTAGCGACAGCGCAAATATTCCACCTGATTTTCTCGCACATAAGCGCGTTTTAAACTGTTGCCACAGTAGTATTCAATCGTCGCAGCCTTTTTATGACCATTCGAAGGGTCGCCGCACCATTGGTTACCGGCTTTGAATGAATATGAGCTCTTTCCATCTGCTAAGCGCCCTAGTCGTTGGGTGAAATCACAAGATCCGTAATTAGATCCATATTTGGCGCGCACAATTCGAATATCACGACTCCACTGATTATTCCCGCCCCCTCCACCATTCATCATTCGCACGGCCTCACGAAAGCCATCCCGAAAACCGTCTTGATATTGCGAGCTACGGCCACGCATCATTTGCTCAGGGATAGCAGGATCGGCGGCAAAGGCTGTAGTTGAAATCAATGCAATCGCGCAAAGTATTTTAAATTTCATCTAAATTTTCCTGTCATCAATAAGCGAATCATCAAGTTCTTGCTCAAACAGTTCAAGCGACATAATTACAATGCTGTAATATTGCTTTTGCTTTCCACTACCCCACCATTCACATTATGTTTCTCAGCCACATCAATCAGCCTTCACGTCCCTTACCTGCGGCACTCAATGCCGCATTGGCCTATTTGCGCCATACCGACTTTAGCGAGATGGCGCCCGGTCGCTACGCAATCGATGGCGACAAGATGATTGCCATTGTCCAAACCCCGCTCACTCAGCCATGGGAAACGGGCATGCCTGAGTTTCATCAGCGCTACATCGATATTCAATATTTGCTCGAAGGCGAAGAAGTCATTGGCTTTTTGCCCGCCAATCCCCATTTAGAATTAGTCACCGATCAGCTTTCCGAGCGAGATATTGCCTTTGTACACCCACAAGCCAATGAAACACGTTTGGTACTGACTCCTGGCATGTTTGCTATTTTCTTCCCTGGCGAACTTCATAAGCCATGTCGTGCGCTGAACGAGCCAATGCAGATTAAAAAAGTTGTCATTAAAATCGCAGTAGACTTACTCACTTAAACTCACGCGAGATCGCCACTATGAAACGCCTCATCATCACTGCTTTACTTGCCTCTACATTAAGCGGCTGCGGCTACAACGCGCTGCAAGCCCAAGATGAAACCGTCGCGGCCGCTTGGTCTGAAGTACTCAATCAATACCAACGCCGTGCCGACTTGGTGCCAAATCTAGTGAATGTAGTGAAAGGCTATGCCGCGCACGAAAAAGAAGTGCTACTGGGCGTGACCGAAGCGCGCGCGAAAGTCGGCAGCATGCAAATCACCCCCGAGTTGGCCAACGACCCTGTCGCGCTCAAAAACTTCCAAGAAGCCCAATCCGGCATGACCTCGGCCTTGTCGCGTTTGATGGTGGTGGCGGAAAAATATCCCGACCTCAAAGCCAATGAAAACTTCCGCGATCTATCGGCACAATTGGAAGGCACTGAAAATCGAATCGCCGTCGCCCGTAATCGTTACATCCAGGACGTCAAAACATTCAACACCACCGCGCGCTCATTCCCGACCAATCTCACCGCCAAAATGTTTGGCCTTGAGTTAAAACCAAATTTCAGCGTTGAAAATGAAAAAGCCATTTCAGTCGCGCCAAGCGTTGACTTTAATAGCGAGAAAAAATAATGCCGCGCCTTTGCGCCCTACTGTTCACTCTAATGGGTATATTCATCAGCAGCATAATATTTGCTACACATATGGCAATACCCAGGCTAGACTCTCGAGTCACTGATTTAACTCAAACGCTTAATGCGGAGCAGATTGCCACGCTCACTCAGCAGCTATCAAGCTTAGAGCAAGCCAAGGGCAGTCAAATCGCCATTTTGATGGTGCCAACGACGGGCGATGATACGATTGAGCAATACAGTATTCGGGTAACGGATGAGTGGAAATTGGGCCGCAAAGGCATCGATGATGGCGTGTTGCTGCTGATCGCCAAAGACGATAAAAAAGTTCGGATTGAGGTTGGGCGAGGCTTGGAAGGCGCATTGCCCGATGTGATCAGTAGCCGAATCATTCGTGAATACATCACGCCTGAATTCAGAAGAAACGATTACGCAGCGGGCATTCAAGCTGGTGTTGATCGAATTAGTAAAGTCATTCAAGGCGAGCCACTGCCCGCGCCAATGGCAAATAACAGCTCATCGCAATTTAGAACGATTTTTGGCTTGCAACCGATGATGCTGGTGGGGATACTCTTTGCAGGATTTATTCTCAGCCAGATTGGCGGTCGCTGGATCGGGCGCGGTGGTGTCGCCGCAGTCAGCGGCTACGCCGCGATCGCAACAGGCACTCCCATCATCATGGCGCTGCTACTTGGCATGGGGATGGCCATCGTACTGAGTATTATCTCTAGCCGATTATTTATCGAATTACTCGGCCTAGTACTACGTCATTCAGCCTCAGGCGGACGAAGTGGTGGCGGATTTAATGGCGGCGGTGGCTTCGGAGGCGGCGGTGGATTTAGCGGCGGAGGCGGTGGTTTTGGTGGTGGCGGCGCATCGGGAGGATGGTAAACATGCAAAAAATGAAACGCTTATGGCTGCATCTGAAGCCCAACCCCTATCGCGCCCAATTTAATCCTGCGCTCGTCGATAAGCTGAGCGGTTCGATAGCGAGTGCCGAACAAGGCCATCGTGGCGAAATTCGTTTAGTCGTTGAATCCAGCCTGCCCAGTGCACTGATCTGGCAAAACACCACGCCCCGCGCCCGTGCCATAGATTGGTTTAGCCAACTGCGCGTCTGGGATACCGAAGGCAATACCGGCATTTTGCTCTACTTGTTACTCGCAGAAAACCAACTCGAGCTTGTAGCGGACCGTGGCATCGCCAGCAAAGTTCCGCAGGCGCAATGGGACGCGATCTGCGCCCAACTTCAAATCCATCTGGGGCAAAATGAGATTGAAATCGGTTTGAGCACAACAATTAGCCAACTCGGGCAGTTGCTACAAGAACACTTTCCACTCGAAATCGTTCAAGCCAACCCGAATGAATTGTGTAATCAACCGGTGATTATCCTTTAAAGAAATACCCCGCAAGATGCGGGGTATTTCATCAAAAGCACCGCATGCGCAGGTTTTAAAACTAGATGTTAATCATCATAAACTGCGGGCCTTTTGCCACAATTCAGTACCACCAATCCCAAAGCCCTGCGCACCATCGACACGCAACGTTCCTAACATCGCTTGCTCAGCCGAAGTTTCTACCGATTTAGCGATAACCTGCAAATCGAGACCATGCGCAATTTTGACGATGGCATCCACGAAAAACTGATTCTCTCTATGTTGATCAATGTCTTTGCTGAATGATCCATCCACTTTCAAATAATGTACTTTCAGCGTGCTCAGATAAGTAAATGAACCAAAACCACGGCCAAAATTATCAAGCCCAACTAATACACCCAACTCTCCGACTTGAGAGATAAATGCACGTAAGTCATCCAGTTGCGCCAGCGCCTCTTGCTCTGGCAATTCAAAGCTAATTTGTTTCGCTAACGCTGGTTTTTCTTTTAACTGATCGATCAGCCAACTCACAAATTGGGGCTGCGAAATAGACGCAGGGAATAAATTAATCGCCAAGCGCAAAGTGGAATCTTTGGCTAACTCCTGCATGCACAGTTGAATCACAATTCGATCAAAATCTTGTATTAATCCATGTCGTTTTGCCATTGGCACAAAAAGCCCAGCAGGAATTTGCTCGCCCAATTCGTCTCGTAACCGCACGAAAACTTCTCGATGAATCAATTGATTTTCAACCGTATTAACAACTTGGGTATACAACTCAATACGTTGAGAATTTAGAGCCTCTAGCAAAATACCCTTCCAATCAGAAGCAGTCCACGCCCCCATACCACTCGCCTCTTGCGCGGCAAAGAAATGCAGCATATTGGGGCCTTCGCTTTGTGCCGTGCGCAAGGCCAAATCAACCTCAGACAGCCAATTATTTAAGCTTTGGCCATGATACATTGCGCCGCCGATATGCCCCACGTCTGTAAATGGCGTCATACCGCGTTCATGTAGACTGACTATGCTATGTGATAATTGAGTCGCCAAATGGTGTGCATTTTCTTGTTCAATGCCCGCAAAAAATGCTGCAAAGGTATTACCACTGATCCGCGCCGCAAATGCATCAACGCACGCGCTTTCGGCAACGATTTTTTTGACTAAAGCGCCACTTTCAATCAAAAGCCGATCAACAACTCTGAATCCTTTTTGGTCATTAATTTCTTTCAAATGGCTAATTTCAAAAAACAATAATGCGCCATGTGTTAATGGCTCATCGGCCTGGATGACTTGTTTCACATGCATGTCAAAATAGCGCCGATTCGCGAGTCCCGTCAGCGTGTCCAAATACGCCTCGGCACGCATACGCTCAATACTCGCGGCTTGCTCAGCGAACATTTCTTTCACTTTTTGCGTCATGCGATTCATCGCCTGCACCACGCTGCGTAAATCAAGCGTCCACGGTATTTCGCTTTGCTCCGGATATTCCCGATTACAAATAGCCATCGCTTGCTGCTCAACTGCTTTGAGTGGCCGTAGTACAAAATGCAAAATGACCACACCCATCGCAAACGTAAATAAAGACGCGCCCAAAAACCAATACAGCGCATTCAAACTACTCTCCCACAACGAGGCATATGCGATCCCTGGATTGGCTGCAATCGTGATTGTTCCGGCTTGTTGCCAACCGCTGGTCATCAAGGCTTCGCCTGTTGGCGTTTCAATATGAAATAAGCGAATAAACCAATCTGGCACTTGATTCACATGCGGTGGAGCAATGCGCTCGATGACAAGTTTTCCCTCCACATCAACAATCCGAATTTTTCGGTAATAACCACTATCAAACACCGCATCAAGCATACTTTGCACGATGACCTGATTATTTTTATCCATAATCAAGGGCGACAATTGCATGCCGAGCGATGTCGCGGTGTCTTGTGAAATGGTCGTCAATTGCGCAGTTAAAAACGCACGCGAATTTTGTACGCTAAGGTAAACCGTGCCGCAAAACAGCAAGGTAAACAGCAAGATAATCATCAGAATCAACTGTTTGAGCAGTGTCATCATGTTCTCCTAAAGCCGCGTAAACGGCATTAATCCAGCTCGCGACCACGGCGCGACATGAGTTTATCCCAGTAGCCAATATTATTTTTTCTCGGTGCGGCATTGCCGCTACTACGATCTTTGGCCAGCCACAAACCCTGCCCATTAAAACCATATACCGGTGTTAAATCAGGACGCTGCGCGGCGGGACGGATTTCTGGAATTAAATTATCCAATACCAATGGCACAGCGGCAGGAGTTGGGTAATACGTTAAAACCATATGCGCTAAATTGGTTGGGCCATGCCCAGAGGCTTGTACATAAGTAATCCGCATTTTGCTCTCAGATACGCCCAAGGCTTGCAGAGAAAAATATTTGGCAATGGCAAAATCTTCACAGTCCCCTCGCCCCTTCACCAGCATTTCAACAGGAGTCGCCCAATAATCTTCTACGCCCCAATTTTGCGCATCAGATACAAACATAATCCGCTCATTGAAATAGTCGTTCACCAATTTGAGCTTACTCATATCATCGGTTTTTTTGTCGCTAGCGAGCAAACCCTGCCAGCTTTCTAGGCGTTTTCGCGTATCAGCACCGTACTTGCTTTCGGCTTTTTCAAGCGCTGCGGAGCTAAATTTGAAGGGGTCTTCGCCAATACTTTGCGGTAATGCTAAAACAAGAGACAACAGTGCACTGAGGCCAAAGATGAAACGTCGGCAACATGTTCTAGCGGAAAAATGAGCAGTACCTCTCACGAAGACGCCCCTAGCAAAGCGGATATACATCGGTATGCATTTCAATCCACTAAACAACAAGGAAAAATCATAGTTTTGTTATCTTAGCGGCACAGAAACAAAACCTACAAAATAAAGCTAGACGTATACAAACAGAAGTCTGAATAAAAATAGCCTCAAAGCAAATACCCGGCCGTTATTTTTGCTGATTCAGTAATAGCGCCAAGTGAATACGATCAGCAACCTGCAGCTTCGAAAAAATAGCCCCTAAATGCGTTTTCACCGTACGATCTGAGATATTTAACTCCCGCGCGATCAGCTTATTTGAATCACCACGCCCCACTAGATCGGCAATCTTGCGCTCTTGCGGCGTGAGCTGCGTTAAGTTTGGCGAGGCTGCCATAGCAGAATGATGCGCGGTGTAATGCTGCAACCCTTTCAGCAAAAAAGGTAAAGCCGCATTCGAGACCCAAATTCCACCCCGATGTGTGACGTCAACAATCACGGCTAAGCGTTCGAGCGATAAATCCGGTGTACAACACGCCCGTACCCCCACTGCCAGCCACGCCAATTCTTCATCAACCGTTAATCGCTCAAACTCCAGCAAGAGTGGCGTCACCTTCGCCAACCCCATTAAAGCATGCGGCATTAACTGGGCCGAGAATGCCCGCATGTCTAAGACGCAAGATAGCGGAGGTTCAGTCATTAGACGGATTAATTCATTCCCATCTTGATAAGACAAAACGGGGCCCTGCACGGCAAGCAAAGTCGTCCAGCGAAACTGAAACTCGCTACTGTTCGAAATCACACAATGCTGTGCTGCCATATTAGCGATAGCCACCTCACTCGACATAGGGTTTTACCTTAGTACCTGGGTAGGATTCATTCCACAGAACGTCAGCATAAAATGATCAGTGAAGCTATGGGTCTTAGTTTGATCGCTTTAGCTAACTGAACCAGTTTAGGTCTATCTCTTGCAGAAAGCCAACAGACAGCAAGTTAGGCAACTATTTGAAAAGTGAGAATCATCATGGCCAAGCAAATCAACACCCCAGCCGCATCGGTTACCAGTAAAGGCACCGTGACCCAAATCATTGGTGAGGTCAAAGTGACCAGTGCCAACGGTGAGACCCGAGTACTGCAAGTGGGTGACAAAATTAATATTGGTGACACGATCCAAACCGGAGCTAATGGTGCGGTGGCCATAGCTTTTGAAGGCGCAGGACTAATGAGTTTAGGCAACTCAGACTCACTCAGCATCACCGCAGAACTGCTGGCCAACATTCTCAAGCCTGCTGCGAGTGCCGCAGATGATGCCGCAAAAATTCAAGAATTAATCGCCCAAGGGGCTGACCCGACTCAAGTCGCAGCCGCTTCTGCGGCGGGTGCTGGCGAAGGGGAAAATGCGGGACATAGCGTCGTAGTCCTCGACTCGCCTAATTCACGAGTCGGGATTGAAACAGGTTTTCCAACCGAAGGGATTTCTGTTTCAGGCTTTAACGAAAATGTTGACCCGCCCTCTGGAGAGGTTGCGCCCGAAGTAGTCAATACCCCCCCAGTAGCAAGCAACGATAACAGTACTGGTGCAGCCAATGACACTTTAACTACTCTGGAAGATCAGCCACTAACAATCAACCTAGCGACTTTGCTCGCCAATGATGTTGATGCCGACGGCGATACTTTAACGGTTATTAGCGTACAAGCGGCGGTGAATGGTACCGTCGCGCTCGTCGATGGCAATGTCGTTTTCACACCCAACCCCAATTACAACGGCCCAGCCAGCTTCACTTATACCGTCACTGACGGCAAAGGTGGCGTGGCGACGGCGACAGTGAATGTCGGCGTCACACCAGTCAATGACCCGCCCGTTGCCAACAACGACACCAGTGCGACAAACGATGCGCTCACCACGCCTGAAGATCAAGCACTGACCATTAATCCAAACACCTTGCTGGCCAATGATGTCGACGTCGATGGCGACACTTTAACCATCACCAGCGTGCAAGCGCCCGTCAACGGTACGGTCGCGCTCGTCGATGGCAATGTCGTTTTCACACCCAACCCCAATTACAACGGCCCAGCCAGCTTCACTTATACCGTCACTGACGGCAAAGGTGGCGTGGCGACGGCGACAGTGAATGTCGGCGTCACACCAGTCAATGACCCGCCCGTTGCCAACAACGACACCAGTGCGACAAACGATGCGCTCACCACGCCTGAAGATCAAGCACTGACCATTAATCCAAACACCTTGCTGGCCAATGATGTCGACGTCGATGGCGACACTTTAACCATCACCAGCGTGCAAGCGCCCGTCAACGGTACGGTCGCGCTCGTCGATGGCAATGTCGTTTTCACACCCAACCCCAATTACAACGGCCCAGCCAGCTTCACTTATACCGTCACTGACGGCAAAGGCGGCGTGGCGACGGCGACTGTGAATGTCGGCGTCACACCAGTCAATGACCCGCCCGTTGCCAACAACGACACCAGTGCGACAAACGATGCGCTCACCACGCCTGAAGACCAAGCACTGACCATTAATCCAAGCACCTTGCTGGCCAATGATGTCGACGTCGATGGCGACACTTTAACCATCACCAGCGTGCAAGCGCCCGTCAACGGTACGGTCGCGCTCGTCGATGGCAATGTCGTTTTCACACCCAACCCCAATTACAACGGCCCAGCCAGCTTCACTTATACCGTCACTGACGGCAAAGGCGGCGTGGCGACGGCGACTGTGAATGTCGGCGTCACACCAGTCAATGACCCGCCCGTTGCCAACAACGACACCAGTGCGACAAACGATGCGCTCACCACGCCTGAAGACCAAGCACTGACCATTAATCCAAGCTCCTTGCTGGCCAATGATGTCGACGTCGATGGCGACACTTTAACCATCACCAGCGTGCAAGCGCCCGTCAACGGTACGGTCGCGCTCGTCGATGGCAATGTCGTTTTCACACCCAACCCCAATTACAACGGCCCAGCCAGCTTCACTTATACCGTCACTGACGGCAAAGGCGGCGTGGCGACGGCGACAGTGAATGTCGGCGTCATACCAGTCAATGACCCGCCCGTTGCCAACAACGACACCAGTGCGACAAACGATGCGCTCACCACGCCTGAAGATCAAGCACTGACCATTAATCCAAACACCTTGCTGGCCAATGATGTCGACGTCGATGGCGACACTTTAACCATCACCAGCGTGCAAGCGCCCGTCAACGGTACGGTCGCGCTCGTCGATGGCAATGTCGTTTTCACACCCAACCCCAATTACAACGGCCCAGCCAGCTTCACTTATACCGTCACTGACGGCAAAGGCGGCGTGGCGACGGCGACTGTGAATGTCGGCGTCACACCAGTCAATGACCCGCCCGTTGCCAACAACGACACCAGTGCGACAAACGATGCGCTCACCACGCCTGAAGACCAAGCACTGACCATTAATCCAAGCACCTTGCTGGCCAATGATGTCGACGTCGATGGCGACACTTTAACCATCACCAGCGTGCAAGCGCCCGTCAACGGTACGGTCGCGCTCGTCGATGGCAATGTCGTTTTCACACCCAACCCCAATTACAACGGCCCAGCCAGCTTCACTTATACCGTCACTGACGGCAAAGGTGGCGTGGCGACGGCGACTGTGAATGTTGGCGTCACACCAGTGAATGATCCACCTGTCGCGACTGATGACAACAGCACTAGCGCAAACGATGATGCCTTGACAACTAGCGAAGATCACCCCCTGATCATCACCCCCGCCACACTACTCAGCAACGATATCGATGTCGATGGCGACACCCTCACCATCATCAGCGTGCAAGCACCGATGAATGGCACAGTGGCACAGGTTAACGGCAATGTCGTCTTCACCCCAAATGCCAATTACAACGGCCCCGCCAGCTTTACCTATACCGTCAGTGATGGCAATGGCGGATTGGCCACTGCGACGGTCAATATTAATGTGACGCCTGTCGGAGAACCTGTGGTTTCAGTGACCGATGAAAATGGCCTCGCACAGGGCGACAATAGTGTTGTCGAAAACAACGCTCAAGCGGTCACCGGCACCTTCAACTTG
The DNA here is from genome assembly GCF_019665765.1 of Deefgea tanakiae. Taxonomy (GTDB): domain Bacteria; phylum Pseudomonadota; class Gammaproteobacteria; order Burkholderiales; family Chitinibacteraceae; genus Deefgea; species Deefgea tanakiae. The sequence continues at coordinate 2,529,864 of NZ_CP081150.1, forward strand.
GCCGCTGATGAAGGGATCAGCCAGATCAATATCGCAGGCGTTGTAATCACGCTAGCGCAATTAAATGGATTAGGCAGCACGCCAGTCACCATCACCACCGATCTGGGCAGCTTAACCTTAAACAGCTTTAACCCCACTACGGGCATGGTGAGCTATAGCTATTTAGTTGAAAGCGGCGCACAAGATCACAGCACGGGCGACAATAGCGTTAGCGATAGCTTCAATATTGTCCTAACCGATGGTATTGCTCAAACCAGCAGCGACACACTGACCATCCTAATTACCGACACCGCGCCAGTGGCACGCAATGATCAACGGGAAATGAGCGAAGATGCATTTAATGCCTCAAGCAATCCACAACCCACTTTCTTCATTGGTGAAGGAGAAAACGAGACTCAAGCTGATCTCGTACAAATCACAGGCAATGTGGTCGCCAATGGCGCGATTGGCGATGTCGCCGACAGTAAAGGAGCTGACGCTACAAGCGTTAGCCGAGTTCAAAATGCCAATGGCCTTACCGATATCACCAGCGACAACAATGGCAACTTTGTCATTGATGGCAAGTATGGCCACCTAACCCTTAATCAAGATGGCTCCTACACTTATACCCTGTTTACAAAAGCAGAAGCCGATGCAGCCAGAAATAACAATACAGGCGAAGGCGGCAATACCGCAGATGATTACATTTTCCAAGGTTATGATGCAATTCAAGGTTTGGCTGCAGCTAAAACAACCTTTGGTGAAGATGAAAGCATCCAAACTATTGCGGCAGAAACAGCCAATGAAGTATTCACCTACACGCTCACTGATAGCGACGGTGACAGTAGTAATGCAACTCTCAACATCAATATTAACGGCAGCAACGACGTGCCCACGATCAGTAACGTTGCCGACATCGATTTCACCGAAGCCGATGTGGCCACGGCTCAGGATTTGAGCGCCAATGGTACGGTCAGCTTTGATGATATTGATACCAATGACGTCGTCGATATCAGTTATGCCCTAAGCACTGGTGCCGTTTGGAGTGGTGGCACGCTGGATGCGAGTCTTAAAGCTGCGCTCGAAACCGGATTTATTGCAGGCGTTACCGATTCTGCGTCGCCAGGCAGTACCCCTTGGTCTTATACCGTCAACGATGCCAATCTGGACTTCCTCAAAGCGGGTGAGGCCATTACCTTGACTTACACCCTCACCGCGACGGATTCAGCCAATGCCACAGCAAGCGATACGGTGACGATCACCATCACCGGCACCAACGATGTACCGACCATCAGCAATGTTGCCGATATCGGCTTCACTGAGCTCGCCAATGCCAGTGCACAGGATTTGAGTGCTAGCGGCTCGGTCAGCTTCAATGATATTGATACCAATGACGTCGTCGATATTAGTTATGCCCTAAGCACTGGTGCCGTTTGGAGTGGTGGCACGCTGGATGCGAGTCTTAAAGCTGCACTCGAAACCGGATTTAGCGCAGCCGTTACCGATTCTGCGGCGCCAGGCAGTACCCCTTGGTCTTATACCGTAAACGATGCCAATCTAGACTTCCTCAAAGCGGGTGAGACCATTACCTTGACTTACACCCTCACCGCGACGGATTCAGCCAATGCCACCGCAAGCGATACGGTGACGATCACTATCACCGGTACCAACGATGCACCGACCATCAGCAATGTTGCCGATGTGGGCTTCACCGAGGCTGCCGATGCCAGCGCACAAGATTTGAGTGCTAACGGCTCAGTCAGCTTCAATGATATTGATACCAATGACGTCGTCGATATCAGTTACACCCTCACCACTGGCGCCGTCTGGAGTGGTGGCACGCTGGATGCGAGTCTTAAAGCTGCGCTCGAAACCGGATTTAGCGCAGCCGTTACCGATTCTGCGGCACCAGGAAGTACCCCTTGGTCGTATGCCGTCAACGATGCCAATCTGGACTTCCTCAAAGCGGGTGAGACCATTACCTTGACTTACACCCTCACCGCGACGGATTCGGCCAATGCCACAGCAAGCGATACAGTTACGATCACCATCACGGGCAGCAACGATGCACCAGCGATCAGCACCAACACAGGCAACGAGGGCAATACCAACGATGTTGTGTATGAAGCCGGCTTAAGCGCTGGCTCGCAAGCAGGTGTTGCTGCCATAACGGCCACTGGCACCTTCACCGTGGGCGACGCAGACGGATTAAACGATATAAAATCGCTGACGATTGGAAACGTAACCTTCCGTATAGGCAGCGGCGTAGACACCGCAACGGATCAATATGTCACTGCGTTGTCTGATCTGAACGGTAAAACGGTCAACACCGCACATGGTTCACTGCATATTGATACTTATAACGCAGGGGTCTTTACCTATACGTATACACTGAGCAGCACTGTCAACAATGCAACAGCAGCTGATACCCAGTTCAGCGAAGTCATTGAACTGTCTATTTCGGATGGAACTGCTTCGGCCAACACCAACATCACAGTCACAATCATTGATGACGTACCTAGCGCAGTCAACGATAACGATAGCATCACTGAGGGGGGTGAAACCGTTGCTACGGGGAACGTGCTAACAGGCCTGCAAGTCGGAGATGGCGATAGCAATCTGACCGATGGCAATGCCGATACATTCGGTGCAGATCGCCCAGCACAACTACTTAACATTCAATTTGGCAATCAATCACTGAGCGTCGCCAACAGCGGCTTTACCAATATTGATGGCATGTATGGTACGTTGAGCATTGCTGCTGATGGCCGCTATACCTATACCTTGCACAATACTGATCCTTTAGTACAAGCGCTCGATAGTACCGACCCTGCTGTACATGATGTATTCACCTATACCCTCAAAGATGCCGACGGCGATAGAAGTACCGCCACCCTCGACATCAGCGTGAATGGTAGCAACGATAAGCCAACAATCAGCACCAACACAGGCAACGAGGGCAATACCAACGATGCGGTGAACGAAGCAGCACTGGCGATCGGCAGTGCCCCAACTACCGATGCTGAATTTGCCCAAGGCACCTTTACCTTAGCCGATGCAGATGGGCTCGATGATGTGCAAGGCATTAAAGTGGTCAGCAATGGCTTCAGCCCAGTCACATTTACCGATGAGCAGTTGGAAGCGATTGGTTCACCCGACGCGGTGCCACTGACATTTAACACCACCAACGGGGTCGTCACCCTCACCGCCTATAACTCCAGCACAGGCGTAGTCAGCTATCAATTTGAACTCAAAACGCCCACGACCGATGTCGACAATGTGACAGAAACCAATAGCTTTACCGTTGCAGTGACCGACAATGCCAACCTCACCGTCACAAGCAGCTATTCGGCAGCAGCAACGATTACCTTCAATATCGTTGACGATGTTCCTACCGCAGTCAACGACACCGACAGCATCACTGAAGACGGGGAAACCGTCGCCACTGGGAATGTACTTACAGGCGTTCAAGTGGGTGAAGGCGACAGCAATTCTACCGATGGCAATGCCGATACATTCGGTGCAGATCGCCCAGCACAACTACTTAACATTCAATTTGGCAGTCAATTACTGAGCGTCGCTAACAGCGGCTTTACCAATATTGATGGCATGTATGGCACACTGAGCATTGCTGCTGATGGTCGCTATACCTATACCTTGCACAATACTAATCCTTTAGTACAAGCGCTCAATAGCACCGACCCTGCTGTACATGATGTATTCACCTATACCCTCGAAGATGCCGATGGCGATATGAGTACCGCCACACTCGACATCACGGTCAATGGCAGCAATGACGGTATCACCCTCAGCAACAATGTCACAGACCAACTCAGCGATGGCAATGTCTACGAAGCTGGATTGGCAACCGGTTCGAAATTCGATAGTAATCCGGCCACCGACCCCACCACCGTAACAGGGAGCTTTACTGTCACTGCGGTGGATGGCCTCAGCAGCGTTACACTTGGAACGGGGGCAGGAAATACCGCCACCATCAACTTTAGCCAAAATGGCAGCGGAACTTGGTCGGCGACCCTAACAGATACCTCTGCAGTCAGTTCACTTGGCAACGCCATAACCGTCACTGGCGCCACGTATAACCCTACAAGCCATACATGGAGTATCTCTTATAGTTATACCCTGCTTGCAAATGAAACACATAACCAACCAAGCAATGACACTACGTTATTAGATAACATCGCCATCAGTGCGGTCGATACCGATGGCAGCGCCGCAAGTGGCAACCTCAAGATTACTGTGAATGATGACGTTCCCACTGCGGTCGCTGACCTTGACTCAGTCACCGAAGACAGTAGCCTCACTGCGACGGGCAATGTAATCACGGGCAATGATGTTACTACGGGTCAAGACAGCAACAGCACCGACGGCAATGCCGACACCCTCGGAGCTGATCGACCTGCAACAGTCGTTGGCGTTGCCACTGGCAACCATGTCAGCGATACGGCTCAACTGAGCGGCAACGTCGGTGGTAGTGGCATTGCTGGCACCTATGGCACTTTGGTTCTCAACGCCAATGGCAGCTATGTTTACACATTGAACAATACCGCCAACAATGTGCAAGAATTGAATTCCAATCAACACCCGAACGATGTCTTTAGCTACACCATAAAAGATGCTGACGGTGATTGGAAAACAACAACGCTCACCGTTGCAGTCAATGGCAGCAATGACGGTATCACCCTCAGCAACAATGTCACAGACCAACTCAGCGATGGCAATGTCTACGAAGCTGGATTGGCAACCGGTTCGAAATTCGATAGTAATCCGGCCACCGACCCGACCACCGTAACAGGGAGCTTTACTGTCACTGCAGTGGATGGCCTCAGCAGCGTTACACTTGGAACGGGGGCAGGAAATACCGCCACCATCAACTTTAGCCAAAATGGCAGCGGAACTTGGTCGGCGACCCTAACAGATACCTCTGCAGTCAGTTCACTTGGCAACGCCATAACCGTCACTGGCGCCACGTATAACCCTACAAGCCATACATGGAGTATCTCTTATAGCTATACCCTGCTTGCAAATGAAACACATAACCAACCAAGCAATGACACTACGTTATTAGATAACATCGCCATCAGTGCGGTCGATACCGATGGCAGCGCCGCAAGTGGCAACCTCAAGATTACTGTGAATGATGATACTCCGATCGTCGCTGCAACACGCAATATCGATGCCGCCGCTTCAACGATGGACACCAACCTAGTACTGACTTTGGATCTTTCAGGCAGTATGGATTGGGAGTTTGCAAATGATACCAATCCAGAAGCTGGGGAATTATCTCGACTACAGTTGGCCAAATCAGCGCTGTCTGCACTCATTGATCAATATGATGCGTTGGGCAACGTCAAAGTGATGCTAGTCACTTTTAATGGTGGTGCCGATATACATAAATCTGGATCAACAACGTGGCTAGATGCCGCCACAGCCAAATCACTATTGGGTGCGTTGAACGCTGATGGCTCAACCAATTACGATGCGGGTTTGCAAAAAGTCATAGATAACTTTGGCGCCTCGGGTAAATTCACCAGTACAACAAGCAATAATTTCCAAAATGTGGCTTACTTTATGTCGGATGGCGATCCAAATGTTTCGGGCCACCTCACTTACGGCAGTAATGACAGCACCACAAACTCCGTTGGGATTGTGGGCGATGACGTGAGCGACTGGCAAGCATTCTTAACGGCGAATAAAATTACCTCATTGGCCATTGGTATGGGCACAGGGGTCACCTCTGGTGGTGGTAGCGTCGATAACGATGCGCTCGATCCAATTGCCTACAATGGCGCTACGCCTCAAAACACAAATTCGATTTTGGTTTCCAATATTGCGGACTTGCCAAATACGCTACAGGACTCTGTACCTCAACCCAATATTGAGGTCAAACTATTGGGCAGCACTGGCAGCTTTGGTGCTGATGGTGGACATGTACAAAACATTACTCTTAACGGGCACGTGTTTAGTTTTGATGGCAAAGTTGACAACAATGCCAGCTTCTCAAGCAGCCTTGGCAGCTTCAACTCGACAACCAATGAGTGGACCATCAATAGCAACGGTACCAACGGCAAGCTCGTCATTGATATGGATGATGGTGTAGGTAAATACTCCTACACTCAATCGGCCAATACTAACGAAACACTGGCTTTTACGCTGATCGACAATGATGGCGATACCGCAAGTGGCAACATTACGATGGCACTAAACGCGATCCTCAACGGTGATGCAGGCAATAACATCTTGAATGGTGGCGATGGCAATGATCGCTTATTGGGCAATGCTGGCAATGACACATTAACTGGCGGTATCGGTAATGATGTATTAATGGGTGGCGATGGCAAGGATGTGCTAACAGGTGGCGCGGGAAATGACTTCCTGAATGGTGGTAACGGCTCAGATATCTTTGTTTTAGCCAATTCAGCTGCTAATGCAGACATGATCCAAGACTTTACCATCGCAGAAAAAGTATTAGGTGTCGTGCAAGGTGATGTGCTCGACATCACTGATTTGCTGAGCGGAGCCAACTTGTCCAACAATGGCGGCGTTTTTGCAGGGCACGAGGGGGCGTTCTTGAAATTTGCCAGCGATGGCCACGGAAATACTCAAGTGTTGTTTGATGCAGATGGCTCTGGAGGTGGTAGTTCAGTTCAAGTAGCAACACTCACTGGCGTTGTAACCCCTGCCAACCCTACTGATTTGCTAAATACCCTACTCGCCAACGGAGAAATAACCCATCATTAAGAATAGCTGCACATAAAAACACCCCACCGATTATTTGGTGGGGTATTTTCATATAGATCATACAAATCATAGCCAATAAAGAAATACCCATTACCTAACTAAATGACATTAACGCTCACGCATTGCCTCATCACGCGCTTTCACAATCGGTTTCATCAAATATTGCATCACCGTTTTTTTGCCAGTACGAATGTGCACTGTTGCTAGCATGCCGGGAATAATTGCCAAAGGTCGTTGATCATCACCAAGATGATTGGAACGGGTTCGCACACGAACCAAGTAAAAACTTTCCTTTTTCGCCTCATCAGTCACCGAATCAGCAGTGATCGTTTCGACATCAGCCACTAAGCCACCGTAAATCGAAAAATCATAAGCGGAAAACTTCACCATCGCCTCTTGGCCTGGCCTTAAAAATCCAATATCGGAAGGCCGCACCTTCGCTTCAATCAGTAGATTGTCTTCCAGCGGCACGATTTCCATTACGTCCATGCCGGGCTGCAATACGCCGCCCACCGTATTTACTTTAATCAGTTTAACCACACCATCCAGTGGCGCGCGAATTGTAGTGCGATCAAATCGATCACTGAGTGCCACCGTGGTCGCGGCAGTAGAGTCGAGCTCTGCTTTCACGAGAGATAATTCATTACCCGCATCTGCTCGCGACTTTGCGTAAACGCCAGCGACTTTACCATTGGTTTCAGCAAGACTGCTTTGCAGGCGAGGAATCGACAGGCGAGCCTCGTTGATTTCACCCTTCAAATCGCTAATTTGGCGTTGCAAATGCATAAAATCGATTTGCGAAATCACGTTTTTTTCAACCAATGGTTTACTCATCGCGTACTCATCATTGGCCAATTTCAATCCCGATTCTAACTTCGCAATTTTTGCGCGCATCCCTTCAATTTCATGACTGCGCTGTGCAGCTTCGCTTTGCAAAATCGCGACATTCGATTCAAGCTCGCGTTTACGGGAAGCAAAAAGCTGCCGCTCAGCTTCAACAACCTGTGGATTCGTTTTAAGCAAATCGGCAGGCGGCTCAAAATTGCTACCATTCGTTTCCGCAGTTAAACGCGCCAATTTAGCGGTCAGTGCATCACGCTTGACGGTGCTCTCCCCTAAAGAAGACGAGAATCTTTTCTCGTCCAGTTTCATTAACACCTGCCCCTTTTTAACAATATCTCCCACCTTTACTAACGTTTGCGCGACAATCCCACCCTCTAGATTTTGTATCACTTGCACTTGGCTAGAAGGAATGACTTTTCCTTCAGCCAGCGTCACTTGATCAATCTCAGCAAAAAATGCCCACACAATTAAAATCAGCATTAAAGCAACGCTGGCATACAAAATCGCATTGGAGAGCAGTGTAGATTCGCCATAAATGGCGGCAGCCCCATCGCCCAGAAAATGCAAATCTTCTCGTTTGATTTTAGCTCGCATGTAGCTTCCCTCCGGCGAGCATGGCCAATACATCAGCCTTAGGGCCATCGGCGATCAATCGTCCACCGTCCAATACCATCAGGCGATCGACCAAGGTCAGCATCGACATGCGATGCGTAATCAGCAGCAAGGTATGGTTTTGATTGAGTCGACTTGAAAACCGTTGTTTAAACTGCTCTTCACTTCGGTTATCCAAAGCACTCGAGACCTCATCAAATACATAAATGGGCGGATTAAGTAACAAGGCCCGCGCGATAGCAATCGTTTGTTTTTGCCCTCCAGATAAACCGGCCCCGCGCTCCCCCACCGGCATATCAAATCCTTTCGGATGCCGATTAACAAACTCACTCACACCTGCAATCTCAGCGGCTTCCAGCATCACGGCATCGTCCACATAAGGGGCAGACAGCACGATATTGTCTTTCACTGACCCAAAGAATAAAAACACATCCTCAGGTACATAGCCGATGTTATGTCTTACTTGGGCGGGATCAATTTGCCGCAAATCAACACCATCCACCCAAACAGCCCCTGAGCTTGGCTCTTGGAAACCTAAAATCAATTTTTCAATCGTGCTTTTACCCGAACCAATTCGACCAATAATGCCAACCCGCTCACCTGGCTTGATATGAAATGACACATTATCTAGCGCCAATACATCTGACCCAGGATAGGAAAAGCTAACATTTCTAAATTCAACTTCCCCGCTAAAATGATTACGATGCACAAAATCTTGCCCTGCTGGACGCTCAATCGGCAACGCCATCACTTGCTCCATGCCTTGTAGGCCAGCTCTAGCTTGATGGTAGCGACTAATTAAACTCGCAATTTGTGAAAAGGGCGTCAGCGTTCGGCCCAATAAGAGATTGCATGCGATCAAACCACCGACAGATAACTCATGCAGACCAATTAAATACACACCAGCAACCACCATCGCGACTGTGGCAAACTGCTGCAAAAACCCAGCCTGAATCACAATCATCGAAGACAACCCTCGCGAGCGAACCGCCAGCGTGCCAAACTCGCCAATGATTTTCTCCCAACGGCGCTGAGCACTACTTTCAGCGGTACTCGCTTTTAAAGTGTCAATCCCACCTAAAGTTTCAATCAAGCTCGCTTGTTTTTGGGCTGATACACGAAAACTTTGCTGGATAATTTCGCCAAGTGGTCGTTGCAAAATCAAACTAAAAATCACGATCAGTGGGATACAAATAATCGGCACCAATACCAACCAGCCACCAATCCAATAAATCACGACCAAAAATAGAATCACAAAAGGGATATCCACGATCACCGTAATCGTGGCGGAGGTAATGAAATCGCGAAAACCCTCAAACTCTTGAAAATGGCTCACCATCGCCCCTACCGAGGCCGGCCGAGACGCCACTTTTAATCCCAACACATGCTCAAAAATCTGCGCCGATAACATCACATCAATGCGTTTACCCGCTAAATCAATGTAATAAGCACGCAGCGCCTTGATTAACAAGTCAAAAATCAACAGTAAAGTCACGCCAATCGCCAGTACCCATAAAGTGTCATAAATCTGATTGGGCACCACACGGTCATACACATTCATCGTAAACAGCGGCAACGCCAACGCAAATAAATTGATCAAACAAGCCGCGAGTAAAACATGGCCATACATCGGGTAACACAGTTGCAAACTACTCCAAAACCAATGCTGCGCCTTAGGGATGTGTTCTTTGTGCGTGCGTGCATCGAACTGAAAACTGGGTTTTACAAAAATAACAAAACCACAAAAGAGTGACTCTAAACGTTCAGTTTCGACCTCCTGCTCACCCCCTGATGATTCGGCTTCTAAAATTTTCCAACGGGAGCCATGCCGCTCTACTGCAACACAAGCTCCACCGTCTTTTAGTAAAATTACAATTGGTAATGCTAGCTCAGGAATATCATCCAACTGCCGGCGCTGAAGCCTTGCATTGAGCCCTGCGCGCGCAGCGGCTCGTGAAAACAAAACGGCACTCAGGCGATTTCCCGTTAATGGCAAACCACTGGTTAAGGTTTGTGCCGAAAAAGGACGATGGTAATAGCGTGTTAGTTGAATTAAGCAGGTTGTGAGTGGGTCATTTGGCACAAAAGCCTCATGCGGCATCGCCGACTCATGACGGGGTAGCGCTGTTGAATGGGTATTCACGGCATGATTCCATGCAATAGATGGTTCAAAAGGGGCTAACGCCCCTTCTGTTGTTTTAATCAACTACTCTGGCAGCAGAGTTCCTGCGAGCGGCTCAACAGCAAGTGTTTTTAATAGCTGATTGCCATCGGCCATCAATCTAAAACGAGCGCGCAATTCATCCATTTTTCCTGAAGCTAGATCTCGACTTGCCGTGAAATATTCATTTTCGCCATCCAAAAGGTCGAGTAATGAGCGCTGTCCTAAAGAAAACTGCTTACTGTACTCATCACGAGCTAATTTGCTGGATTCTGCGTATTTAACTAATTCAGGCACTCGTTCACTGGCAATCGTCATTGAGTTCCAAGATAAACTTGCATTTTGCCTAACCTGGCGCTCAACTCGCCGCGCTAACTCTTGAGCGGCGTAAGACAACTCTGTTGTTTCTGCAACGCGCTGTTTATCTGCGCCACTTTTGAATGCATATCTCACCCGTAGCATCCCATAGACACGCGTTGTCTCCTCAACACTAATGCCATCCAAAGCATTGTAGTAAGAAGCACCCGCTTCTAAATTCACTCGTGGGTACATCTGCGATTTTGCAATCCCCAATTGTGCCTGTGCGCCCAAGACATCGGCTTTTGCCGCTTGTAGAGCACGATTATTTGCAACGGCCCAATCGCCCACTTCGGCAGCACTTTGCGGAGCATCCTTTGGTGCATCAGGCAAAGTGAGTCCTTCCGGCGCTGTTCCAACAAAACGCATATAAGCAATTTGCGCTTCATTTAAAGCCGATTGTGCTGCACCTAAATTCGCCTTAGCCAAAGCGACACGCGCATTAATTTGTTCATCATCGGACTTGCGTCCAAAACCGCCCGCCGTACGAAGCTTAACTTGCTCTGCGGTACTTTCATGCGCCGCCAAGTTAGCCTGAGTGAGCTTTAATACCTCTTGTGCTAACAAAACATCTAAATAAGCTTCGGTTGTTTTTAAAGCAATATCCTCAGAAGTACTGGCCAAACGATGCGCTGCGCCCAATTGCCGAGCACGTTGTCTTGCTACTTCGCTCCCAACACCATTGCCATCAAATAACATCTGTACGAGTTGCGCTTCTGCATCTTGGCGATTGTAACTTTTACCTGATCCAGCAAATGCATTACGAGTTGCAAGGTCTTTCAGATATTCACGCCCCGCGCCTGCCGATAGATCAATCTGCGGTAAATAACCTGCTTTTGCTTGCTCTACTGCAAAGTTACTGGCATTTCGATTGGCAGACTCAATTAAAATATCAGGACTTGACTGTAACAATCCTTCAACAACTTGCGGCAGCGGCGCTGCATACAGAGCTGATGAAAATCCAGCCATCATCAAAACAAATAAATTCGATTTTTTCATTTTGTAACTCCTATGTCATTTGATTCCCCGCACAGCCTATGTTTACAGCACTCTGGCTACGTCATTACAGAAGTAAAGACCACTCAAACCAAAAACACAAGCCAAACAATGACGTACGAATATCTTGGTTATATTCAGACAAAAAAAAGCCACTTGGAATCCAAGTGGCTTTTGAATATCATTATTGAATGTTGACTTAGTCTACTGAGGCGATTGCTGAGCATGATTAGCATTGGTATTAACGTAACCACTGCGTTAGTAATAACCCTCCAAGTAATAGCGCAATCACCACAAGAACATAGTTACGCTTTTTCTGCTCCCACATCAGGCCCTTATAGCCGGCCAACAATAGCTCAGTGTGGTTTTGATTAAGGACCTCATTCAGTTTGCGTGGCAAGGTCGGCAAGAGCGTCGCCCATTGTGGCGCTTCGTGTTTAAGTGTCGTGAGCAAGCCACGCCAGCCGATTTGCTCATTCATCCAGCGCTGCAAAAACGGCATCGCGGTTTGCCACAGATCCAAATCAGGGTCGAGTTGTCGGCCTAATCCTTCAATATTCAGTAGCGTTTTTTGCAGTAAAACCAATTGCGGCTGAATTTCTACATTGAATCGACGCGAGGTTTCAAATAAGCGCAGCAGAACAAAACCGAATGAGATCTGTGACAGCGGCTTATTAAAGAACGGCTCGCACACGGTACGCACGGCTGCTTCTAGTTCTTCAACGCGCGTTTCTTTGGGTACCCAGCCACTTTCTATATGCGCGGTAGCAACGCGATGATAATCGCGATTAAAAAACGCTAGAAAATTAATCGCCAGATACTGCTTGTCCGTATCGCTCAGCGTGCCAACAATACCAAAGTCTAGCGCAATATACCTATTATCTGCCGCAACTAGAATATTGCCCGGATGCATATCGGCATGGAAAAAACCGTGGCGAAAAACTTGGGTAAAGAAAATCTCTACACCAAACTTCGACAATTTTTTCAGATCCATCCCCGCCGCTTTCAGCTCATCGATACGACCAATCGGAATGCCGTCCATCCATTCCATCACCATCACTTCGCGCGCGCAGTAATCGTAATAGACTGCAGGAACGAGTAACTGATCGGAATTCAAAAAATTACGATGTAATTGGCTGGCATTAGCCGCTTCGTGCATTAAATCGAGCTCATCATGCAGGTAGCGATCAAACTCAGCCACCACTTCACGCGGTTTTAGGCGCTTTCCATCAGAAAATAATTTCTCGACGCAAACGGCTAAGGTTTTCAGCAAAGCCAAATCGCTTTCGATAATCGGCATGATGCCGGGGCGCAGTACTTTGACCGCCACCGCTTGTCCAACCTTACCATCCACTGGATGCAGACGCGCCCGATGCACTTGCGCGACCGAGGCCGATGCAATCGGCTGCGGATCAAACTCACAGAATAATTCAGCTGTCGATTTGCCTAAGCTGCGCTCAATCTGCGCAATGGCGATGTCCGACGCAAAAGGCGGAACGTTATCTTGTAGTTGCGCCAGTTCATTGGCGATATCGGGCGGCATCAAATCGCGGCGCGTGGAAAGCACTTGGCCGAACTTAACGAAAATTGGCCCCAAAGACTCCAGCGCCAAGCGCAAACGCACGGCGCGCGGCTGATCGAGCTTGCGCCAGAACAGCAGCGCTTTGAGCAGGCCACGCAAACCCCGAACGCGCTCATGGCCGAGCAAGAACTCGTCTAAGCCATAGTGCACGACAACATGGGCAATTTTGATAAAGCGAAACAAAGACATCAAGGTTTTCCGAAAAAGGCCGCAACGCGCCAGCGTCAAAGGTAAAAACTAAACGACCTGCTCCAAGCGTTGCAAGCGTTTTTCTAGCCGAGCGATATCGTCGCGCAGCGTGTCGACTTGATCGCAAAACTCGGTGACATGATGTTTCTGTGGCAAGATTTTTCGCTCATCACGCACATACTCCACCACCGAAACGGCCATGCGCTGCCCCATTTCTTTGGGTGCCTCCAGCAAACTGGCTGCAACACGGCTAATGCGATGTGCCAGAATATCGCCAACCAACAACGATAAATCTTCTGCCGCATCCCATTGTAAGCCTGCCAAGATATTGCCGGCCTTGCCGGCTAACTCAGCATCGCCACTAATTCTGACTTGCCGCGAAGCCGCTTGCCGATCAGTAAAGCGCGTCACAAAAAACCGAGCGGGCATACTGAGTGTCGCTTCCGCTGGCGCATGCGACTCCGCCAACAAACCATCCTCGGTCACCACCACGACGGCGGCAACAATCGGCAACTCTAAACGCACCGTACGCCCACGCAAGTCAGCCAACTCAGCCTGCAAAGCCGGCGCTTGCGCCAATAAGTGATTCAAAATGCCAGCTAGTAACATCACCACCTCATCATGCAATTTTTTAGAGTTCAGTTTTGCTGTTAATGGTGTTCCGCGAACGTTAAATAGAGGCTTTTAAACCCCTCAATATCAAGCCGACGAAGTCGGTGCAGATATAGGGTCGCCTTCTTTTGCTTACTTTTCTTGGCGAAGCAAGAAAAGTAAGTCCGCGTCGCGGATTGCGACACCAAAACACCCGTGCCGCAGGCATTTAAAACTATCAACACGCAATCTGAACAGCCCAAACTTATGCAGGTATATGACTGTAGTCATTTATTATGAATGACCACAGCAACATACATAACATTAAAACTTCGTACCTTTATGCAAAGCCACCACACCGCCAGTCAAATTATGAAAGTCTGCACGGCCAAAACCGGCGTCGAGCATCATTTGTTTCAGTGTTTCTTGGTCTGGGTGCATGCGAATCGATTCAGCTAGATACTGATAAGAATCGGCGTCATTGGCGACCAATTTGCCCATGAAAGGGAGCAGTTTGAACGAGTACAAATCATAAGCAGGTTTTAATGGTGCCCAAACTTTCGAGAATTCCAGCACCAACAAGCGGCCACCCGGTTTCAACACGCGATGCATTTCTTTGAGTGCGGCGTCTTTGTGCGTCATATTTCGCAGGCCAAACGCCACCGAAACGATATTAAAATAGTTATCAGGAAACGGTAGTTTTTCCGCATCGCACTGCGCCACTGGCAAGGCAAAACCTTGATCCATTAAACGATCACGGCCAACGCCTAGCATCGAGCTATTGATATCCGTTAGCCAAACTTGGCCAGTTTTGCCGACTTTTTTGGCAAACGCTTTCGATAAATCACCGGTACCACCGGCGATGTCCAAAATTTTATCGCCCGCTTTGGCTCCGCTGGTTTCAATGGTGAAGAATTTCCAAGCGCGGTGCAGACCACCCGACATCAAGTCATTCATCACGTCGTATTTTTGCGCGACAGAATGAAATACTTCGGCGACTTTTTGCGCTTTTTCGGATTCATTGACCGTTTTAAAGCCGAAATGCGTTGATTGATCTTGCTCGCTCATCATGACGTCCTTTTTCAATTATTCTTTGCCTGAGACTCAGCCCAGCAATACTCAAAGGGTATTCAGCCGTAGACATTGATTTGCAACAGCCAGCACCCGATACATGCAATTATTTTTTATCGCGCGATGCGCCAGCAGCGGCGAGCTGCGCTAAATATTTGGCCCACAAGACATCTTGGTCTCGGCCTAATTCATAGAGGTATTCCCACGAAAACAAGCCTGAATCATGGCCATCGTCAAATACAAGCTTGACTGCGTAATTACCGACCGGTTCAACCGCCACAATATTGACACTAGCTTTGCCCACTTGCAGCGTTTCATTTCCCACGCCATGCCCGCGAACCTCGGCCGACGGACTCGATACGCGCAAAAACTCACACGGCAGCTTAAATTGCGCACCATCTGCATAGGCAATTTCTAAAATTTTGGACACTTGATGCAGCTTGATTTCTGTCGGCTGCGGGGTGGAGGGCAGTAAACCGGCCATGGCGCACTCTTACAATCATCATCGAGCCCACATAATACCCTGCTTTATCGCTGCTTCGTAGTTTCAAACAGCCGTTTGCCCGTATTTTGAGTGCGCAAGATGCGCGTTTCACATTGATTCAAATGGCATTTATTTACAGCAATTGAAAATATATGCAGGAACACTGTAGACTTGTAATACTAAGTTCACATTAAAGCCTTATTCTCGCAACAAATAAATTGAACTTTTTCCGCGAGGAACACTCCATGGCCGCCACAATTCTATTGGTTGAAGACGAACCAGCAATTCAAGAGCTGATTGCTTTTAACCTTTCTCAAGCAGGTCATCACATCATCCGCGCCGATTCGGCCGAAGCAGGCGCCAATATCGTGCGCAACGCGCTACCCGATTTGATTTTATTAGACTGGATGTTGCCGGGAATGACTGGCATTGAATTTGCCAAGAAATTGCGCGCAGATGAGCGCACCCGCTCAATTCCGTTAATTATGCTCACTGCTCGTTCTGATGAACAAGATAAAATCATGGGCTTGGAAACGGGTGCGGATGATTACATAACCAAACCATTTAGCCCGCGCGAATTACAAGCTCGCATCAAAGCAGTACTTCGCCGCCGCGCACCGCAAGTGACCGATGACCCAGTGGAAATCAAAGGCTTGCGCCTTGATCCAATTACACACCGTGTGTTTGGTAATTCTTCCCCGCTGGATTTGGGGCCGACTGAGTTTCGCTTGCTGCATTTCTTTATGACCCATCCAGAACGCGTTCATTCACGCGCTCATCTGCTCGACCAAGTCTGGGGCGATCATGTGTTTGTTGAAGAGCGTACGGTTGACGTGCATATTCGCCGCCTGCGCTCTTCACTTGAAGGCACAGGTCACGATAATTTAATCCAAACGATCCGAGGCTCAGGTTATCGTTTGTCTGTAAATTAAGATTTAAACTGCTGCACACCCCTGCTTTTCATTGGCGCAAAAACCGATGGTGAAGCAGGGTTTATTTTCGTTTCATCAAAGGCCGGTCCATGTTTTGGCTTCGCTCGATTCTGTTTTATTCATTGATTACACTGATATCGCTCTTTATTAGCGCGATAGGTAATGTATACGAAGGGCTTGCTTTTGCCCTCGTGGTACTCGCTTGCGTGACGGTATATCATTTAATCAATTTGAATCGCCTGAACGCGTGGCTAAAAACACCAAACATCGACACCGTCCCCGCCAGCTTTATGCTATGGCAAGACGTGTTCGATCAATTGTACGAGCAAATTCGTACGCAGCAAAAATCTAAAGACCGCCTTGCCAATACACTAGATCGATTTCTATCCGCCGCCGAAGCCCTGCCCGATGGCGTCGTTATTCTGGATGAGTTTGATCGCATTGAGTGGTGTAACCCAGCCAGCCAAATTCATTTGGGATTGAATCGCAAAACCGACTCAGGCCAGCAAATCACCAATCTCTTGCGCCATCCTGCGCTGCGTGAATATTTAAAAGAACAAGACTTTAGTCACCCGGTGACGTTACGCACGATGCGCCCGCAGGAACAAGTGCTGTCAGTGCAAATGGTGCCGTTTGATTCAACGCGCAAATTATTATTAAGCCGTGACATTACGCAGCTAGACCGTGTGCAAACCGTACATAGAGACTTCGTAGCCAATGTTTCACACGAACTACGTACACCTTTGACAGTGGTGGGTGGTTTTATTGAAACGATGATTGATCTACCCAACATCGACCAAAAAACCCGCGAACAACATATGCAGCTCATGTACGAGCAAACGCAGCGTATGCAGCGCTTGGTTGAAGACTTACTGACCTTATCAAAACTAGAAAACGGCCAGCAACTCAAAGAAGAAGAGGTCGATATTCCACAATTAATGCAATTGCTGCGCATTGAAGCTGAAGGTTTATCGCAAGGCCGCCATAGCATCAGCATTGCCGCGATTGATCGCCAACGCCTGATCGGCAATCACGACGAGCTGCATTCAGCACTGGGCAATCTAGTATCAAACGCGGTGCGCTACACGCCTGCCGGTGGTCGTATTAGCTTGGCATGGCAAAAGCGCGGTGACGAAGTTTGCTTTATTGTCCAAGACACTGGTATTGGCATCGCCCCCGAGCATGTACCGCGCCTCACCGAGCGTTTCTACCGCGTAGATCGTGGCCGCTCACGCAATACCGGCGGCACGGGATTAGGCCTGGCGATTGTGAAACATATTCTAAATCGCCACCAAGCCACGATGGCGGTGGAATCGCGACTCGGCGAAGGCACCGAATTTGCGGTTAAATTCCCCACGCCACGGATTTTGGAATAAGCGCCAATAGGCAATACACACAAAAACACGAATCGCAAACGCCTTCGTGTTTTTTTATGCCATGATACTGAGCGCAGACGATGGGCAGAAATCACGACAGTTTGTGCAAACACAAACCTGCACCCTTGATGTTGATACATAATGCCCCAAGATCATTTATTACCCACTCACACAGGCGTATGAAACTATGAGCAAAATTGCGGCAATTAAACCTTTCGGTCAAAGTATCTGGTTGGACAATCTTTCGCGCGGTCTCATCGCTTCAGGTGAGTTGGCAAAAATCCTTAAAGAAGACGCCATTGCTGGCGTGACTTCAAATCCAGCGATTTTCTACAAATCAATTTCTTCTGACCCGCTTTACACTGGCGACTTGGCTGAACTGAAAAAACAAGATTTAACAGCGGAACAACGCTACGAAGCTTTGGTTGTGCCGGACATTCAAGCGACTTGTGACTTAACTCGCTCAATCTACGATGAAACCAACGGTGTTGATGGCTACGTGAGCTTGGAAGTATCGCCAACACTCGCTAACGACGCACAAGGCACGATCGATAACGCGAAACGTCTATGGGCTGAAATCAACCGCCCGAACGTGATGATCAAAGTACCAGCAACCCCAGCAGGCGTGATTGCATTCGAAGAGTTGATCACTTCAGGCATCAACGTGAACGTGACCTTGATGTTCAACTTGACTCACGTCGACAACATCTTGACTGCCTACATCCGCGGTCTAGAAGCACGCGCAGCAGCTGGCTTGCCAGTGGACCGCGTACACGCAGTAGCATCGGTATTCTTGTCACGCGTTGATAGCTTGATCGACCCACAATTGGAAGCGATCGGCACGCCAGAAGCTTTGGCATTGCGCGGTAAAGTGGCCTTGTCATTTGTGAAAGTGGCTTACCAACAACATTACAAAACATTGTTCCACGGCACTCGCTTTGCGGCATTGAAAGCACTCGGCGCACATCCACAACGCCTATTGTGGGCTTCTACCGGTACCAAAAACAAAGCCTACAACGATGTTATGTACGTTGAAGACTTGATCGGACCAGAAACTGTGAATACTGTTCCTGATGCGACTTTGGCGCTATTCCGTGACCACGGTAAAGCCGCTGCAACACTAGAAACTGGCGCAGCAGATGCTGTTGCTACCTTAGTTGCAGTACGTAAACTAGGTATCAACTACAACTTGGCTGGCGAACAATTGCAACAAGAAGGCTTGAAACAATTTGACGAAGCTTTTGTTAAATTGCTTGAACTGACTAAATAAGCAGCTTGACTGCCCTTTATAAGGGCATTGCATAAGATCATGGGCTAGTTCTCTACAGAACTAGCCCATTTTTTTATACTCGGCACACCAGACCGCCGCTCCCTATTTACAAAACACCACCGCGAATGTAAAAAGCGCTGAGTCTGGGTATTCATCCAGAATCAGCGCTTTAGCTAGCACAGCAATCAATACCGATGTATTAGGCTGGTTTTTTCTTACCGAACTTCATTACCCACTGCACTAAGTCATCGACAAAGGTAAACACCACCGGAATCACCAGCAAGCTAAGGAAAGTCGAAGTGATTAAGCCACCGATCACCGCAATCGCCATTGGCGCACGGAAGCTTGAATCAACGCCCCAACCCAAGGCAATCGGCAGCATACCTGCGCCCATCGCCACCGTAGTCATCACAATCGGACGCGCCCGCTTGCGCCCCGCATCCATCAGCGCATCAAAACGACTCATGCCATCACGGCGCGCAACAATCGCGTATTCCACCAGCAAGATTGAGTTTTTCGCCGCAATGCCCATCAGCATCACCAAGCCAATTAAGGATGGCATCGAGAATGAGCTTTGCGCGATAAACAGCGCTAAAAATGCACCGGGAAACGACAGCAACAACGCAAACAAGATCGTTACCGGCTGCATGAATTGGCGGAATAGCAGCACCAACACCATATAAATACACAGCACGCCCGTTAGCATCGCCAAACCAAAGCTCGCAAAGAGCTTGTTCATCTCTTCAGCATCACCAAACTCAGCACGAGTAACGCCAGAAGGTAGATTTTTGAGTGCCGGCAATTGATCCGCTTCCGCGCTGACTTCACCCAGAGGTCGACCATTGAGTTCAACATCAAAAATCACATTTCGCGCTCTATCGTATCGACTAATCAGGCTAGGGCCACTGGATATTTCAATGTCTGCGACTTGCCCCAGCATCACCTCGCCTTGGCTAGAAGGCACACGTAAACGCTTAATCTGCTCTAAATCAGTACGGAACGAATCCGGTAAACGCACCACAATCGGCACTTGACGTTCGGGTAGATTCAGCTTGGCCAAGGCAGTATCAAAGTCTCCGACTGTTGCAATCCGAATCGTGTCGGCAATCGCCACCGCCGTTACACCCATATCGGCCGCCCGGCTCATATCTGGGCGAATAATCAATTCAGGCCGCACCAAGCTCGCACTGGAAGTAATCGCACCCACGCCCTGCAGCGTTCGCAAATCTTGCTCAATCGCTTTTGCTGCAATCATCAGCCCATCCGGATCATCGGATTTCACGATCATTTGCAGTTTTTCACCACTTTGGCCCAATCCCACCGTCACGCGAGCACCAGGAATCGCTTGCAAAGCAATCCGCAGGTCTTTTTCAATTTCAGTTTTTTTCTGGCTGCGTTCATTGCGCGGCGCGAGTGTCAGCGTTAAGTTGGCTTTATTCACGCCACTGCTGCCACCCGCAAAGGGATCAGACCCCGCCTTGCCATCGCCAACCGCAGTATAAATTCGCGTGATGTAGGCATTTTTAGCCAAAATGAGTCGCGCTTGATCGGCCGCGACGAAGGTTTCTTGCAACGTCGCGCCAGGTGGTAATTCAATCTTTACCAAGGTTTGCGAGCGATCATCGGGCGGTACAAAACCTTTTGGTAACAAAGGCACCAGTGCTAATGCGCCGACAAAAAACACCAAGGATAAAAATGCCGTCGTTTTGCGATGATGCAAACACCATGCCGCGCAACGTAAATACCCTTCTTTCAGCTTGCCTTCTTTTTCTTCACCGACAATGGGCTTGAGTAAGTAGGCCGCCATCATCGGCGTGAGCAAACGTGCCACCACCAAAGAGGCCATCACCGCCATCGCCGCAGTCCAGCCAAATGGGTGGAAGAATTTACCCGGAATCCCGCTCATAAATGCGGTCGGCAAAAATACAGCGACCAAGGCAAACGTCGTGGCGATCACCGCGAGACCGATTTCATCCGCCGCCTCCATCGCAGCTTGATACGGCGTTTTGCCCATCCGCAAATGGCGAACGATGTTTTCGATTTCAACAATCGCATCGTCGACCAAAATCCCGACCACCAAGGCCAGCGACAATAAAGTCACCGTATTGAGCGTAAAGCCAAATAAATACATACCAATAAACGTTGGCAGAATCGACAGCGGTAAAGCCGCCGCCGACACCAAGGTGGCACGCCAATCGCGCAAGAAGAACCACACGACAATCACCGCCAGCAACGCGCCTTCATACAACAAGCCCATCGAGCCATCAAACTCTTCCTGCACTGGCGCGGCCATATCGTAGGCGGTTGTTAAGACTAGCCCTGGGTTCTCCAGTTTCAGCTTGGCCAACGCCTCACTCACTGCGGCGGCCACTTCGGTTTCGCCTGCGCCACGTGAACGGGTAATTTCAAAACCAACGACCGGCTTGCCATCCAACTGGGCAATTGAACGACGCTCAGCAATCGTGTCTTCAATCGTTGCAATTTGATCCAAGCGAATTCGGCGGCCATCGGATAGAGCGAGCTCGGTTTTGGCTAGCTCTGCAGTCGATTGCACAGTGGCAATCGTACGAAGCGCTTGCTCTGATCCGCCTAAATCCACACGGCCACCCGAAGCGTCTTTTTGCGTACGCGCTAGCTGGCGTGAAATATCGCTACTGCTCACTCCTAACGCGGCCATGCGTTCTGGATCGAGCTCAATCCGCACCTGCCGCGTCACACCGCCTACGCGGGAAACTTGCCCCACGCCTGGAATCGCCCGAATCGCACGCGTGATTTTATTGTCGACCAACCAAGACAATTGCTCTTCATCGAGCTGTGGATCCGCAACCGTGTACACCAAAAACGGTACGCCAGAGAACTCTACCTTGCCAATCACCGGATCTTTCAAATCAGAGGGCAGCTCGCTGCGCACATTCGAAACCGCGTTGCGGACATCATCCACTGCATCATTAATTGGTTTTTCCAACACAAACTCAACGGTCATGCCGACGACACCGTCGCTGATATTGCTATAAACGTGCTTCACGCCTTGCAAGGCCGACACCGAGTTTTCTAGTTTTCGAGCGACTTCGGTTTCCAGCTGCGCAGGCGCAGCGCCGTCAAGTACCGCAGTCACCGTCACCATCGGCAATTCGATGTCGGGGAAGTCTTGCACCTTCATCTTGTGGAACGACATCACGCCGCCCAAAGACAAAAGCACAAACAGCATAATGGCCGGAATCGGATTCTTAATCGACCAAGCAGAGAAATTCATTTTGCGCCCTTTACAGATGCATAAATAGGTATATCAATCCAAACATTGATAAGCATTAATTAGAAGCAGATACCCATCACTTCGTAACAACACGAACCACATCACCATCAGCGAGGAAGCCAACGCCACTGGCGACAATTTGCTGATCAGCTGTGATGCCTTCTACTTCCATCATGCCGTCGGCCTGCCGCCCCAATTTGACGCGAACTTGTTTCACTTTCGAAACGGAATTGCTTGTCTGCAACACAAACACATTGGCAAAACCATCACGCAGCAGTACTGCGCTGCCCGGCACGGCCAGTGCTTTGCCTTTACCGACAGCAATACTGCCCTTGGCGAACATGCCTGGTTTGGCCTCGCTCAATCCGGCATCACTATTTTTTAGATCGACATACACCAAGACATTGCGAGTTTTCATATCCGCCGTTGGCGCAATTTTGCGCACCGTGCCTTGCAGCACTTTGCCCGTCGGCAGCGCCACCGTCACCGCTTGACCCGCTTTGATTCGGCCGCTTTCTGCTGCCGTTACTTCGGCCTGCCATTCCAAGCGACCTTGACGTACCAAGCGGAACAACTCTTGCCCCGGCTGACTCACCGCGCCAAGCGATGCGCTACGTGCAGAGATAATGCCGTCGTCCGGAGCTACAATCCGCGTTTGTCCAAGGCGAACTTGGACGGAACTCAGTTGCGCTTTCGCCGATTGCACCCGCGCTTTGGCGGTGAGTTCTTTGGTGTAGGCTTCGGTCATCTGCTGCTCAGACATCGCGCCGGTGTTACCTAATTGGCGAACTCGATCAGCGTTTTGCTTGGCCTCGGCCAAGGCCGCTTCAGTTTCGGCGAGTGATGCTTTGGCTTGTGCGACTTCGGCTTGCACCGTTTCATCGTTAAAGCGCGCCAACAGCTGGCCTTTGTTCACCACATCGCCAACTTGCGCATTAAGCTCGACCAAACGCACGCCACCCAATTCGATGCCAATCAGCGATTCTTGCCACGCCACAACATTGCCGTTGGCGGCAACGGTTTGCGCCCATTCAATTGACTTGGGTTTCACCAAGCTCACCGACAGCACGGGCTTGGCCGCTTCGACTTTTTTCTCTTTACTATCAGCCTGTACAACAGCTGTCGTAACAGCGATGCTTGCGACAAAAGCCACGATCAGTGCTTTAAAAATCGTATTGCGATGAAATGGCAGTTTATCCAGAAATTGATTCATTACCCTACTCCAGTATGTACTTGTAGCCATTAATTAATAATGGCCTGATAGATATACATCACAGTAAACATTAATGACTTACTGAGTTCTGTGGCCACTCACCGCCGACCGCTTTATACAAGGAGATCCATAAAGCCAATTGCTCTCGTTGCAGCGAAATTTGCTTGGTTTGAGCCGTTAATAAAAAGCGTCGAGAAATTTCCAAATCGAGCAAGTTAGCGCTGCCTGCTTTCCACATCGCATTCGTTGCATCTTGCTGCTTTTGATAGCCAGCCACTGAACGCAAGGTCGCCGCAACACGTTGATTGCTACTATCGAGCTTAACCATGGTCTGCTCAACTTCGCGCACGGCAAAGCGAACTTGCTGTTGATACATTGCAAGGGCCTGCTCAAAGCGAGCTTGCGCGGCTTCTTCTTCTGACTTTAAGCGTCCCGCATTGAAAATCGGTAGCTTCACAGTTGGGCCAAACGACCACGAATTACCACTCAGTTCTACGCTGCTTGTCTCTTGGCGACCCACGCTAATTGCACCGAATAAGCTTAGCGATGGCAATCGGGCAACTTTGGCAATCCCCACATCGGCGGCGGCGACTTTTACTTTTTCTGCCTCGACGCGAATATCATGCCGCTGCGTAATCACTTCGGCAGGCAATGAAGTCACCGCAAAACCCAGCGGTTGCGGCAATTGACGTTGACCTTGGCTAATTTGAGCGCGAACCTGCGCTTCGCTTAAACCAGTCACCGCGACCAGCGCTTTAATCGAGATCGCGACTCCTTCTTGCATTTCCGCCAACTGCGCCACAGAATCCGCACTACTTGCATCGGCTAATGCCACATCCACAGGGCTGGCCAAACCCACGCTGGCTTTATCCTGCGTGAGTTGCAAACTACGATTACGCGACTCCAAATCAGCCGCGACAATATCCGCCATAGCTTGATAGGCACGCAACGCCACATAGGCGTTGGCGACTTCGGCGGCAACGCTCACTTGAGCATCATGCCACTCGACTTCTCGCGCTTTCATATTGGCAACCAAACCTTGTTCAGCTGCGCGAATCCCGCCCCACAGATCGATCTCCCAGCTCGCATCTAAGCCCACCGAGCCGTTATTCGTAATGTAATTCGGGGACATCAGCTCATTTTGGCTGCGCGTACCTACAGCAGTCGCGCCAATTGTCGGCCACAAATAGGATTTGGCTGAGTAGGCTTTGGCACGCGCTTCACGAATTCGCGCTTGCGCAAATTCGAGCGTTGGATTGGCTTGTTGCGCAGCAATCAACAAACCATCGAGCACAGGGTCTTGCCAAGATTGCCACCACTCTTTTTGTGCCGCCAAACGAGCAGTACTCGGCGCAGAGGCTTGCCAAGCTTTTTCCTTTGGTTCTAATTGTGCGGCATCGGGTTGCGGTAAATTTACCGCACAACCGGTTAACGCAGCCAAGACGGTGATCACCATCAAATTTAAACGCTGGCGCATAAGTGTTGCGTTTCCCTGTGAGAGTTACAGAAGACGATTCATCCGTAGAAGCGGAAGTGCCTGAAAATACTTTATTTGGCAGACAAGCGCATTGCCACATGAATCGAGCATGTTTTACTTAGCAAAATCAATCCGGCGAATTTAACTGTGGCGCATCGCCGTGCATCACAATTGAAACTAGATTATCAGTGATGACGATGCTAAACTGACCGAACGGTTCGGTCAATATGTATTACGCATTTAATTTGGAAAGCTTATGAACGCAGCAAGTAGTAAACTCACAGACAGCAAGCGCGCGCAAATTCTCAGCGGCGCTCGAACCATGTTTATGGAGCATGGCTTTGCCAGCACCAGCGTTGAAAAAATAGCGAAAGCAGCCGGCGTATCGAAAGGCACGATTTACAATTACTTTGCTAGCAAAGAAATTTTGTTTGTCGCGCTGATTACAGGCGAATGTGGCGGAGAAGCGCAATTGCCGGAGGCCGCGCAATTGATGGCTGCGCCCGTAGAAAATGTACTCACGCAATTTGGCACCCAATGCTTGAGTGGCTTACTGCAAGAAGATCAGCAGCGACTATTTCGCATCGTCTTGGCGGAAGTGATGCAATTCCCGCAACTCGGGCAATTGATTGAATCCACCGGCCCCGCACTATCCATGGGCGTATTGACCGAATACCTGACGCGACTGAATCAAGCAGGAAAATTAGACATCCCTCAACCGAAACTCGCGGCGGAGCAATTTATGGCCATGTGTGATGCGGGGATTATCCGCCGCATGCAGCTTTCTGTGGGCAATCCAAGCCAAGCCGAGATTGACCTGCAGGTGACCAGTGCGGTGAAATTATTTATGAATGGCTACGCGCCATAACGCCAATTGACGGCTTAACGCGCGCTCAATAATTCAATCAGTGCTGTGGGGTCTTGATTGGTTTGAAGCACCGCACGCACTTTATTAAATGCAACCGCGGCCTCATCAGGATATTTGCCATAGGAAACAACGCTGGCATGCCGCCAACCGGCTGCGGTGAGTACTTGTTTCGCAAATTTACTACCCTCAACGCCGCCGCCACCGAGCTGCAACAAGGCTTGTTCAAGCAAAACATGCGGAAATGGCGTGCGAGATAATGTATTGAAGTGCCCAGCTTGGATTTCATCGAATTGCATTTTAACGCTCACTTAAATGAAATAAGAATGCACCGCTCAATACTGAATCGCATTGGCTAATTTCACCCTCTTCTGTCATTTTTTTAGTGTGCGCCAGCCCAAATAGCAAGCTCTCTACACATTGAACGAGCATCGCTCAAAATTAGCCGCCGCCACGCCTTTGCAACTCGGGTGCAGACGTTGGGCAAGTCGCTTTTCCTTTAAAGCAATCCACAGCCCCCGTCACCGCAGAATCAAGTGCCTTGCCGACTTGTTGCAAACCGCTACTCAATGTCGACTCAACCCGCTGGGGCAACGGCGTTGCCTCGCTGACCTTAGCTTGCTCTGGGGCACGCTCGTAATAGCTTTCTAATGCCGGCTCAGGAGCGGGCTCAACCATGGGGGCCGCCGATACGAATGGCTTTAGCTGAGCCGGCTCAGCTTCTGGGCTAGGCCTGGTCCAGGTGATGGTCGCGGCCGCAATTTCAGACTCGGGCGTCGGCCACATCAACCAAAGCAAACTCGCTACAAGCAACGCCACCATGCCGGCCTGTATTTTCTTTGGTAAAGCTAAAAACTGCTGTCTCGCGCGTAAAAAGAGTGCAAGTAAAATCGGCTGAAGAATTTGCCAAGCTTGCGATAGCTTAGCCCCTGCAATCGGCATCCTTCTCTTAACCATGGCTGCTGCGCGCAATAGCCATGGCCAGAGCTGACGCACAATACTTGCCAACATTAAACCTATTTGACGCAAGACCCAGAGTAGCGTCATCCACGTTTGTTGCAGCCAACTCACTAGTGGATAGCGCTCGCGCTGTTCGACTTCAGGCTGCGGTACCTCATCGACTTTGGGCTCATTCACGCTTGCATCACTGCTGCTCTTAGATGAAAACGTATTCGTGCCCGCAGACTGAATCGCAACCAGCACCTCACCAGCCAATGCAAATCGATCTTCTTGTTTTTTTGCCAAGCAGCGCAAAATCAAATCGGCCAGCCATGGCGGTACTTCAGAGTTAAGGGAGCGAGGATCAATCGGCTCTGAATGCAGGATGTTAAACACGATATTCATCGTGGTTTCACCATCAAACGGTACCTTTCCAGTCAGCGCTTGATACAGCACGACACCCGCCGAATAAATATCGGCGCGACCGTCCAGCTTGGTGCCGGCCAATTGCTCGGGCGACATATATCGCGGCGAGCCCAGTATGGTGCCAGTTCGGGTTAAATCGCTGGCGGGCAATTGCGCAATACCAAAGTCGGTAATCTTTAAGCGCCCGTCTTTGGTCAGCATCAAATTGGCGGGTTTAATATCCCTATGCACTACATCATGCCGATGCGCATGGGCCAAGGCCGAGAACATCTGCTTTGCTATGCGAATCACGTCGCGAACGGCGAGGGTGCCACGCTTTTCCAATACTGCTTTTAGACTAATTCCCTGCACTAACTCCATCGCTAAATAAGGCTTACCACGCCATTCACCACAATCAAACACGGTAATAATACCGGGGTGATTCAGGCGCGCAGCCGAGCGAGCCTCTTGCAGCAAGCGAGCGGCGTAATCCGCCGCCTCTGCGCTATCGAGCGACACTTGCAACAGTTTAATCGCCACATCTCGCTCTAAGCGCTCATCCCGCGCACGAAATACCACACCCATCGCGCCCTGACCAAGGCGAGACTGGAGTTGATAATGCGCGATTTTGGGCTGTGTCATATTCGAAGCGAGGCTAAAATGGCGGATGAAATAATCACTTATTGTATCGTGCGGCCCCGAGAGAAAGACGTAACAAATCGCACAGGCATGATTTTGCGCACACAGCGCTGCGCATATCGTTAAAATAGCGGTTTTCCTACGCTGATTAATTGCCGCCCATGAAAATCGCCCTTGCTCAGATCAACCCCATTGTTGGTGACCTCGACGGCAACACCGAGCTTATTTTTGCTGCGGCACGCGAAGCGGCAGCCAACGGCGCCGAGATACTCCTCACACCAGAGCTGGCGTTAACCGGCTACCCACCCGAAGACTTGCTACTACGCCCAGCATTCTTGCAGCAATGCCGCGAGAAAATTGGTCGATTTATCGACGAACTCGACGGGATTACCTTGGTGCTGGGTTACCCATCTATGAGTGGCGATGAAATTTTTAATTCGGCCTGCGTGATTCGCGATGGGAACTTCTTGGGGCGCTACGATAAGTTATTGCTGCCTAACAATGCGGTTTTCGACGAAGTTCGCT
The DNA here is from genome assembly GCF_019665765.1 of Deefgea tanakiae. Taxonomy (GTDB): domain Bacteria; phylum Pseudomonadota; class Gammaproteobacteria; order Burkholderiales; family Chitinibacteraceae; genus Deefgea; species Deefgea tanakiae. Next base: position 2,558,382 of record NZ_CP081150.1, read on the forward strand.
ACTTTACACCGGGTATTGTACCGCTAGTCTTTGAGCAAAATGGCGTCAATATCGGCATCGCTATTTGCGAAGACCTGTGGGATACCGAGCCCGCAGCCGCCGCACGCGATGAAGGTGCAGATGTATTACTCGTACTGAATGCCTCACCGTATCATCAAGCTAAACAAAGCACACGTCGCGAAGTGGCCCGTCAGCGTGTCGATGAAAACAACATGCCGGTGGTGTATTGCAATTTGATGGGCGGGCAAGATGAATTGATTTTTGATGGTCATTCATTTGCGATCAACAGGGCCGGCGCTTTAGCGCTGCAACTACCTGCATATCAAGCGATGATTGGCTATGTCGATTACGTCGATGGCGATTTGCAGATCGGTAACGTGGCAGCTGATGAATCCATCGAAGCCAGCGTCTACGGCGCTTTGGTACAAGGCGTGAAAGACTACATCGGCAAAAATCGCTTCCCTGGCATCTTACTCGGCCTCTCTGGCGGTATTGATTCAGCACTGACTCTGGCGATTGCGGTGGATGCGCTGGGCGCAGAAAACGTGCATGCGGTGATGATGCCATCGCGTTATACCGCCGATATTTCAGTCAATGACTCGCGCGAGATGATAGACATCCTCGGCTGCCAATATTCTGAAATCGAAATCTGGTCGATGTATGAAAGCATGATGGCTGGGCTCGCACCTGAGTTCGAAGGACGCGACATGGATACCACCGAAGAGAATTTACAAAGTCGTATTCGGGGTATGCTCTTGATGGCCTTATCCAACAAGACTGGCAAGCTAGTACTCACCACGGGTAATAAATCAGAAATGACCACGGGCTATGCCACACTGTATGGCGATATGGCTGGTGGTTTTGCAGTGCTCAAAGACATTGCCAAAACGCTGGTGTATCGCCTGTCGAACTGGCGTAATGAGCAGGGCGTCGTGATTCCAGAGCGCATTATCACCCGCCCACCTTCAGCCGAGCTGCGCCCCGATCAAAAAGACCAAGATAGCCTGCCCGAGTACGAAGTACTTGATGCGATTTTGGCCGCTTACGTTGAGGATAATTTAAGCATCGCCGACATCATCAAGCTCGGTTACGCCGAAGCGGATGTCAATAAAGTAGTGCGTTTACTGAAAATCAACGAATACAAGCGCCGCCAAGCGCCTGTTGGCCCACGCATTACTCAGCGCTCATTCGGCAAAGATTGGCGCATGCCGATTACGCAGCGATTCACACGTTAAAAATTAATAACGTATATTGATCTAGCCACTATATAAAAAGAGCTACAAAGCAATACCCTCGCCTTATCAAACCCAAAGCCCAAGCACACCACTTGGGCTTTTTCATCGCTGCGATGAATTGCGAACGAATTGGCTACATCAATATTATTTGTCATATTTCATGCTCAGCACGAGCAATGTAACAAAAAATTCATCTTTGGCTGTTACCTTACAACCTCCCGCCAGCCCTTTCGAGTTTGTATGAATTCCATCTGCACGACTGACCCCTATTGCGCCGAACTCGAGCAGATTATTCAGCAACAAAAACTCAATGCCCTATTTCAACCGATTGCCGCACTCAATCACGAGCAGGCCTATGGTTTTGAAGGGCTGATTCGTGGCCCATCCGCCCATTTTCTACATTCCCCGATCAATTTATTTCAGACCGCCGAACGCTGCAATCAACTGGTTGAGCTCGATGTAGCGTGTCGTAAAGTGATTATCAAAGCCTTTGTCGAACGCAACTTACCGGGAAAGTTATTTCTCAACATCTGCCCCACCAGCCTTATTCAACCCTCGTTTCGCCCCGGCGCCACACTGGCCTACCTCAAAGAAGTTGGTCTAGACCCACATCGCGTAGTGATTGAGCTCACCGAAACGCAATCGACTGGCGATTACAACCTTTTGACCGAAGCGCTCAAACATTACCGCGAGATGGGATTTAAGATTGCGCTGGATGATTTAGGGGAAGGTTTTTCTAGCTTGCGGCTATGGTCTGAACTCAAGCCTGACTTTGTCAAAATCGATAAATATTTCATCCAAGGCATTGGTTCTGATCCGCAAAAACGCCAATTTGTCCGCTCGATTCAGCATATCGCACTCCACACCGGCACTTGCGTCATAGCCGAAGGCATTGAAACGGCGGCTGAACTTGAAGTCATCCAAAGGATAGGCATTAACTTGGCACAGGGCTATTTGATTGGACATCCCAATGTTCAGCCGATTGCTAAGATCAAGCTACCTACATTGCAAACGCAAACGCCAATCACGATTGACCAACGCAGCAGCCATGCAGGCGCGTTATTAAAACAAATCCCATGCGCAAGCCCAGCAGATAGCAACGAAGCCATTTGGCGGCGGCTTTCAGCCCAAACCGATCTGATCGCAATTCCGGTGGTCGAAAACGACAAACCGATTGGTCTGATCAAACGCAGCGATTTATTAGAATTATTCTCGCGCCCTTTTAGCCGTGAATTATTTGGCGCACGCAGTTGCGCCACGCAAATGGATCGCAATCCGCTGATTGTGGAACAAGCCACCAGCCTGACTGAATTAGCGCGCTTAATCACTTCATGCGAGCGCGGCGACCTCAATGATGGTTTTATTTTGACCGAGCAAGGCCGCTACCTTGGCATGGGTACGGGGCGCGATCTTATTCGCGCCATGACCGCCTTACAAATTAGCGCTGCGCGTCACGCCAACCCACTCACCGGCTTGCCCGGTAATGCGCCGATCCAAGAAACCATTGCCCAGCTTTTGGCCGAGCAGCTTAATTTCACGGTCGTTTATGTGGATTTGGATCATTTTAAACCCTACAACGATGTCTACGGTTATGCCCGTGGGGATGAATTACTGCAATATTGCGGCCATTTACTACAGCGCAATACCGAGCCGCAACTAGATTTTGTCGGCCATGTTGGCGGTGATGACTTTATCTTGCTGCTGCGCTCGCCTGATTGGCAAAGCCGCTGCGAAGCAATTTTGAGCGAGTTCCAACAGCACTTATCAGCTTTCTTTAGCCCCACCCATTTGGCAGAGAACGGATATCAAGCCCATAATCGCCAAGGGCAGCTACAACATCATCCCTTAGTGTCGATGTCGCTCGGCGCAGCACAAATTATTGCCCGTGATTACAACACGCACCATGAAGTTGCCAATACCGCTTGTGCTGCAAAGCACATGGCCAAGCGGCAGCAAGGCAATACTTTGTTTATCGAACAACGCGTCACACATCAAGCCAACTCAAACCATCAAGCAATGTATTTAAATCAAGACATTGCATAACAATGACTACAAACCAATACCCATAAAAAAGCACAGCTACTTAGCTGTGCTTTTTTATGGGTCAAAAACATTGATTACTCATCAAGCCGAGATAAATCCCAATCTAAGTTCAATTCTTGATTAGCCATCGCCAATAGAGGCTGCAAATTGCGCATCAGCGCCAATAAATGTGGCTGCAGCTCTGTGCCCATGCCTTTATGCAACATCACTAAGGCCTCTGCGATTAACGGTGTCGGCGCAATCGAGGTATTCACCTCAGGCATAAAGACCTGATTTTCTATCGGCGTGGCATATAGCCGATCCTGCGCAATCATCATCATGCGCTCACTCGACTGCGCATCGTCATGCCAAGAATTAGCGACAGAAATACTGGCCGTGACGCGCAATTGCTGTCCACGGAAATTAATCCGCGCATTGGCAATGCTATTACGTAAACGCTCTGCAACAATTCGCGCTTCGGTCAATGGCGTTGCTGGCGACACAATCGCAAACATGGGCCCGGTCAAATGCGCCAAGGTATCTTCCTTGCGCAATTTGCCTTCGAGCAATTTAGCCAGAAGCCCAAGCATTTGACCGTATAGTTTTTCGCCCAATTTATCGTTCAAGGCTTGGTGATGATTGACTTCTAACAGCAGCAAAGTCACTTCGCTATTGTGGCGCAGCGCAAAAGCCAGCGCTTGATTGAGCTGTAAATCCAATAAATGCGAGCTGCCAACACCGGTCAGCTCATCTGTGGTCGTTTGCACTTGCACCGCACGTGACTCAGCTAACTCCCTTCGAGTGGCCGCTAATTCCAGATTGGCTTTGACCCGGGCCAGCATCTCGGTACGATCAGTGGATTTGGTAATGAAATCATTGGCACCGCATTCAACACAGCGTAATTTGGTCGCCTCGTCTTCTTCACCAGAGATAATAATCACCGGCAAATGATGCAAACGATCATCCCCCGAGCTACGGATCCGCGCTAGCAAGCCCAAGCCATCTAATTCAGGCATTGTCAGATCCGACACCATTAAGTTAATGCTGGTATCAGCCAACAAGCGTTTCCAACCCGCCTCGCCATCGGCCTCTTCCAAAATATCAAAATGCTCGGATAAATGTTTTTTGACCGTTGCGCGGACAATCCGCGAATCATCCACAATTAACACTTTAGGACGGGTGCTTAATTCGCTACTCTCGTTCATAATGAATTCCACTACATTCGGGCAGACTCTTAGCCTAGCATACGAATCTGAGTGACGGGAGGTAGAAATACCCCTTGCCGTCCGTTGATTGAAGTCCAGCTCGGGGTTTATACCTGACTTGTGCGACTTTTGGATGACACTATGTCGACGACCTATCGTTTACAACTTAGCGTAGCACCCATTTCCCCCGCCGAAGCCGAGCGGACACTATTAGCGATCAAACGCGCTTGGTGCATGCCATCTTGGGTACGCCGAAAAACATTAGCTGACCAAGTGATTCTGCTAGAAGTTCGCCATGAAGCAGAACTCAAATCTGGAGAAAGTGCCGATTGGTTTGTTGAACGAATTGGTGCGGCCATTTGGCAAGAAACAGGACGATATGTACGGATTTCAGTTGATATCGCACCACACGAAGCACCCGATGGACGAATCTACGTACTGGACGAACCCGCCTATTGGCGCATTATGCAAAGTTTTCGATTGTCTTCAACGCGCTTTAGCTAAAACTCACGATTATATTTCCATGACAAATAGGCACAAAAAAACCCGCTTTAGGCGGGTTATTTTGCTTTAGAACCTGTTACTTACAAAGCTTAGGCAGCAGCCATTGCTTTGATCGCAGCAGACAAACGGCTCTTATGACGAGCTGCTTTGTTCTTGTGGTAGATCTTTTTGTCAGCCAAGCTGTCGATCGTGCTAACAGATTCTTGGTAAACAGCTGCAGCAGCCGCTTTGTCGCCAGCCGCGATCGCTTTCAGTACTTTCTTAACTGCAGTACGGAATTCTGAACGTTGTGCGCCGTTGTGTAGACGTGCAACTTCAGCTTGACGAGCGCGTTTGCGTGCTTGTGCGGTATTTGCCATGGTAATTCTCCTAAAGGTATAAACGGGTCTACTGCTTCGCCGGAGACACGGACTTTCGGCAGCACACACACCCTAGAAAGGGGGCAATTTTATGCCTTCTTCACGCCGAGTGCAAGTAGGCGTTATGATGCGTGGCATCTAGGGATGGATAAACACAATGAATTTATTAAGATCACTGGCTGCGGTCAGCTCAATGACCCTCGTTTCACGCGTACTGGGCTTTGCACGCGACGCGATTATGGCGACTATTTTTGGCGCTGGCGCCGCAATGGATGCATGGGTAACGGCCTTTCGGCTACCTAATTTACTAAGACGTATCTTCGCAGAGGGCGCGTTTTCTCAAGCCTTCGTGCCAATACTGGCAGACAAAAAAACTATCGAAGGACAAGAGGCGGCCAAAGCCTTTACTGCCAACGTGGCTGGCTTACTTACACTCATTTTGGCTATTGTTACGTTAATCGGAATTTTGGCTGCGCCATGGATTATCTGGAGCACTGCGCACGGATTTACCAAAAACCAGAGTCAGTTTGAGCTCACCACTGATCTATTACGCATTACCTTTCCCTATATTTTATTAATATCGCTCTCGTCTCTGGCGGGCGCAGTACTCAATACGTGGAACAAATTCTCGGTTCCAGCCTTCACCCCAACTCTGCTGAACATCTCATTTATTGTTTTTGCACTGTTCTTTGCGCCCTACTTTGACCCGCCCATCATGGCGATGGCATGGGCCTTACTCTTGGGCGGCCTAGCCCAGCTGGCCTACCAGCTACCTCATTTGAAAAAAATCGGCATGCTGGTTCGCCCAAAGCTCAACTTTAAAGACCCTGCCGTATGGCGCGTTTTAAAACAAATGGGGCCCGCTATTTTAGGCGTGTCGGTGAGCCAAATTTCACAAATCATTAACCAAAGCTTGGCTTCACTCTTAGTCGTCGGCTCAATGTCTTGGATTTATTACGCAGATCGCTTGATGGAGCTGCCCACCGGTTTACTGGGCGTTGCTTTAGGGACGATCTTACTTCCTTCGCTATCAAAATCTTTAGCCAATAACGATACGGATGAATATTCAAAATTACTCGACTGGGGATTGCGCTTGGCGCTCTTGCTGGCACTGCCTTCTGCCGTGGCCTTGGCTGTCATCGCAGAGCCGCTCACCATTTCCTTATTTCAGTACGGAAAATTTACTGCGCATGATGCGCAAATGACGCAAATGGCACTGATGGCCTACGCAGTCGGCATTCCTGGATTGATTCTGATTAAACCACTGGCTCCCGCGTTTTATGCCCGTAAAAACATCAAAACGCCAGTCAAAATTGCCGTGTTTTCTTTATTAGTAACCCAAGGCTTAAATTTGGTGCTGGTGCCATTTTTGCAGCACACAGGCCTCGCCTTATCAATTAGTTTGGCCGCCATTGCCAATGCAGGATTACTGTATTACCAGTTGCGAAAACAAGATCTATTCACCCCACAACCGGGCTGGATGAGCTTTATATTTAAATTAATCGTCGCAGTATTACTGATGGCGCTGGCCTTATATGGCGTGATGCAATTAATGCCCGCATGGGGTCAAGGCCATATGCCAATCCGATTGCTACGCTTAGGCGCGCTGGTCGCCGCAGGCATGATGGTTTATTTTGCAGCCTTGGGTCTATTTGGTTTCCGACCTCGCCAGTTTTCCCGGCGTAGCGTTTAAACGCCAAGCGACGACAAACAACCGTCCAGAGATAGCAAAAGCTTACATCTGATCTAAAAATTGCTTTTCTTCGCCTATACTTGCTCGACCAATAGTCTTAGGCGAAGAAAATGCATCACTCCAGCCACAATAAAGTCCCGTTTTATATCCACATAGCGTATCTATTTATTGCGCTATTGCTTGGCTTTGCGCTGATTAGCGGCTGGAATCAGTACCATGCCACCAGCGTTATTTTGAAGCAATCGGCCGATCAGCAATTTCGTCTAGCGGCAAAAGCCGCTATCGAAGAAGTGGAGGCGATTTATCAAAGTGGCGCTCGTAGCACCGAATTGATGGCACAACAACGGCTGATGAATGCCACCACACTCAACGAACGACTTGAAAGTCTGCCCTACCTCGCCACGTCTTTGAAATACAACCCCGCCGTGATCGCACAATTTATCGGTTACGAAACCGGTGATTTTTTTCTAGTTCGCACGTATGAAGGCAACCCTGCGATTCAAAAACGCTTCAATCCACCAGCAGGAACAATGTGGATTATCCAAAGTGTGACCCATCCGAATGGAAAAGCGCACGGCGAATACCTGTTTTACAACCAAGCGCTACAACAAATCGAACGGCGCGTAGACCCCGAATACCAATTCGACCCGCGTAGCCGCGATTGGTACAAGGCAAAACTCAACTTTCATCAATTACTGGTGTCTGCGCCTTACTTCTTCGCCTCCAGCGGTTTACCTGGCATCACCTTCGCTCAGCAAACTACCAATGAACTCGCCGTCGTTGGAAGCGATATTCGACTAGAACGGATTAATGAATTTTTACTGCGCCATAAAATCACGCCAGACACTCGACTCGCCCTACTCGATCAAGACGAACGCGTATTAGCTAGCCATAAAGGCACTCCTGAACTGATCATCGAGGCCGATGGAAAAACCGTTCTCCCCAAACTCATGTCTTACGATGCCCCCGTACTCAAACACTTTTTAGGAATGCCGCAAGGAAAAGCCGAAAACGCGAGTACGTTTGCCGCAGAGAGCGGCGAGCAGTGGGAAGGTTTAGCGCTCAACATTAACCTCCCCAATATGCAGCCGCTACAACTGGTGATGGCGACCCCGCATCGTGAGCTGATGGCTGCCGCAATTAAAGAACGTAATCGCAGCATGTTGGTTTCGGCTTTCATCATTGCATTCGGATTGATGGTTGCAGTTTGGCTGGCGCGCCGAGCATCAAAACCAATCAATGATTTAACCAGTGAAATCCAAAAAATAGAGCAATTTCAATTTGGAGAAGCCATTCAAGTTAAAACCAATATTACCGAGATAGCTCGCCTTGCTGAAAGTTTAGGCGCAATGAAAACAACCATTCAACATTTCATGGAGCTATCACAAGCACTCGCCGCAGAAACTAATTTTGGCCGCTTGCTCGCGCGAATTTTGGATGAACTTGGTGCGGTCAGTCGCGCAGAAGGCGGGGTTATTTTTATCACTCATGCCGATGGGCAGCATATCGAAGCAGAACAATATTTTTGGCAAAGCAAGGCGCAAACTGCAGCTGGAAAAGCGACCGCGATCGCATTAAATAGCCAACATGTGATTGCGCAAGCGCTACAAAATCAACAGATACTACGCACAATTTCACCCCGCGAGTTTCAGGCATCGTTCCCATTACTACCGCCTGCCGAGAGGGACCTTAGCCAACTGACGCTACCGCTAGTCAATCGTGATGGCACGCTGGTGGGTGTTTTAGCCCTCATTATTGATGACGCTCGTATACCCAGCGCAGACCTATTGGCTTTTGTTCAAACCATCGCCGCGACTGCCGCCGTTGCCGTTGATACGCAGCGCCTCATCAATGAGCAAAAAGTATTGCTCGAAGCCTTTATTCAACTCATTGCTGGCGCAATTGATGCCAAGAGCCCCTACACCGGCGGCCACTGCCAACGCGTGCCAGAACTGACCAAAATGCTTGCGCTGGCAGCGCAAAAACAAAGCAGCGGCCCATTTGCCGATTTCTCACTCAATGAAGAGCAATGGGAAGAACTCCATATCGCAGCATGGTTACACGATTGCGGTAAAGTCACGACACCAGAATATGTGGTCGACAAAGCCACAAAGTTAGAAACCCTCTACGATCGAATTCACGAAGTGCGAATGCGCTTTGAGGTACTAAAACGCGATGCAGAAATTGCATGCTGGCAAGGGATTGCGAACGGTGGAGATGCGCATGAACTTCAAGCTCAACTGACTCAAGAACGAGACACACTGGACGAGGAGTACCACTTTATCGCCACCTGTAACGAAGGCGGTGAATTTATGGCCCCCGAAAAAGTGGATCGACTCAAACAAATCGCCAGCCGCACATGGCTACGTACACTACCCGACCGAATCGGTATTTCACACGAAGAAAAAGAGCGCAAAGCCCGTGAACCCGAAGCGCAACTGCCTGTTACCGAAGCTTTATTGGCCGATAAGGCAGAACATATTTTAATTCGCAGCGAACGCGATAAACTTGCCGAAGACAATCCTTGGGGCTTTAAGGTCAAAGTACCGGAACACATGTATAACCGTGGAGAGCTTTACAATCTTGGCGTAGCGCGAGGTACCCTTTCAGAAGAAGAACGCTACAAGATTAATGAGCATATTATTCAAACCATTATCATGCTAGAAAAACTCCCCTTCCCACGTCACCTACACCGAGTTCCAGAAATCGCCGGAGGCCACCACGAAAAAATGGATGGCACGGGTTACCCAAAACGGCTGAAACGCGACGAAATGAGTTCCCCAGCACGGATGATGGCAATTGCCGATATTTTTGAAGCACTCACCGCGATTGATCGGCCCTATAAAAAAGGCAAAACGCTTTCAGAGGCGATCAAAATTATGGGATTTATGATCAAAGATCAACATATTGACCCTGAGATATTCTCGCTCTTTCTCAGTGAAGGCTTGCACCTTGAATATGCACGACGCTTTATGAAGCCCGAGCAAATCGATGAAGTCGACATTTCGCCCTATATCCTCAATGCATAAAACCCCAAGCCGGCACTGCCGGCTTTTTTACGTCCTCGTTGTAATTGATGTTTTGCGACAAAAAGTAGCAAAAGAATCGACTTAGCGGCAGTGATGCCTAGCGCCTCGTCATAATGAATCGTGCTAAAATTGCGCGAATCTTGATAGTAATAGAAGGCAAAACAGCCTTTTTTCTTTATCTAAATGTGGAGCTTTGCATGTCGTCTTCGATTTTTTCCGCTGTAGAAATGGCCCCTCGCGATCCAATCTTGGGTCTGAACGAATCTTTCAACGCCGATACCCGTGACTTTAAAGTCAACCTAGGGGTCGGCGTTTACTTTAATGACGAAGGCAAAATTCCTCTATTGGCAGCGGTAAAGTCAGCGGAACAAGTCCGTTTGGCGGCACAACCACCACGTGGCTACCAAGCCATCGAAGGCAACCCAGCGTACAACACTGGCGTGCAAAACCTATTGTTTGGTACTGAAAGCGAATTGACTGCCGCTGGCCGCGTTGTAACGGCTCAAGCCTTGGGCGGCACAGGCGCTTTGCGTATCGGCGGCGACTTCTTGCAACGTCTGAACCCAAACGCAACCGTTTACATCAGCAATCCAAGCTGGGAAAACCATCGCGCAATTTTTGAAGCGGCTGGCTTCAAAGTGGGCGACTATCCATACTACGACGCAGCGACACGTGGCGTAGATTTCGCAGCAATGAAAGCCTTCCTACTTGGTTTGGAAGCTGGCTCGATCATCATCTTGCACGCTTGCTGCCACAACCCAACTGGTGCAGATTTGTCTGATGCACAATGGGCAGAAGTCGTTGAAGCTTGCCGCGAACGCGGTTTGGTACCGTTCCTCGACATGGCTTACCAAGGTTTTGCTGAAGGTATTAGTGAAGACTCAGTGGCAGTCAACGCTTTCGCAGCGTCTGGCCTGCAATTCTTGATCTCTAGCTCATTCTCAAAAAGCTTCTCACTCTATGGTGAGCGTGTTGGTGCATTGTCGATCATCACTTCAAGCAAAGAAGAATCTGGCCGCGTATTGAGCCAACTAAAACGTGTCATCCGCACGAACTACTCAAACCCACCAATCCACGGTGGCGCAGTGGTTGCGGCCGTTTTGGCAAGCCCAGAATTGCGCGCAATGTGGGAAGAAGAACTCGGCGGCATGCGCGTGCGTATCCGCAGCATGCGTTCTGGCTTGGTTGAAAAGCTCGCTGCTCGCGGTGTGGCGCAAGACTTCAGCTTCGTAACGCAACAACGCGGCATGTTCTCTTACACCGGATTGACTGCTGATCAAGTTGAAGTATTGCGCGCAGAGCACGGCATCTACGCTGTATCGACTGGCCGCATCTGCTTGGCTGCTCTGAACAACAAAAACATCGACTACGTGGCCGATGCGATTGCAAAAGTCCTCTAAGTAAACTCGAACAATCAAAACGGCCAGTGATTTCACTGGCCGTTTTTTTATAAGAAATACCTAAGCGTATTTCATGATGTACTACCCTATAAGCCATTATTTAAAATGGCTATAAGCAGATACATCACTTATTTAATTGAGTCATTGACTTAGAGCCAATAAAAAAGCCACGAGAACACTCGTGGCTTTTTTACGAACAATGACTGTGAATATCAAGTCGCGAAGAAATCCTTCACTTTATCCATAAACGATTTAGCACGTGGATTGTGCTTGTCTGAATCACCTTGGCTGATTTCTTCAAACTCTTTGAGCAACTCTTTCTGGCGCGAAGTGAGCTTCACTGGCGTTTCAACAACGACGTGGCACATCAAGTCGCCGGTAATCGCACTACGTACGCCTTTGATACCCTTGCTGCGCAAGCGGAACACTTGACCTGTTTGCGTTTCAGGTGGAATCGTAATCCGCGCTTTACCCGACAGCGTTGGGATTTCAATTTCGCCACCGATGGCTGCGCAGCTAAAGCTGATTGGCATTTCGCAATGCAGATCGTTGCCTTCACGCTTAAATACAGCGTGCTCTTTCACGTGAATCACAACATACAAATCGCCTGGAGGGCCACCATTCACGCCCGATTCGCCTTCGCCACTCAAGCGAATGCGATCGCCTTCGTCGACACCGGAAGGAATCTTAACCGCGAGTGTTTTATGCGTTTGTACGCGGCCCGTACCTTTACAATTACGGCATGGATCAGGAATGTATTTGCCCGTGCCATGGCATGTCGGGCACGTTTGCTGCACGCTAAAGAAGCCTTGCGAAACACGAACTTGTCCATGACCACCACAGGTGTGACACGTTTTAGCTTCGGTCCCTGGCTTAGCGCCAGTACCATCGCAGACTTCACATTCATCATGTGATGGAATCTTGATTTGCTTTTCAACACCGCGTGCGGCATCTTCAAGCGTAATTTCCATGTTGTAACGCAAGTCAGCACCACGATAAACATTGCTGCGTCCGCCACCGCCACGGCCTGCGCCACCACCGAAGATATCGCCAAAAATATCAGCAAAATCGCCAAAGCCGCCACCACCAAAACCACCGCCGCCAGCTTGCTGATCAACACCCGCATGGCCGTATTGATCGTAGGCTGCACGTTTTTGGTCGTCCGATAAAATCTCGTAGGCTTCTTTGCCTTCCTTGAATTTGTCTTCCGCTTCTTTGCTATCCGGATTACGGTCCGGATGGTATTTCATCGCCAGTTTGCGATACGCTTTTTTAATTTCTTCGTCTGAAGCGTCGCGATTGACACCCAAAACGTCATAAAAATCTTTTTTTGCCATGGTACTTTTCCCCGATACAAAAAGGCACAGCCGCCTGCAATGCAAGCGCTGTGCCCATCTGCTTATGCTAAATTACTTGTCTTTTACTTCGGTAAATTCAGCATCAACCACGTTGCCGTCGTCTTTAGCTTGCTCGCCTGCTGGCTGTGCGCCAGCTTCTGGTGCAGCTTGCTCAGCGTACATTTTCTCAGCAACTTTGTGGCTTGCTTGCATCAGCGCTTCGGTTTTGGCTTCGATGACTTCTTTGTCGTCACCTTTAACTACTTCTTCAAGCTCTTTCACAGCCGCTTCGATGGCTACTTTTTCATCTACAGTGACTTTGTCGCCAGCATCCGCCAACATCTTAGTCACTTGATGAATCATGCCTTCGCCTGCGTTACGAGCTTGCACCAATTCAAGCAATTTTTTGTCTTCTTCAGCATTCAACTCAGCGTCTTTTACCATTGCTTCGATTTCAGCTTCTGACAAACCTGATGACGCTTGAATCGTGATTTTGGCTTCTTTACCCGAAGCTTTATCTTTCGCACCAACGTGCAAGATACCGTTTGCATCGATGTCAAAAGTCACTTCAATTTGTGGCACACCGCGTGCTGCTGGTGGAATGTCGCCCAAGTTAAATTGACCCAGCGATTTATTCGCCGCTGCTTTTTCACGCTCACCTTGCAATACGTGAATCGTTACCGCGTTTTGGTTGTCTTCGGCTGTCGAGAACGTTTGCGATGCCTTAGTTGGAATCGTAGTGTTCTTTTTGATCAGCTTAGTCAACACGCCACCCAAAGTTTCGATACCCAATGACAATGGAGTAACGTCCAAGAGCAAGATGTCCTTGCGGTCTCCCCCGAGTACTGCGCCTTGCAATGCAGCACCAACAGCTACCGCTTCGTCTGGATTCACGTCACGACGTGGCTCTTTGCCGAAGAATTCTTTTACTGCATCCATTACTTTTGGCATACGCGTTTGACCGCCAACCAAAATCACATCATCAATGTCCGATGCTTTCAAGCCTGCGTCTTTCAACGCGATTTTGCATGGCTCGATTGAGCGAGCGATCAAATCATCAACCAATGATTCAAATTTCGCACGCGTGATTTTCAATACCAAATGCTTAGGACCCGTTGCGTCCATTGTTACGTATGGCAAGTTGATTTCAGTTTGCGCGCCGCTCGACAATTCGATCTTGGCTTTTTCTGCCGCTTCTTTCAGACGTTGCAATGCCATAACGTCGTTTTTCAAATCAATGCCTTGTTCTTTCTTGAACTCAGCAATGATGTAATCCATCAAACGTTGGTCGAAGTCTTCGCCGCCCAAGAATGTATCGCCGTTAGTTGCCAATACTTCAAATGCAGTTGAACCATCAACGTCTGCGATATCGATGATCGAAATATCAAACGTACCGCCACCCAAGTCGTAAACCGCAACTTTGCGATCGCCTTGGCCAACTTTATCCATACCAAACGCCATTGCCGCAGCAGTTGGCTCATTGATAATACGTTTTACGTCCAAGCCAGCGATACGGCCTGCGTCTTTAGTCGCTTGACGTTGGCTATCGTTAAAGTATGCAGGAACTGTAATTACGGCTTCGGTCACTTCTTCACCGAGGTAGTCTTCGGCGGTTTTTTTCATTTTGCGCAAAATTTCAGCAGAAATTTGCGGTGGTGCCATTTTTTTGTCGCGAACAGAAACCCAAGCATCGCCGTTATCAGCAGCCACAATCGTGAATGGCATTGAATCGATGTCTTTTTTCACTTCTTTGTCGACGAACTTGCGGCCGATCAAACGCTTTACTGCGTACAAAGTATTTTTTGGATTTGTTACAGCTTGGCGTTTAGCAGGAGCACCTACCAAAATTTCGCCGTCTTCTTGATATGCAATGATTGATGGTGTGGTGCGCGCGCCTTCTGCGTTCTCGATGACTTTAGGTTGACCGTTTTCGATCACAGAAACACATGAGTTCGTTGTACCTAAGTCGATACCAATAATTTTTGCCATTTTTTGATCTTCCTTTTTTAACGTTGCTGCTCACGTGTGTACTTAGAAAAGCGCCAAGGCAAAACAACGATGCCAAAGAACTTTTGCTTAAAAACTTACGGAGCTGATTGTTTAAATAACCTTAATAATCAAGTGGGGATAGCCATTACCATTTCAAGACCACTCAATCATTTTTGTTTCAATATTATTTTGGCGCAGACACAATCACCATGGCCGGACGAATCACACGACCCGATAATTCATAGCCTTTTTGCATCACTTGAATCACCGTGTTGGCTTCTTCGTCGCTTGGTGCCATTGAGATCGCTTGGTGTTTATTTGGGTCTAATTTTTCGCCGATTGGATTAATTTCAAGTAGCTCGAATTTTTCGAATACCGTCGTTAAGCTTTTCGCCGTCAAATCAACACCAGTTTTTAAGCCTTCAAAATTACCCGATTGATCCAGCAAGGCCATATCGATGGCGTCTTTCACTGCAATCACTTCACGAGCAAATTTTTCAACGGCAAATTTGCGGGTTCTTTCGTTTTCTTCAAGTGCACGGCGGCGTGCATTTTCTGCTTCTGCACGAACATACAAAATATCCTGACGCGCTTTTTCTAAATCAGCCAACGCAGCGGCCAATTGTGTATCAAGTTGATTATCGCCTTCCACTGCAGCTTCAGCGGCAACAGTTTCTACGATCTCTAGCGGCTCTGCTGCCACTTCATTGGTTTGATCTTGTTGATTGTCTTGACTCATTTCTGAATAACTCCACTGTTACGTTCCCGTATGAAATGGGGATAACCACACTCATTTCAAGGGCAAAGCGTAGGATTACGCAATCTAATCTATACGTTATCTTGGATGCAATCAGAGCCTATCAACTGCTTTTCCCTATTCACGCAAGTAAAGCAAGTCGTCTGAATCCTGATTGCAATTGCCAATAAAAACACACCACGACTTTTTCGCGCTCTTTGGAGGTTGCCCGTGATGCAAAGAGCAGACCAAATATAGATTCACAACTACAGGCAAGCCCTAATATGTAGTCAAAATATTTAGACTACACTATGGTGCATCGCAATAATTTATTGCGGTGCAAAAAAAACCTGCTTCAATGAAAACGATAAGGGTCGCACCCTCACCAACACGGAGATCAGTATGAGCACGCAAGCACAACGCATCGCAGCAATCGAAAACGACTGGCAGACTAACCCGCGTTGGAAAGGCATCAGTCGCCCTTACACTGCAGCCGATGTTGATCGACTACGTGGCACATTGCTACAGGAATACACGCTCGCCACCCATGGTGCGAATAAACTCTGGCGTCTAATGCACGACACACCGTACGTACATGCCTTGGGTGCGCTGACCGGCAATCAAGCCATGCAACAAGTTAAGGCAGGCCTAAAAGCAATTTACTTGTCCGGCTGGCAAGTCGCTGCGGATGCCAATCAAGCGGGTGAAATGTATCCAGACCAATCACTGTATCCAGCCAATTCAGTACCGCAAGTGGTGCGCCGCATCAATAACACGCTCGCTCGTGCCGACCAAATCAACCATTCAGAGGGCGATGACAGCATTGATTTCTACGCACCGATTGTGGCGGATGCCGAAGCGGGTTTTGGTGGCGTTCTGAATGCGTTTGAACTGATGAAAGCGATGATCGAGGCAGGCGCTGCTGGTGTTCACTTTGAAGATCAATTGGCTTCAGTAAAAAAATGCGGTCACATGGGCGGCAAAGTATTGGTGCCGACGCGCGAGGCGATTGAAAAACTCGTTGCGGCGCGTCTTGCTGCCGATGTAATGGGTGTGCCAACGATTATCGTTGCGCGAACTGACGCCGAAGCTGCTGACTTACTCACCAGCGATGTGGATGATAACGACAAGCCTTTCTGCACTGGCGAACGCACGATGGAAGGTTTTTATAAGACGTATCCAGGCCTAGACCAAGCAATCTCTCGCGGTCTGGCCTATGCCCCTTATGCTGATCTGGTGTGGTGCGAAACAGGCAAGCCTGATTTGGAATATGCGCGCAAATTTGCCGAAGCGATTCATGCCAAATTCCCTGGCAAATTGCTGGCCTACAATTGCTCGCCGTCATTCAATTGGAAGAAAAACCTAGATGACGCAACAATTGCCAAGTTCCAAAAAGAACTCGGCACAATGGGCTACAAATTCCAGTTCATCACGTTGGCTGGCTTCCATGCTCTGAACTACGGCATGTTCAACCTCGCTCACGGCTATGCCCGAACCGGCATGAGCGCATTTGTGCAATTGCAAGAAGCAGAATTCGCCGCTGCAGACCGTGGCTTTACTGCAGTCAAACATCAGCGCGAAGTCGGTACCGGCTACTTTGACCAAGTGACGCAAGTGATTCAGCAAGGTAAATCATCCACCACGGCACTGACGGGTTCAACTGAAGCCGAACAGTTTCATTGATGTATTTACCGCTAGGCATTATTAAGTAATACCTAGCGAGCAATACCATACATGGCAGACCTGCGGGTCTGCCATCTCCGCCTTCAGCTTGGGAGTATCACGATGAATATGCGAATTAAAGGCCAAACCAGCCTTGAGGTGAGCAGCGTACTCACCCCAGCCGCACTCGATTTTTTAGTCAAACTACATCGCCAATTTGAACCCCGCCGGCGCGAGCTGATGGCCGCGCGCACCGCGCGCCAAGCGCAGCTCGATGCGGGTATCAAACCTGATTTTCTACCAGAGACCGCCCATATTCGTGCTGGCGGTTGGCAAATCAGCCCACTGCCCGCCGACTTACTCGACCGACGCGTTGAAATCACCGGGCCTGTCGAGCGAAAAATGATGATTAATGCACTCAATTCGGGCGCTAAATCATTCATGGCAGATTTTGAAGATTCCAATACCCCCACTTGGGACAATCAAATTATCGGCCAAATTAATGTTCGCGATGCCTACCGCCGCGAAATTAGCTACACCAGCCCTGATGGCAAACTCTATGCCCTCAATGATGACATCGCGACGCTGATTATTCGTCCACGTGGCTGGCATTTGATGGAAAAACACCTCGAAGTTGACGGTGAAATCATGTCGGGCTCGCTATTCGATTTTGGCTTGGTGGTGTTTCACAATCTGCAATATCGCCTTAGCCAAGGTACATCGTGCTATTTCTATCTGCCCAAGATGGAATCGCATTTAGAAGCAAGGCTGTGGAACGATGTGTTCACATGGGCCGAGGCTGAGCTAGCTGCACCGCATGGTTGTATCAAGGGAACCGTCTTAATCGAAACAATTCTCGCCGCATTTGAAATGGATGAAATCCTGTACGAATTGCGCGAGCATTCATCAGGGCTGAATGCTGGTCGCTGGGATTACATTTTTAGCTGCATCAAAAAATTCCGCATGGACAGCGATTTCTGCCTTGCAGACCGCAGCCAAATCACAATGACCGTGCCCTTTATGCGTGCGTATTCTTTATTGCTACTCAAAACCTGCCACCACCGTGGCGCGCCAGCGATGGGCGGTATGTCGGCGTATATTCCAGTCAAAACCGATCTGGTTGCCAATGAGCGTGCGATGAGCCAAGTTCGCGCGGACAAAGAGCGCGATGCAGGTGACGGTTATGATGGTGGCTGGGTTGCGCATCCGGGTCTGGTGCCTGTTGCGATGGCGGCGTGGGATGCGATCTTGGGCGACAAGCCGAATCAAATTGATAAACAGCGGCCTGATGTTGTTAGCGCGGCGGCGGATTTACTCAACTTCCAACCAGAGCAACCAATTACCGAAGCGGGCCTGCGTGGGAATATTTCAGTCGGCGTGCAATATTTGGCGTCTTGGTTGGCAGGAATGGGCTGCGTACCAATTCATAATCTAATGGAAGACGCCGCCACTGCCGAAATTAGCCGCTCGCAAATTTGGCAATGGCTGCGTTCTGACAAAGGTGTTTTGGTCGATGGGCGCAAGGTCACCGTTGAGTTATTCCATCAATGGCTACCCGAAGAAGTCGCCAAAATTGAAGCGCAAGGACGCTATAGCGCCACGCTCAATGAGGCCGCAAAATTATTCGATCAGATCACCACGGCCGATGAATTTATCGAATTTTTAACGCTGCCGGGTTATGCACGCATTGCTTAATCACTACGCTGAAATGATGAGTAAAGAAAATGCCTCGGAAAACGAGGCATTTTTGTTGCATTGCCATAGATTCACTAGCCTAACTTACCCTAGCCCCATAGAATCTTACTTCGGTCTCAAGAGAACTTAATCCAAATGAAGCTCATTACCGCCCTGCTCAGCCCTTTCGGTCGTAAAGTTCGCGTTGTTTTAGCGGAAAAGAAAATCGACTTTGAATTGATCGAAGCCAAGCCGGGCGAGAACGACGAATTGATTCAAACCTACAATCCACTCGGCAAAGTACCGGTGCTGGTACTCGATGATGGTCGCGTGATTTACGACTCCAGCGTGATTGCCGAACATCTCGATTACCTATCCCCTGTTTGCAAGCTGTATCCCGCCGATCAGCGCCCGATGATCAGTGCCAAACGCACCGAAGCGCTCGCCGATGGCATTTGCGACGCCGCCGTCGCCATCGTAATGGAAACCCGCCGCCCTGCTGCATTGCAAAGTACCGATTTTATGCAACGCCAACATGGCAAGATTACTCGCGGCTTGGCTGCATTAGAAAGCCAGCTCGAAGAAAAACGCTGGTTTGCCGGCGACGCCTACAGCATCGCCGATGTGAGCGTGATTTGCATGCTCGATTACCTCGATCTACGCCTACCTGACATTGCATGGGCGCAGCACTACCCTGTTTTGCAGCAATACCACCAGCGGGTTTCAGAGCGAGCAGCGCTGATCGAAACCAAGCCAGTCTAAGAAAAATGCCCCAATTCAGATTTGGGGCTTTTTCATTTCCACTCAGACTAAATCCGCATTTCCGTCGCCGGATCAAACAGCACGACTTTTTTGGTATCCAGCACCAGCTTGATGCTGTGCCCTGTTGGCGGGACAACCCGCGGATGAACACGTGCGATGACTTCGACACCGTTGATTTCTGTGTAGACCATCGTGTCGGGCCCCGTTGGCTCGGTGATTTTCACTTTGCATTCCAGCGCCGTTGATGCGGCCTCGGCCACATCGAGTTGCTCTGGCCGAATCCCCAGCGTGATCTTATCGCCCAAGCGTTGCCTTAATTCTGGGCGCGGTGCGAGTGCCACAAAGTACGGATTGCCCATACCTTGCAAAGACACGCCAATCTCACCATCGTGCTCAACCAAATGGCATGGAATGAAATTCATCGACGGCGAGCCAATAAAACTGGCGACAAACAAATTGGCGGGGTTTTCGTAAATATCTTGCGGGCGGCCAAATTGCTGAATGATGCCGTCTTTCATCACGGCGATTTTGTCACCGAGCGTCATCGCTTCAATTTGATCATGCGTCACATACACAATCGTTGTTTTCAACCGTTGGTGCAGTTGCTTGATCTCAACGCGCATTTCAACGCGCAATTTGGCATCCAAATTCGAGAGCGGCTCGTCGAACAAAAACAATTTTGGATTACGCGCTAATGCGCGCCCCATCGCCACGCGTTGGCGCTGGCCACCGGAAAGCGCGGCGGGTTTGCGATCTAGCAAATGATCCATTTGCAGCATCTTGGCGACGCGGGCGATGATTTCATTTTGCTCTGCCTTCGGTACGCCACGCGTTTCCAAACCAAATGCGATGTTTTGTCGCACTGTCATCGTGGGGTATAGCGCGTAGCTTTGAAACACCATCGCGATATCGCGATCTTTCGGTGCGACACCTGTAACGATGCGATCCGCAATACAAACCTCGCCCGTCGTTGGGCTTTCTAGGCCAGCAATAATATTCATCAACGTCGATTTGCCGCAGCCCGAAGGCCCCACCAAAATCAGAAATTCTCCAGCTTCAATTTCAATATTGATACCTTTCAAAATCTGCGTATCGCCGAAAGTCTTCGTGATATTTTTAATGGCCAAAGCGCCCATTTTGTTCTCCAATATTTGACTATTTTTCTACTGACGTTGGATATGTCGGCTAGGTTTGACCGTGCACTTTAAAAGTAGCGAGCACCTGTCAGAGCGGGATGATCGGAGCGCAAAAACCGGAATGTACTCAAGTACATGAGGATTTTGAGCACCGTACAGCCTGCTCTCACAGGATGCGCAGCACTTTTAAATTAGCCTTTGACGGCACCTGCCGATAAACCGCGCACAAAATACTTCCCGCAAAACACATACACCACGATGGTCGGTAGTGCGGCGATCAAGGCCGCTGCCATATCAACGTTGTATTCCTTCACCGTCGTTGATGTATTGGCCATATTGTTCAGCCCCACCGTAATCGGTTGACTATCGCCAGCCGAAAAAACCACGCCAAATAGGAAATCATTCCAGATTTGAGTAAATTGCCAGATCAGGGTCACCATGATGATGGGCGTGCTCATTGGCAAAATAATACGGTAGAAAATCCGCCAAAATCCTGCACCGTCCAAACGCGCTGCTTTAATCAGCTCATCTGGAATCCCAACGTAGTAATTACGGAAAAACAGTGTGGTCGAGGCCAAACCGCACACCACATGTACAAACACCAAGCCGGTCGTCGTGCTGGCAATCCCCAGCCAACCCAAGGTTTGCGCCATCGGTAGCAACAACACTTGGAACGGCATAAACACACCAAACAAAATCATCGCAAACACGACATTCGAGCCGGGAAAGCGCCATTTGGATAAGACATAACCATTGATTGCCCCCAGCACCGTAGAAATCAGTACCGCTGGAATCACCATCTTGACTGAGTTCATAAAGTAGCCCGACAAGCCCTCACACGACGCACCGGTACATGCCGTACTCCACGCCTTATCCCACGCGGCAAAGCTAATACTTTGCGGTAACGACAGTAAATTGCCGACCCGAATTTCATCCATACTTTTGACGGAAGTCGTGAGCATCACGTAGAGCGGAATCAAGTAATACAGCGCCGCAAACACCAGCGCGGCATAAATCATTGCGCGCCAAAAACGATCTTGGGTCATTTCGCTCTCCAGATGGCATCGTTAAATGACAGTTTTTGAGTAGCTTTCAGAGTGCTAAGCATCTTTATCCTTCCTCAACTCAGAATACAGATACGGCACCACAATCGCGGCGACTGCCATCAGCATCATCATCGCGCTGGCTGCACCAACGCCCATTTGCCCACGTGTAAACGCCATCGAATACATAAACGTCGCCGGCACATCCGATGAATAACCGGGGCCACCGCCCGTCAAGGCCATAATCAAATCGAAACTCTTAATCGCGATGTGCGACAACACCATCAACGTAGAAAACACCACGGGGCGCAAGGCGGGCAGAATGATTTTCCAATAAATCCGTGGCAAACTCGCACCATCAATTTGCGCCGCCTTGATAATCGAATCATCCACACCACGCAGCCCTGCTAAAAACAGCGCCATCACAAAGCCCGATGATTGCCACAAACCGGCCAACACGACGGTGTAAATTGACATATCGGAATTGACCAACCAATCAAACGTAAAGCTGGTAAATCCCCAGTCGTGCATCAATTTTTCAATGCCCAATCCCGGATTCAAAATCCATTTCCACGCCGTACCCGTTACGATAAAAGACAGTGCCATCGGATAGAGATAAATGGTGCGAATCGCGCCTTCGAGTCGGATTTTTTGATCGAGCAAAACGGCCAACACCACGCCGATACCCATTGCGCCACCAATAAACAGCACCGCAAAAATAACTAGATTTCGAACCGCAACCCACCAGCGTTCATTGTCAAATAGCGCGGCGTATTGGGCCAAACCTGCCCATTCGGTGTTGGGCAGCATTCGCGAAGTGGTAAAAGACAAGTACCCATTCCACGCGATAAATCCATATAAAAAAACCAAGGTCAGCAAAAACGATGGGGCTAAAACGAGGCGCGGCAGCCAGCGCTCCGCAAACCCATATTGGGCCGCACGGACAGGCGTAGTCATCTTGGTTCTCCGCTTGGAAGCAAAAGTAGATATGGGTATATTGCTGCAGATATTTATTAAAATTAGTTACGGCAACATACCCACTATTGAATCACATCAAGTTACATCGTCTTCGCGGCTTTAGCGAGTTTCGTTGCCGCATCTTTGGCACTCATTTTGTCGTCATTCCAGAATTGGGTAACGACATCAAAAAACGCACCTTGCGTGGCCGATTTCATCGCCATGCCATGCGCCCAAGACGGTACTAAAGTCCCTTTGCCTGAGGTTGCTTTGAAGTCTGCAGCTGATTTTTTAGCGCATTCGTCAAATTTAGCCATATCCACCCCCATGCGGGCAGGGATAGAGCCTTTATTCAAGTTGAACAACTCTTGGAATTCTGGGCTCATCAAGGTCGTCGCCAAGGCTTGCTGACCTTTCACAACATCTTTATTTTTGAGCTTAAACATCGCAAAACTATCGATATTGAAGGTGTAGGCATTTTCAGTGCCAGGTGCGGCTACGCAAATAAAATCTTTGCCTGGCGCTTTACCCGCAGCCATAAATTCGCCTTTGGCCCAGTCACCCATAAATTGCATACCGGCCTTGCCGTTAATCACCATGCTGGTTGCCAGATTCCATTCACGGCCAGCACTGTTTTTATCGGTAAACGGTTTGATTTTTTTATAGGTTTCCAACACTTTGATCATCGTTGGGCCGCTCAAAGTGCCTTGGTCAAGTTGGACAAACGCTTTTTTATAGAAATCAACACCGCCGACACCTAAGGCAACCGATTCAAAAACGGTGCTGTCTTGCCATGGCTGACCACCATAAGCAACAGGCTGAATGCCGGCTTTTTGCAGTGCGGCTGCGGTAACAAAAAACTCATCCCACGTCGTTGGGATTTTAGCGTTGGCTTTTTTGAGTAATTCAGGATTCACCCACATCCAGTTCACGCGATGCACATTCACTGGCGCTGCAACGTATTGGCCTTTGAATTTCATCACGTTCGATACCACAGGCGGCAGCAATTTATCCCAGCCGCCTTTTTTGGCTACATCATCAATCGAAGCCAAAACGCCTTCACTACCCCACTCTTGAATCGATGGGCCTTTAATTTGGGCTGCCGCTGGCGGGTTACCTGAAACGACACGGGTTTTTAACGCCGTCATTGCGTTTTCACCACCACCGCCTGCTACTGCAAAGTCTTTCCAAGTAAAACCCTGCGCTTCCATCATTTTTTTCAATTCAGCAACGGATTTCGCTTCGCCGCCAGACGTCCAAAAATGTAGCACTTCAACTTCAGCGGCATGAGCAGCCAAGGTTAAACCCATACCGGCTAGCAATAGACCCAACTTTGTAAGGCGCATTATCGTGTTCTCCAGATTTTATGTTTTACCGAGAGCGGCGCTGCCTTCGGTTGTAGTCAGAATACGCAGACTACACCATGATGCAAATCAGGTAATTACCGGACGGGTATTCAACCTAGGGTAAATACCTTAGGGTCTTTCAATCGCATACCCTTTAGTCAACAAACCACTCGCCGACCGGTATTTCTTTCAGCATGGCCGCGAGCTCCATCGCTGAATGCACACGCATTTTGGTGAAAATTCGTGCTCGGTGAACTTCAACCGTTTTGGTGCTGATATCAAGTCGATCGGCAATTTGCTTATTCAATTTACCGAGCAGGATTTCTTGCAATACTTCACGCTCACGCGGCGTCAGGTCGGCCAACAATTCCACTACTTTTTGCTGATGCTTGGCGCTACCACGACGCTGCAAATCCTCAGATAAACAGGCTTGTACTCGCGCCAACAACTGATCTTGGTCGCACGGCTTTTCCATAAAATCGCTAGCGCCGTCTTTCAAAGCATTCACTGCCATCGGCACATCACCATGCCCAGTCAAGAAGATTACTGGCGGTAAATAACTGCCTTCGCGTAATTCGGCAAACAACTCCAAGCCACTCATGCCATCCATACGGACATCGACGATCAAACAGGCGAAACGACTCACATCGCCCTCATCCAGAAAAGCTTCGGCGGAAGCGTAAGTCAACACAGGGCAATCATGTGTTTCTAGCAAAAGCCCGAGCGAATCACGCACGGCCTCATCATCATCAATCACCGCAACAGTGCGAATCGGTGCGGCAACGGGTGCAACTGCTTTCATGGTGTATCCTCATTGGAATTATTGGTATCAAAGGGCAGACGGAAACGCATTTGCGTGCCGCCATCCGGATTCGGTTCGGCCCATAAATGGCCTCGATGCTGCTCGATCACCGAGCGGCAAATATTCAGTCCCATGCCCATACCTTCAGACTTGGTGGTATAAAACGGCTGGAAGAGCTGTGCAGGATCAGCCAAACCACTGCCATGGTCGATGACGGTGACTTGCAACATGTCATCCAGTACCGCGGCACGAACGATAATTTTTCGGCGCGCCGCTGGCGTTTCGCTCATGGCTTCCAAACCATTTTTGATCAAATTGAGCAACACTTGCTCCAACATCACCGCATCACCATAAAACGATGGCAAATCATCGGGTAACTCCAGCACGATGCTGGCTTTTAGTTTATGCGCTGTTGGGCCTAATAGCTGCAAAGGCACGCTAATGAGTTCTTGAAGCTCGCATACCTCACGACTAGGTGCCCGTTTTACAACAAACTGCCGTATCCCACGAATAATCTGCCCGGCTCGGCGCGCTTGGGCGGTCATCTTGACCAAGGTTTCTTGCACTTTGCCGATCGGTGGATCGGGCTTATAAAGCATCGTTTCACATGCTGCGCTATAGCTGGCAATTGCTGCCAAGGGCTGATTTAGCTCGTGTGCCAAGCTGGAGGCTAACTCGCCCATATTCACCAGCCGCGCCGTGTGCTGCACCATATCATTGCGCGTTCGCTCTAACTCTTGCGCCTGCTGCCTTGCCGTAATATCGGTACAAATTTCCAACATTGCACTGCGATTACCCACCCAATCCACGATACGCTGTTCGATTTGATACAGCCGCCCCGTGATCATATCCACTGTTTCAAAGACTCTTTCTTCGATGAGCAAGGATGAGCGCCATTGTAAGAGACAATAGGTTTCAGCATTTTTTGGAATCAGAAAAGTATTACTATGATGACGATTGCGGTACAGCATCACCCCTGTTTCTAAATCACTGACCGACACAGCAACCTCTAAACCAGCCAATACGGTACGCAATTGCTGGCGTGAGCTCGCCAATGCTTCGCGCTCTTGTTTCAGCTCCGTGATGTCATACATCGAAGCCATCCAGCCGCGATGCTGCCCCTGACTATCGATGAGTTTCGACGAATAGAGCCGCACATCAAATCGCTCGCCATCATTGCGCATAAAGCGCAGCTCAAAGCCATTGGCGGGGCAATCACCCAGCAAAATCGATTGATAAGCGCGAGCGCATTCATCAATACATTCTGGCGGCCAAAATGGCATTGGTGGTTTAGCGCCGACCAATTCGGCTTCCGACCAACCCACCATATCGGCAAAAGCACGATTCACGTAGCTGAGTTTGCCATCGGTATCCATCGCACGCAGGCCGGTGACCAGTGAATTTTCCATCGCAGAGCGAAACAAAATTTCATCACGCAGCGCCGACTCGGCCTGTTGCCGCTCCCGCATACGTTGGCGCAATAGTTTTAAGGCCCAGAGCAACAGCAAGAGCAAAGCTGAAATCAAACCCACCAACCAAAAATTTGCTGGTTTGCTCACTGGGTCTACCGCCTTGGCCAGCAATCGCAAATTCTGCTGCGAGACGCCGCCAAATGGCACTTCACGGATATCGTCACCACGTAAGCGCGAATGGTAGCGATTGGGTGCAATCACTTGATTATTGCTATCGACCAACTGCAATTGATAGCGCTGCACCATCCACCATGGCACGCGTTGCAAAAGCAAGACCGACAAGTCATACACAGCCAGTACCGCACCTTGGTATTCGGTTTCATGGAAAAACGGCACCACATGCACAATCTGCGGTGAGGAGCGCCAAATCACATTGGTGACCATCGGATAACCCAAGGTCGCTGCGCCATCAATGACTTCGGTCAGTAATGAATCATCCAAGGCCACCAAGCTGTCAGGGCGACGGGCAAAGTTAGGAAAACCATCACCGCGCTCCCCTCTAGCATTCACCCATTCAATCGAGATAATTTCTGGATTGGACTTCATTAAGCTTTCGGCGCGCGAGCGAAAGTCCGCCTGTCCAAAGCTATCTGAAGCGAGGCCATAAGCGAGGTTTTCTAAAACATTTTGATTGCTTTGTAGGCGGCCGCGAATCTCTTGCTCTTGCCAGAGCAAATCTTGCGCCATCGTTGCTTCGCGCTGAAACACATCACGCCGATAGTCTTGCCATGCGTACAACACCGTTGCAATCAGCAAAGACGCAATCGCCAAATACGCCAAAGCCCACGGCCAATTGCGCTGGATTTTTCTCTGCAAACTTTGCGGCCAATTCGACCAAAAACGCCAATTTTTCATAAAAAATACCCATACAAAAGTTTTATAGCAAGGCGTCGAAGCCACAGGCAGTACTTCGGTACGACAAGGCGAGACAACGAAGCAAGGAAACTTTTGTCTATCAACTAAAGAGCATACGATAAAGTCGCTTTAATACCCCATACAGTAATACCCAGACAGCAGAAAAACAAAAACCCCGCTTCAATCTGCAGGGTTTTTGAATGATGTGTGCGAAATTGCGCTTAATTTCTCAGTGGAACAGCCGCCAAACTGGCCTTCAGCAATTCCCAAAATTGCGCCACCGACGCAATCTCAACACGCTCATCCGGCGAATGTGCGCCGCGTATCGTTGGACCAAACGACACCATTTCGATATCGGGATAAGCCTTGCCAATCAGCCCACATTCCAAACCCGCATGAATCACTTTGACCAAAGGCGCAGCACCATGCAAAGCTTGATAAGCCTGTTGCAGCACCAGCAAAGCGCGCGACTGCAAATTGGGTGCCCAGCCCGGGTACGCCCCGCCGCTGTCGACCGAAAATCCCGCCAAGCGCGCCACGGCACGTATGGTTTGCGTCAATTCGGCCACGCCAAAATCAGTCAAAGACCGCACCATCAAGACCGATTCAAAACGTCGCCCTTCAAACTGCACCACGCCCAGATTATTCGAGCTTTCTACCACGCCAGCGACTTCCTGGCTCCAACGGCGAATCCCATGCGGCAAAGCCAGTAATAAATTAACCACTTTGGCACTGTCCGCAGCGTTAAGCACTTCTTCAGCCTGCGCTTCGCACACTGTCATCTTGATCTCTGGCTCGACACGACTCAATGCCGCTCGCCAATCGGCCACGCATTGCTCCGCAACTTCCTTAAATTTAACAGCATCACAGGCCGGAATCGCCACGCGAGCAAAGGCTTCACGCGGTAAAGCATTGCGCAAAGAGCCACCACGAATACTTACCACGCGCAAATCAAACTGAGGTATTGCTCTAAACAAGAAGCAAGATAATAGCTTAATGGCATTACCCCGCTCCAAATGAATATCTACGCCAGAATGACCGCCCTTCAGGCCGGTAATTGCAATATCACGCACCACCCAACCCGCCGGCATGCTTTCGGGATTCAGCGTTTGGCTCACCGTCACATCGACGCCACCCGCACAGCCCACATACAGCTCGCCCCAGTCTTCGGTATCCAAATTAAACAGCAATTGCCCTTGCAAGCAATCGGGCTGCAAGCCTTTGGCGCCGGTCATGCCCGACTCTTCATCAATGGTCAGCAATACTTCCAGCGGACCATGTGCAATATCGCTGCTTTCGAGGATAGCCAAAGCGGCGGCAACGCCAATGCCATTGTCGGCGCCCAAAGTGGTGCCATCGGCATGCATCCAGCCATCGGCGATATAGGTTTTAATTGGGTCACGCAGAAAATCATGCTGGGTTGCTTCATTTTTCAGCGCCACCATATCCAAATGGCCCTGCAGCACCACGCCCAATTTGTCTTCCATGCCCAGCGTTGCGGGCTTGCGAATCAATAGATTACCGACCGCATCAAGCTCATTGGCCAAACCCAGTTGATCCGCCCACGCTTGAATGTGCGCGCGCAGCGCGGCTTCGTGATGGGATGGACGCGGAAAAGCGCACAGCACCGCAAAATGTTGCCATAACAGACTGGGCTCAACATGACGACAATTCATACCTACCTCTAAGCTCATTTCTTTGGCCTCAATCTACGGGAATTTCCCCATTTTGGCTGCAGCATTGTAGGCATTTGGTTTTTTTACACAGTGAGGGTATTCCCGTGCACCATGTAAAATGCG